>QIDK01000089.1 GCA_003228405.1 Gammaproteobacteria bacterium | reverse complement strand
AGCCACACTATCGTTAATGTTTTTGTTTTTTTTTGCGTCCATTAGCGTTCATTTGCGGAAAACAGCTTTTGCTTTTATACACCCGCATCAGCTTATCAGCACACCGCCTGACTATACCCGAATCCGCTTTCTATATCGCCAGCTAAAGCTACCTCCTACAAATTATACCTGGTACCCACGGTCCTCCGTGGGCACCCATACCTGTCTTATTTGATGTAGCGATATGTATTCCCACGCAGGAGCGCGGGAAAGCCACACTATCGTTAATGTTTTTGTTTTTTTTTGCGTCCATTAGCGTTCATTTGCGGAAAACAGCTTTTGCTTTTATACACCCGCATCAGTTTATCAGCACACCGCCTGACTATACCCGAACCCGCTTAGAAGCCACTATAAACTTCTGCGTTATTTCTTCTAAAACATCTATCAACTGTTTTTTTTCTTCATAACCCAGAAAAGCCCCCAGCTCTCTTTCTTTACCGTGGGATTTAATGCGTACAACGGGTACACAGCACTGACCTCTATCCTGCACATGAATACTTGACCAGTGCCGTTGATACTCCCAGGATTTATCTGCTGACTCTTTTCCATGTTCAATCACCACTCTGCTTTCAGTAAACCGAATAACCTCACAGTGATTGTAATGATGGAAGAACATATACAGGGAAGTGCCAATCATTAACAGTTCCAGGCCAGAAAAAGGCAGTACCAGCCAGCCACCTATCATTAAAAAATAAGCGGCAACCATTAATGTAACTAAGCTGATAAATATAAAAATACGTACATTCGTTTTCCAGCTAAGTGAAATATTGGGCTCAAGTAAAATATGGCCATTATAGCCAGTATCATCAAGGTAAACTTTAACCATAATCATATCTCTGGGGAAGAGTTAAGCGCAATAACCGACAATATAACTTAAAAAGATAACAAATCAAAAATGTCAGGTGTAATAATAAATAACACAACTTCGAAATACTATAAACAGTCAATATCGCAGATGAAAAAATAACATACTTATAAAACTATTTGAAAGCTATAAAGCCTGCCCGGAATATTAGAATATAACGATATACAATGCATATAACCCTGCTTTTATTACGCTTATAAAAAAAAACTCTCTATCTATCAAATATCTTTGTTGGACTCGCTTATCCCTTATTCGCTATAAAGAAACCTGGCTGAATCATTTTTTTCAGCTAAATTGGAGAATATTAAATATGATTGTTAAAGATATAATGACTTCGTCGGTTAAAACCGCAACAGGCAACACGCTAATTAAAGATATTGCTTCAATGATGTGTTTCAATAAAATCTCGGGTGTTCCGGTGATTGATGATACAAATACCTTAATTGGTATACTTTCCGAAAAAGACATACTTAAAGCCATGTTTCCCGATGTAGCGCAAATTATGCAGGAAGGTGCTAAACCTGACTTTGAATCGATTGAAGCCGATTACACCAATTTACTGGATAAATGCGCCAGTGACCTGATGACACAAACGGTTGCATCTGTAACGCCGAATATGCCACTATTAAAAGCAGCATCCTTGATGTGTGTAAAAAATATTCGCCGAATTCCAGTAACCGATGATGGTAATAAACTGGTAGGTATCATCAGTATTGGTGATGTGCATAAAGCTATTTTTCAGGAGAACTTACTCAAAGGTGATACATAAAGCCGACTTTTTTCCTGCCTAAAATAAAGGACGGGAATAAAGGGCGATAAAAATGGACGATAAAAAAGGGCAGTTATTCGCCCTTTTTTATTTTAATTCATTTTCAATTACACTGTCCCGTTAACTTTACATGCTCGTCATCTATAAATACCCGTGTCAGGAATGTCAAATGCACTAGTTTTTGTTTTTATTTTCTGTTAATTGTTCGACCTTTTTCAGGTTAATATATAAAACTCTCTAAAATTATTTAAAACAGTTAACGTAACCGCAGTGTAAAAAATTGATTAAATTACCACGAACATTAGCCACATGGAAAACCCCTGCCTTTGCTACGTCATTTAAAGCAGAAATAGCCGGTCTAGAGCATCAATGTCTTCCCTTACAACAGAGTTTATCGCTCAGTAGCTACGTGAGTAATGAGCCGGTGAGTGCCATTATCATTAATACAGATGAAACCAGAACCCGCTTAAATATTAAAGCGGGTCTTTTCTACACGGGTATTATTGCAGGTTGCAGCTGTGCTGATGACCCGACACCACTGGATACTCAAAACGAATACTGTGAAGTGCTTTTCTCCATAGATAAACAGACCGGCGAAGCTGAAGTCATATTAGATTGCACCCAAAACTAACCCTCAATCCCCAACTATTTGCACCGAAAATTACCCCATCTATAATCCTCTTCTGCATAAACATACAGCAGCAGACAACATGACGTGGCATTATTAAATGAAATTCTGCGTTGGCGTCACCGTGATGGTATATTCATCCGGGCAATCGCCAGGAGAACCGGGTTGTCTTGCAACACCATTCGTAAATATCTCGGCGATGTCCCCTCTGATAAGGGATCCTCTGACCAGGTCCAGTTATTTTAAGCATACTTAATCAGAGCATCCCTGATAAATTGTTGTTGAAATTTATTTACGCTTAAATGACATACCCAATAAGCCTAATAAGCCTGAAGCAAACAACCAGATTGCCGCAGGAACTGGCACCGCTGTTAACCTGATATCTAGAACAGAATCAGGTGGCACTGATGATATAGCCGTTTCAATACCATTTATACCATTTCCATCGGCGTCCAGTGTTCTCATGGAAATCATGCCGGGTGTTAGTACTATATCCCAGAGCGTAGGACTACTAATTAAAAACGGTGAGCCATTTGTATCCAGCATTTCCTCACCGAAAATATCATAACTTGAACCACCACCATACGGAGTTACTGTTCCAGTTGACATAGTATAGGAATCGAAAGCAATGGTAGGCCCAATTTGCAGTGTTGTACTCACACCTGATTCGAAATTAAACCAGTCATCATGCCAGACAGTTGTCGTCAATTGCCCTGTAATATCCATACCTGGATAAAGCAAACCACCACCCACATAAAGATCCATGGTACCTGTCATATTATAAGTCGTGCTGGTCTGGCTAATAACAGGCACACATTCCGTATAATCATTACCATAGGAATCTATGACCACTGTACATTCTTCGGGAAAATCTATTGCCTGTGCGGAGGTGATTGTTAGAAGTAGGGAGGGGAGTAATAAAAATTTTTTCATCATGGTGTATCCTTTCTCATTTGATTATTTATTCAGCCGACAGGAAAGCAAGTTATATACCACTACTATAAAACCTATATATATCAACAGGTGGAAAGTGATATGCTGTAGAACATATCTATTTTTTCTTAAAAGTGTAAAAGCTTCCGGCACCCAGGAAATCAAAATACAGCTTACTATCTCCATCAATATAGACATGGGGCAGGATGCCCTCACTAAGGGTGGCAAACGAGGGTTAATTAAATGTCAGTGGCATATCTACCCTTATACCGTTAAAATCAGCTAACTATTCAGATCATCCTGCATGGCCTTCATATCCACGTTAAATAATGTGCATTTACACCTGTAAACTCACATTATTTGTGTTGATATAAAAACCTGCGTTAATGAAAATGAGAAGTAAACTGAACAGTTGCGGAACCAGTACAAATAGAAGCCACAACAAGAGACATTATTCCAATGGGCAGAAGTTTTGAGAATCGTAAAGCATCCATGGCTAAAACCCAGGGTGCAAAAGCCAAACTATATTCCAGATATGGCAAAGAAATTTATGTATGTGCCAAAAATGGCGGTACAGATACAGATGGTAACCTGTCGTTGCGCCGCTTAATTGAAAAAGCCAAAAAGGAACAGGTGCCGGCTCATGTGATTGATAATGCCCTGAAAAAAGCCGATGGTGGTACAGGTGAAGACTTTGTTCTAGCTCAATACGAGGGTTTTGGCCCGGGTGGTTGCATGGTAATTGTCGATTGCCTGACTGATAATAACAACCGTACCTTTACAGATGTTCGCCAGTGTTTTGTTAAAAATGATGCCAAAATTGGTGCCCAGGGTGCTGTCAGCCATATGTTCGATCATCAGGCCATTTTTGCCTTTAAACATGATGACGAAGAAGCGGTACTGGAAGCGCTTATGGAAAAGGATGTGGATGTTACGGATATCGAGAGTGAAAATGGCATAATCAGTGTGCTAGCACCCCATACCGAATTTAATAATGTAAGAACCGCTTTGCTGGCTGCATTTCCCGACACCCAGTTTGAAATGGATGAAATCACCTATATACCGCAAACCTCATGCAAGGTGACCGGTGAAGATGTTGAAACATTTGATGGTTTTATTGCGGCCCTGAATGACTGTGATGATGTACAGCATATTTATCATAATGCCGAGTTTGATGATTAATACAGATATTTATTATGCAGGTGCTCCTTCAGGAGCATCTGCATCGTATTAAGCCTTCCTTACTATAACCTGCTCCGCCACACACAATGACAACTTCTATTGATAAAGCACCGTTAATCAGCCGTCTGCAAAATATTCTGCCAGCAGATTCGATTTTGCATCAGGCTGAAGACCTTCACCCGTATGAATGCGATGGCCTGTCGGCCTATCGAAATTTACCCCTGGCCGTCGTATTACCCAATGAAATAAAACAGGTACAGGCCATTTTAAAATTATGTTCTGAGCTTAATGTGCCGGTGGTTGCACGGGGAGCAGGTACCGGACTGTCCGGTGGCGCCCTGCCTCACTCAAACGGCATTTTGCTTAGCCTGGCTAAATTTAAGCAGATTATTGAAATTGACCCGGTAGAATGCATTGCCCGGGTTCAGCCCGGCGTGCGCAATCTGGCGATATCTGAAGCCGTAGAAAAATATGGTTTATATTATGCGCCGGATCCATCATCACAAATAGCCTGCACTATTGGTGGCAATGTTGCGGAAAATTCCGGCGGCGTGCACTGCCTCAAATATGGCTTAACCATTCATAATATTCAGCAGATAAAAATCATTACGATTGAAGGCGAGTTACTGACTATTGGCGGCTGTGGCCTGGATTCTCCCGGTTATGATTTACTGGCATTAATGACCGGCTCTGAAGGCATGCTCGGGGTGATTGTAGAAGTCACTGTAAAGCTACTGGTTAAACCTGAATCGGCTCAGGTCATTCTGGCCGCATTTGATGATTTAATAAAAGCCGGTAGCGCGGTAGGTAATATTATTTCTGCGGGCATTATTCCCGCAGGTCTGGAAATGATGGATAAACTGGCAATACAGGCCGCAGAAGATTTTGTGCATGCAGGTTACCCCACAGATGCAGCGGCCATTTTATTATGTGAACTGGATGGCAGTGAAGCTGAAGTGTCTGAGCACATTATTAAAGTACAGAACATTTTACAGCAAAGTGGCGCCACACAGGTGCGCATTGCAAAAGACGAAGCAGAACGCCTGACTTTCTGGAAAGGACGTAAAGCGGCTTTTCCGGCGGTGGGCAGAATTTCACCGGATTATTACTGTATGGATGGCACCATCCCCCGCAAACATCTCCCCCGGGTTTTAAAAACCATCGCCGATCTTTCAGAAGAATATAACTTGCCGGTAGCCAATGTATTTCATGCGGGTGATGGAAATTTACATCCGCTCATTCTTTACGATGCAAATAAACCAGGGGAGCTGGAACGCACCGAAGAATTTGGTGGAAAAATTCTGGAGCTTTGTGTTGAAGTCGGTGGCAGTATTACCGGTGAACATGGTGTGGGCATGGAAAAAATAAACCAGATGTGTGTGCAATTTGAAGCACTGGAATTAACTCAGTTTCATGCTATTAAAAAAGCCTTTGATAAAAAAGGTTTATTAAATCCTGGCAAAGCCATCCCTACATTACATCGCTGTGCCGAGTTTGGTGCTATGCATGTGCACCATGGTGAGTTATCTCACCCTGAATTAGAGCGTTTTTAATGTCCAGCGATATTAGTATGCAACTACAGGCTCAGGTACTTGAGGCTTATAACAATAAAACTCCCTTAAAAATTCAGGCGGGTAATAGCAAGGCATTTTATGGCCGACAGATAGATGCAGATTTACTGGATATCAGCGATCATCAGGGCATTATCAGTTATGAACCCACCGAACTGGTTATCACGGCACGGGCAGGAACCCGCTTATCAGAGATTGAATCCACCTTAATGCAGAACAACCAGATGCTGGCATTTGAGCCACCCGCCTTTGCAGATAATGCAAGTCTGGGCGGCACCATTGCCTGCGGGTTTTCCGGCCCGCGTCGAGCTTATGCAGGTGCTGCACGTGACTATGTTTTAGGCTGCAACATGATTAATGGCAGAGCAGAAAAACTTAAGTTTGGCGGCCAGGTAATGAAAAATGTAGCCGGCTATGATGCCTCCCGGCTCATGTGTGGAGCGATGGGCACACTGGGGGTATTGCTGGAACTATCCTTAAAAGTCGTTCCACTGCCTGAATATGAAGTCACTCTGAGTCATAAATGTGACCCCTACCAGGCACTGCAAAATATGCATCGCTGGAAAAAACTGTCATACCCCATCTCAGCCAGCTGCTTTGATGGTAAAGATCTGCATATTCGCTTATCCGGAAATGAATCAGCCGTCACTTCGGCTCAGCAGGCTATTGGCGGCGATATCCTGAAACAGGCATCTGCTTTCTGGCTTCAGTTAAAAGAACAGACGCAGGATTTTTTTAATTCAGACAAAGCCATCTGGCGTTTATCCCTGGCTTCAAATGCACCACCACTAAATTTACCGGGTGATTCACTTTATGAATGGGGAGGTGCTTTACGCTGGTTAAAAACAGACGAACCCGCAGACAGAATTAGAGATTTATTAGCATCCATTGGCGGCCATGCAACTTTATTCAGAAACAATATCAATCATGTAGAAGCGCAGCATCCGCTTAGTGAGGGAGTTTTTAAAATTCATAAAAAATTAAAACATGCATTTGATCCGGAAAATATTCTAAACCCCGGGCGTCTGTATAAAGATCTTTAACAATGCAAACCAGTCTATCCGAACAACTATTAAAAACACCCCTGGGTCAGGAAGCCGACAGCATCTTACGTAGCTGTGTGCACTGTGGTTTTTGTACCGCCACCTGCCCTACCTATCAGTTACTGGGGGATGAACTGGACAGCCCACGTGGACGAATTTATCTAATCAAACAGGTACTGGAAGGTGAAAAAGCAACTGAAAAAACCCGTCTACATTTAGACCGCTGCCTTAGCTGCCGTTCATGCGAAACCACCTGTCCTTCCGGAGTTCAATATGGCCGGCTAATTGATATTGGCCGTGAACTGGTAGAAAAACAAACCACACGAAACCTGGTTGAGATTATAATACGTTTTGCACTACGAAAAATAATTCCTTACCCTCAACGCTTCCGATTTTTACTTAAAATGGGCAATGCGTTAAAACCCCTGTTACCGGCTCAGTTAAAAAATAAAATCCCAGAAATTCATGCCTCTAAAAAACTGCCACAGCAAAAGCATAAAAGAAAGATGCTGGTTCTGTCGGGTTGTGCTCAACAAACCGTTACGCCACAAACCAATGTATCAACCGCCCATGTTCTAAACGCTTTAGACATAGAACTTATTCAGGAAAATGAAGTTAAATGCTGTGGTGCAGTAAGCCACCACCTTAGCGCATCTGCTGAAACTATAAAATTTATTAAACAAAATATAGATGCCTGGTGGCCATACATTAATCAGGGAATAGAAGCCATTGTCATTACAGCCAGTGGTTGTGGTGTAATGATTAAAGACTATGCACATTTATTACAATACGATAAAAACTATGCGCATAAAGCTAAACGAATCAGCCTGCTTGCAAAAGATATCAGTGAAATATTAAGGGATGAAGATTTAGCTACCACTGACAAGTCTCAAAATACCCTTGTCTCATTTCATAGCCCCTGTACATTGCAACATGGTTTACAGCTAAATGGGATAGTTGAAAATATTCTCACTAAAACGGGTTACCAGCTAACCCGGGTAGAAGATGCACATCTATGTTGCGGCTCTGCTGGCACCTATTCAATTTTGCAACCCGTATTATCGAAGCAACTGCTCAACAACAAAGTAAACAGTCTGCAAAAAAATCGACCGGATGTAATTGCAACCGCAAATATTGGGTGCCAGATGCATTTATCCACTAAAACAAAAGTGCCGGTGAAACACTGGATAGAGCTGGTCGAGATAGCCGTTTGTCAGAACAACCCAGCTTAAGCCTGCAGGCACCTTACACTAACTTCAGAAGTTCACTGGCTATCAATATTAACGGGCCTCAAACAGACAATTTATAAGCCTGCTCAGACCAACGGTAGTAAACTAAATAACGCCGGTATATCAACAGCTTACTTTAAACAAGTATTTACTTGAATAATCAGGCGACACAGGTACCTGTGATTCGCATCACACTATGTACATTGGCCCATCTAAATTTCTTGCCAATTTATCAAACTATGCTTGAATCATATATACCTCTACAGCTTGAGGCTATAGTGAACAAAATGATTAAAGCTCTTTATAAGTAATGCACATTAACAATCACTTATTAAGCAGACATCCTATGAAAAATATAGCACACAGGTTATTCAATAGAAAAACAGATGATCATTTTGTCTCAGCTGAAGGGACCCAAGTAAAAATTCTCTTCTCTTCTGAAAACCCGTCTTTACTGGGTAAAACCATGAGAACAACCGCCATAGAAATGACGCCCAAAAGCATTCGTCTTGAAGTGGAGCATTCGATAGAAATTGACTCGGTACTGGATATAGTTGTTAAGCTGGATAGCAGCGACAGAAGTTATAATTTAACGGGAAATGTACGCTGGCGTCTGCCTTCTCCCGAGGGCCAGTATCACATTGTGTTAGTACTCAGAGAACGCGGCGACATTCGCACAGATTTTAAGGCATGGAAAGCAAACTTCGAACAGAATTTTGAATATTCTCAGGTAAGTTAGTTCTGTATTGTGTCCCGATATCCCGACACAGAATATCCGAGCCGGAAATAAAAGAAATCCCTGCAAACGTATATCAATGCGAGCAGACGGCAGTGCTTGCTCTGCTAATAAGCTTTAGAAAAATAGCATCTGTAGGAGTTAGCTTTAGCTGACGATAATTGTTGCGATGCGAAGCGAGCCGTTAAAATCATATTATAGCTTATCGGCTCGCTTCGCATTGCCAGGGGCATCGTCATCTAAAGCTAACTTCTACAGGAAAAACTAATTTTTCTATACTTCTGCAATAGTAAGGCAGGTATTTTTTTACCTGATTCATTTGTAAACATCTATTTCAATTTCATTCTATCTATTTGATGCTTTTTATTTATAGTCAATAACACATCTGCCCTGTCTGGCATTTCTTTTAAACATGCCCTGGTAATTCGTTCAAAATATATAATAAATGCCCTTATTTCTGCTGCTGACATTATATGCATACCATTCGATTCGGCCGCCAGTTTTTTTTCCTGTAAATTTCTCCATTCGAGCACTGAATTAAAATCGGGCACCTGTAGCATTACTAAATAATCGATATGTGAAAATAACTCAGCATATATACCCGACAGTTGGCTATTTACATAACTACGCCATTGAATATTTTCATCACTGGTTTTTTCAAGTTTATTTACAGCTTTATTTAACTCAGCTTTTGTCTGGGGTTTTGCTGCCACACACCAGCCTTCAAATAAAATTATATCTACTGGTGCCTGCAATGTTTTCCATTTATTTTCTGGTAACAGATCATCTTTTGATTTATCAAACACAGGTATTTTAAGCGGCTGTCCGGGCATCTGTTTTAACTGCTTAATAATATCTATGCCCAATTGCGCATTATGGGTTCCCGGCACACCTCTGGTTTTTAATAACGGGTGAATAGTGTCAGCCAGCTGCAACCGATCTTTGCGGGATAGATATAAATCATCAATGGATAAATGGCATACGGTTTTGTGAAACAGCTTTTCGAGAATAAGTTTGAGTAGTTTGCATAATGTTGATTTTCCAGAGCCCTGTGCCCCATTTATGCCAATAACAATAGAAGCTGAGCTTTGTTTATTAAAAATCCATTTTGATAAAGGTAGATAAACACCTGTAAGTGATTGCAAAAATGAATCGTCTATATTTTCAGCCTGAATAAATTTAATAATTTCCGGTAAAACCTGTTTATTAAATATCTCAAGCTGATTTTTACTTATTAAGCTTTCTATTTCAGGTTGCATGGGTTTTAATATAACTCATTCTAAATTTATAAGGGCTGCACATTGAATAGTCAGACTATTATTGAACAAACCCGCTGCTGGCTGAAGTCTACTATTATTGATTTAAACTTCTGCCCTTTTGCTAATCAGGAATTTATTAATAACACCATTTATTACTCGGTTAGTGATAGTGGCAAACTTGAAACGAGCCTGCAGTCACTGGCTAATGAGTTTCAATATCTTGACAGTCACCCTGAAACTGAAACCACACTGTTAATTTTTTCAGCCTTTGCAAATAACTTTGATGATTTTCTTGAATTAATAGATTATGCCAATCAATTGCTGGATGATCTTGATTATACATCCATCTACCAGCTTGCACATTTTCACCCGGACTATCATTTTGATGGGGTTGAAGAAACTGATGCATCTAATTACACTAATCGCTCACCCTGGCCTACTTTACACATTATTCGCGAGAAAAGCCTGCAGCTGGCAATAGAAAAATACCCGGACACCGCCAGTATACCCGACACTAATATTAAGCTGGCCCGTAAGCTCGGCTCTGCTAAACTGCAGGCTCTACTGAATAACTGTCTGAAAAGCAGATGATCACTCTATCTCAGCTAGCCATATACCCGATTAAGTCCAGCGCACAGATTTCATTAACGCAGGCTAAAATGGGAGCATTTGGTCTTGAAAATGATCGCCGCTGGATGCTGGTTGACAATAATGGCACTATGCTAACCCAGCGTAAACATGCTCGAATGTGTTTAATTGAATGTGCATTAGAAGAAGGGGGGTTGCTCGTTTCAGCGCCTGATATGCCACAGCTCAAGATTTCTTCATCTGCACATGGTGCTGATATTACTGCCACTATCTGGAGTGACAGCTGTAACTCATATGACTGTGGGAATGAAGCAGCTGAGTGGTTTAGCCGGTTTCTAAAAACCCCTGCACGACTTGTATATTTCCCCGATAATGAAGTCCGTCAGGTCGATTTAAACTATGCAAAACCCGGCGAATTAACGGCTTTCAGTGATGGTTTTCCCTATCTGTTAATCGGTCAGGCCTCTCTGGATGATTTAAACAAGCGTCTGAATACGCCCGTCGCCATGAAACGCTTCAGACCTAACCTGGTCATCAGCGGCGCCGAGCCCTTTGCCGAAGATAACTGGAAACAGATTCGTATAGGAGATATTTGTTTCAATCTGGTAAAACCCTGTAGCCGCTGTATTATCCCCAGCATTGACCCGGACTCAGCCAGTAAAAGTGCTGAACCAACTAAAACACTCGCCAGTTATCGCATGCGTGATAATAAAATATTCTTTGGTCAAAATGTAATTGCCGATGGCGAGGGTGAACTTAAAACCGGCATGAATATTGAGATATTAAGTTTCTATTAACGCCCTGCCGAATATTTCATGGCCAGAGCGAATATAGTGGCTCAATGTTTATCCCCTTAAATGCAATAGAGATACCCGAAAAGCACCCATAGCAAATAACAATATCAGGCATCGGCCTGAGCCCTAAAATTAAGAACATAGTAATAAACTAATCCAAATCAATACCTGCGGTCTATTTTATGCATAACTATTGCACAAACAGATTTAATATCTATACTTTTCAGTAAATTACTATAATGTTGATAAATTATGCACCAACAGTATGCTGTAACTCAATATTCACAGGCCTATATGCAAGGGTAAACATGGATGAGTGATAAACAAATAAATTTTATTTCATTTTATTCAGTCTTAATTACTCTGTGCTTTAGCTTTTATATCCTTTCGGCCAGGCCTGCATTGTCTCAGCCGCGTATCATTCTAAACACCGCTTTTGCCTCGCCTATAACAAATGAATCGCAAACCGGCTTTGCTGACACCGTATTGTCTGAGGCATTTAATCGCCTTGGCTATAAACTGGAAACCGTGCAGTTACCTGCAGAAAGAGCACTTATCAATGCCAATATGGGCATAGATGATGGGGATTTATTGCGTGTATCCGGCCTGCAAAAAAAATATCCTAATTTAATACAGGTACCAGAAAAAATCATGGATATGGATATGGTCTTATTTACAAAAAATAAACCATTATTTGTTGTCAATGGCTGGCAAAGTATTAAATCTTACACCGTTGCTATTATCTCAGGCTGGAAAATTATGGAGGTAAATTTTGGCCAGTTTGGTGATCAGATAGAAATCATTAAAACCGATAATATTGAACAGTCTTTTAGTCTGCTTAGAAAAAACCGGGTAGACTTTGTTGCTTATTCTCGCTGGTCTGGTCTATCTTATTTAAAACAACATAATATCACCGACATAAGCCTTTTATCGCCTCCTCTAGTTAGCGCTGATTTGTATACCTATCTACATAAGAAACATAAAAAAATGGTACCCGAACTCGCCGCCACCATTAAACAAATGAAACGAGATGGTAGCATACAGGCCATCTATAAACGCATTCTACAACCATTAGCCCCCCCCACTACGAAAAAAGCGGAGAAATAACTGGTGTTTAATTTTCGCTCTGTTATGTCCCCGATTGCCCGCCGGCTGATTATATACATCATCCTCTTCAGTTCGTTTATTACTCTGTTAATAACCGCAATCCAGCTGTATCGTGATTATCACACCGACCTTGATCTTATTCATTCTGAGCTGCAGGAAATAGAAAGGGTACATTTGCAAAGTCTCACTTCTGCGCTCTGGGCATCTAATAGAAAACTACTGCAAACCAGCCTTGAAGGTATAGCAAAAATACGCGATATGCAGTATGTAGAAATACACGATACCGAACGAGTTTGGGCCAGTGCGGGCGAAAAAATAGAAAATCTTGCCAGCAATAAAAATATTATCCAGCGTCATTACCCGATGAACTATCGCCATAGAAACAGGGATGTTAATATTGGTGATTTAACCATTATGGTATCTCTGGATGGGGTTTACCAACGCCTCATAGAAAAAGTATGGATTATATTAATAGCCAATGGGCTAAAAACTTTTCTGGTCGCTATTTTTATTTATTTTCTGTTTTATCATTTGATCACAAAACATTTATCAAAAATTTCTGAATTTGCAAAAAGCCATGACCCACTTGTAAATAATCAGTTATTAACACTTGATAGAAACACATTATACCGTGATGAGTTTGATACGGTAGTTGAGTCAATAAATGATATGCATCTCAGGCTGCATGAACAGATGACTGAAATCGATCAGCAAAAACAGTATTTATTACAAACCCTGAACAGTATTGGTGATGCGGTAATTGTGACTGATGCCAGCGGTAATATCACTCGATTAAACCCGGTTGCAGAACAACTTACCGGCTGGTCATTAGAAGACGCTAAAGGCCAGTCGGTTAAAAGCATCTTTCCTATTATCAATGCCAGCACCCGTGAGGCAATAGAAAACCCGATTGAGAAGGTTATTGCCAGTGGTGAAACCATCTATCTCAGTAATCACACAACACTGCTGGCCAAAGGTGGGGAGGAGTACCAGATTGCAGATTCTGCTGCACCTATTCGCGATGGGGACAACAATATACTGGGAATGGTTCTGGTATTTAACGATGTGACTGAGCAGTATCAGTTACGAAAATCAAAAACCGAAAATGAAGAACGCATGGCCGACGTTCAGCGCATGGCTCATATTGGCAGCTGGGAACTGGATTTAGTAAAAAATGAACTGAAGTGCTCAGATGAGATATATCGTATCTTCGAAGTTGATGCTGATGACATTAGCACTTCTTATAAGGTTTTTTTAAATATGATACATCCAGATGACAGACAAAAAGTGAATGAGGCATATACTGAATCCATTAAAAATAAATCACCCTATACTATCGATCATCGTTTACGCATGAAGAACGGCAGCATAAAACATGTTATTGAGCGTTGCAAAACCATTTATGATGATGAAGGCAATCCGTTATGTTCTACCGGCACCGTACAGGACATTACCGAGCAGGTTGTCATGAAAGAAAACCTGCAACGTAGCCAGAAAATGGATGCCCTGGGCAAACTCACCGGTGGTATTGCTCACGACTACAATAATATGCTCGGAGTCATTATTGGCTACGCCAATATGCTCGAAGAAAAATTAAGCACTCAACCGGGGCTAATAAAATATGCCCGCAATATACACCATGCTGGCGAACGAGGTGCCAGACTTACCCAGAAACTACTCTCCTTTTCCCGCCAGAAAATTAGCAATGCTGAAAGCGTAAACCTGAATACATTGCTACGGGATGAACAGGATATGCTGCAAAAAACACTAACAGCACAAATTAAACTGATATACGATCTTGCAGAAGACTTATCACCCTCATGGCTTGATAGCAGTGACCTGGAAGATGCCATTGTTAACCTGTGTATCAATGCCTCACATGCGATGGAAGGCAAAGGCCAGCTAACCATCCGCACTCAGAATGTGCATATCAATGAAACTGATGCCCGATTATCACAGTTAAATACGGGTGATTATATTCTTCTCAGCATCACTGACTCCGGATGCGGCATGGATGAAGCCACCAAAGAAAAAATATATGACCCTTTCTATAGTACCAAGGGTGACAAAGGCACCGGCCTTGGCCTAAGCCAGGTATATGGTTTTGTTAAGCGCAGCAATGGCACAATTAAAGTTTATTCAGAACCCGGCCACGGCACTCAATTTGTGCTTTATTTTCCTCGCTATGAAAATAATGGCCCGAGTGATCCGCTACAGAAAGAAAATAATTTAGTCGATGTCAAAGGCCATGAAACTGTTCTTATCGTCGATGATGAACCCGCATTGCTTGAGTTAAACCGTGAGATTTTAAACCAGTATGGTTACCGCACACTGTGTGCAGAAAACGGGTTGCAGGCACTGGAGTTACTTAAGACAGAAGCCATTGATCTGTTACTTTCAGATATTATTATGCCAGAGATGGATGGCTATGAGCTAGCTGCTATTGTCGGTGAATTATATCCTGATATAAAAATACAGCTGGCCAGTGGTTTTAATGACGAACGCCATATGAATATGGTAGACGAAAGTCTGCAGCAAAATTTACTTTACAAACCCTATAGCTCAGACACACTGCTTAAAAGAATGCGCGAGTTATTAGGATAGATCAATTGGGCTAAATACGGCGACGATGGCGCTATACCTCAGGCCCCAGTATAAATGATACTTCCTCAAACCCCATATCCTCCAGCTCTTCCATAAGATCCTCCCATTCATAATCGGGAAGATTGTCTTCTATTCTGGCAATAGCCCCGGTGGCGGCTCTGTAAACTTCATGCTCTTCATAATCTTCAGGGATTTTTACCAGCCTTATTTTATTTGCATCGTTACTGGGTAAAATCATCAACTTATCAGTCATAGCGTATAACCTCCTTAAATGAGCTTGTTGCACATAGATACCGGAATGATATAAGAGTTCCAGGCAAAACTCTCTAAAAAATAAATATCTATGAAACCATTCGCTAATATAACACTCTATATAACTATATAAAAATAGTACAATAGACCTGTGAAAAATACGAGAACACCCATACTTAAAAGCCTGATTATGCTCAGCTTACTGCTACCAGTAAGCCTGTCAGCCTCGCCCCTGAGCGCTGCATTACCCACTTATAGCACCCAGTATGATATTCAGCAGGATGCATTTAAAGACGGTGCAGCGGCCGTTGAGCTGGCCAGCAGAACCAACCGCCGTATTCTGATTGAGCTGGGCGGTGACTGGTGCACATGGTGTAAGAAAATGGATGTTTTTTTTGATAATAACCCGGATATCAGACAAAAACTCCATGAAACCTTTGTCATGCTTAAAATCAATGTCAGCAATGAAAATAACAATGCAGAATTTCTAAAAGCGTTTCCTAAACCACTGGGATACCCGCATATGTATGTATCAGAATATGATGGTAGTATTTTATGGTCTCAGGACACAGCAGAGTTTTTAAAAAATGGTCAATATTCACGAGAATATTTTCTGACTTTCTTTGAACGCTGGGATATCAAAAATAAAAAATAAATAAAACATCATGAGCACAAAACTAATTAACCGCAGACAATTTATTCAATTTATCGCCCTGGCCAGTGCCGGCTGGCCAATAAGTGGTTTCGCTGCCAGGAAAACCCCGGCGCAGAAAATCATAGGCCAGCAAGATGATCTTGTATACTCAGACCTGGCAGATCCCTGGTTAAGCCTGGCAGAGGTTCAGGAGCACCTGCTGCCTGCTGATGAGTCATCCCCGGGCGCAAAAGATATTAGTGCGCTCAGGTTTCTGCGCAATACCCTTGATGCACCGGATGCCGATACTGAAGAAAAAACCTTTATTATAAATGGTGTCGGCTGGCTTAATGACCTGTCGGTTAAAAATCACCAACAGCCGTTTATTAAATTGAACTCATCCGCTAAAGAAACTGTATTACGTAAAATAGAAACCAGCAAAGCAGGTAGTCGCTGGCTCTCATTAATGATGACTTATATAATTGAAGCCCTGCTAAGTGATCCGGTTTACGGCGGCAATAAAGATAAAAAAGGCTGGCAATGGTTAGAGCATGCTGCCGGCTTCCCTACTCCCACAACAGAGCAGGTTTATTATAAGCTGGCCGATAATACTCGCCGGAGAATCAAATCATGAAAACTGATTATGACGTGTGTGTTATCGGCAGTGGTGCCGGAGCCGGGCCGGTAATATCTGAATTATCTAAAGCGGGTAAATCTGTACTGGTTCTGGAAAAAGGCCCCTGGTTTACTGAAGAAGATTATACAAAAGATGAAATGGCCTGTTGCCGTCACAGCATCTACACCCCTAAACTTGAAGATGAGCAGCATGTACTTGAGGAACAGAATAATAACGGTGACTGGCTCAGTGAATCTACATCAGAATCCGGCTGGGACTTCTGGAATGGCAATGTAGTGGGTGGCTCTTCAAATTTTATGAGTGGATATTTTTATCGCTTAAAACCTGAAGACTTTAGACTGTTATCAGAGTTTGGCCCGATAAAAGGTGCCAATATAGCTGACTGGCCGGTTAGCTACGATGAAATGGAACCCTATTATACAAAAGTTGAAACCGAAGTCGGTGTTTCCGGCAAAATCATTGCACACAAGCACCAGGAGCCCAGATCAACTACAGATTTTCCCTACCCGCCCACTATAGAACACCCGATAGTTAAAAACATCGATAAAGCCTGTAATCAGCTAAATATAACATCACTCGCCACACCCAGGGCCATATTGTCACAGGCTGCAAATGGACGAAATAGCTGCGAATATTCGGGTTACTGTGGTAGCTATGGCTGCCATTCAGGTGCAAAAGGCAGTGCTCGCGCAGCACTGCTGGATGCTGCGGTTAAAACGGGAAACTGTAAAATTCTACCTGACTCAAAAGTCTATAAACTTAAAAGTAATAGCAAAGGCCGTGTAGTTGAAGCACTTTATTATGATGAAAATAATATAACCCGATCTATATCCGCTAAATTATTTGTTGTCGCCTGCCATGCCATCGAAACCTCACGCCTGCTGCTGGCCTCTACAGGACCAAAACATCCTGATGGTTTAGGCAATAACTACTCCCAGCTTGGTAAAAATTTACTATTTTCAGCAGGAGGTTCAGGCACAGGAGAATTTCATTACAGTGATATGGACAGACTTGCAGCCAGTGCCATGAAAACCCGCGGCCCTTTTGTTAACCGTGGAGTACAGGACTGGTATTTTTTTGAAGATAAAGCTTTCGCAGGCAAAACCAAAGGCGGTATTATTGATTTTCTATTGCGCCACCCAAACCCGATTTCAAAAGCCATGTCGACTAGATGGAATAATGATGACAATTTAAACTGGGGACATAAACTTAAACGTGATTTAAAAACAGTGTTTACACAATCTCAGGATCTACGTTTTGAAGTATTTAATGACTGGCTACCCACAGATAACTGTTTTGTCAGCCTCGATTCTACTATTAAAGACAAATGGGGTTCGGCGGTAGCAAAAGTCCGGCTGGGTTATCACGAGCATGATTTAAAAGTAGGCGAATTTTTATCCGCAAAAGCAGAAACCATTTTACAGCAAATGGGCGCTAAAAATATTCGCTCCAGTGTCAGTGGTTCACCCCCAGCAAATCTGGTTGCCGGTGGCTGCCGTTTTGGTAAGGATATAAAAAGTTCAGTACTAGATGCCGACTGTAAGGTACATGATGTAGAAAATCTGTATGTTACCGATGGCAGCTTTATGCCAACCGGCGGTAGCGTACCTTATACCTGGACTATTTATGCGAATTCATTTCGGGTAGCGGATATTATAAAAAGCCGGGTTTGAGACTGGTATTTAACATCGAAAAATAAAAGAAAACGCGAACAACGCGAATAAACACCCTCATGCGAAAGCTAACTCCTACAGGTGCTATTGTTCTAAAGTTTATTAGTAGACTCCTTTATTTCTGATTCAGTAATAGTAGCAGTATCTATCCAGTCATCAAGATAATAAATTCTCTGCCCTTCTGATGATTTTGACGGGCCTATAACTTTGGCCGCATACAAATGTTTTTCACTATTTGATTCATCAATCGCATCCAGCTCTGATTCACAGATAAACACACAGTTCTCAGAAAAACGTCCGCGTGAACGTTTAGGGGTATAAACAACTGCAAATTTATGCTGTACGACTGATGATTCGTCGTCTACGGTAATACCTTTCATATAAAACATACCCGAAATATTACTGAACTAAAATAAAGGCTACGGCTAATAAGCTATTATAAAAATAGCAGCTGACGACATCACTGGCAATGCGCCGCGAGCCGATAAACATATAATATGGTTTTAACGGCTCGCTGCGCATCGCAATCATTATCGCCAGCTAAAGCTAACTCCTACAGGAAAAATTTTTCCTGTTTGTTTCTATGATATAAGACAGGTATTCATTTCAGCTGATACATAGTAGCAGCAGTACTGACACTAAATACAGGATTAGTTTATAATATCATTAATTAATCCGGGAAGGCTATTTACGTGTCAAAAATCATTCTAAGCACCTTAAATGCCCGCTATATTCACGCCTCTATGGGCTTGCGATATTTATATGCAAATATGGGACAGTTGCAGAATGACACGCTATTACTCGAATTCAATATCAATGCACGGATTATGGACATTGCGGAGGCACTGCTAAAAAACAAACCTGAAATTATTGGCATTGGCGTCTATATCTGGAATACAGCCGAAGCATTACAGCTCATAAAATTAATCAAAACTATTTCACCCGACACCATTATTATACTCGGCGGTCCTGAAGTCAGTTATGAGTATGAACAACAGGAACTGGTGAGCTGTGCTGATTATGTTATTACCGGGCAGGCCGATCTTGCATTTAAAGAACTTTGCCATGAACTGTTAAATAATAACAAACCTGTAAATAAAATAATTCAGCCATTACCGGTAGAATTGTCCAAAATACAACTACCTTATGCTTATTATAATGATGAAGATGTAGCCAATCGAATTATTTACGTTGAAGCTTCCCGGGGCTGCCCTTTTAAATGCGAGTTTTGCCTGTCTGCGTTAGACAAAACTGTTTATCCATTTGATCTGGATATATTTCTAAATGAAATGAATAAACTTTATCAACGAGGAGTAAGACATTTTAAATTTGTAGATAGAACCTTTAACCTGAAAGCTGACACCAGTATTCGTATTATGAATTTTTTTCTGGATAAACTGGATGCCAGTACCAATCAAAACCTGTTCCTGCACTTTGAATTAATCCCAGATCACTTACCTGAAAAATTAAAATCAATCATCGCGCAATTCCCAGAAGGTAGCTTACAGTTTGAAATAGGCATTCAAAGCCTTAATCCTGAAATTCAGAGTATTATCAGCCGAAAACAGAACACTCAAAAAGTAGCACAAAATTTAAGCTGGATTAGAAATCATTCAAACGCACATATTCATGCGGATTTAATTATTGGTTTACCCGGTGAAACAATTGACAGTTTTGCCACGGGTCTGAATCAGCTATATATGATGAACCCCCATGAAATACAGATAGGCATTCTAAAACGTCTTAAAGGCACACCGATTATTCGGCATACTGAAAAATATGACATGAGGTACAATCCACTACCCCCGTTTAATATTGTCAGCAATAATCTAATCAACTTTATGGATATGCAACGTCTGAACAGATTTACCCGATACTGGGATCTGATTATTAACTCTGGCCGATTTAAAAACAGTAAACAGATATTACTTACTGATAATCCTTTTTATAATTTTCTGAATTTAAGTGACTGGATATTTAAAACCACACAGCAAACCCATAAAATTTCACTGGAGAGACTTTATTCATTACTTTATAACGGAATGATAGATGCGCTTGATTTGGATAAACAAACTGTTGCTGACGTTCTGTTAAAAGACTTTGAGGTATCGGGTATTAAAGGTCGGGCCAAATTTTTAGATAATGAAAATAGTACTGACAACAAGACCAGAAAAACATTGTCAGATCAGCGTCAAATGCGGCATATCAATTAAGTATCATATACATTCCCACGCAGGAACGTGGGAACGAGAATAAAAGAAAAAATAGCAATTTAATCTGTCATCCACGTATGCTTTTGTCGGGGATCCAGTGTCTTTAAGTCCAGAAAATATACTGGCAAAGTCACTAGATTCCCGACACAGGCAACTAAGTATCGTATGCATTCCCACGCAGGAACGTGGGAACGAGAAAAAGAAGCATAACAAAAAAAGGTTTCTACTGTAGGAGTTAGCTTTAGCTGACGATAATGATTGCGATGCGCAGCGAGCCGTTAAGCTTATCAGCTCGCTTCGATTTGCCAGGCGCATCGTCAGCTAAAGCTAACTCCTACAAATTCTATTTTTCTATAGTTTACTCAGTGTCCTCTGTTATTCAATCTTTATTTAGCTATCTGTTTCAGAGCATCAAAAGATACTTAATGCTCGCCCTTAGGTTTGCGCACTCCCGCCAGGCGATTGCCCTGCTTTTGTGGACCTCCTAATGGGAATATTTTATGCAAATACCTCGTATTTCCCTTTTCCTTACCCCAGGTTTTTTTAAAATATTTAATCATATCGCGAACTGGTGCCTGGACATTATTTTTCTCATAATATTCACGAATGAAATTTATAACCTGCCAATGCTCATCCGTCAGGTCAAGACCTTCAAATTCCGCCCTCACATGGACAAAGTTTTCTGTCCATGCATCCAGCTCAAGCAGGTAGCCTTCACCATCGAGTAAAATTTCCTGGCCATCAACCAGGGTTGTCTGTGTCTGCATATTTGGGTAGTAAACTTTTCCTGCCATAATAACTCCTGGTTAGTGGGTATCTGCTATAACACCGGCCTGCACGACATTCGCCAATCCGGTTTCTATTGCATGCTCTTCAAAGCCTTTATTTTTCCAGAAGAAAGCCCCTGGCATTGTGGTTGGTACTACCATTACATAAAACATCGCTCTACCTGTCACCGCTACCACAAGAACGCTGATTGCAAGCAGTGACCAGACCAACAAACTAATAACTGGATTTAAAGAAATAAAAATTAATAGACTAACAGCTAATAGATTCAGGCCTAGCAAACAATTTCTAAGCAAATATGTTTTGCCAAAAGTGGTAATTTGTTCGTAATAGGAGACTGACCCTTCACGACCTTTTACATTAAGATATCTGGCATGGAAAAAATGGCCAATACTTTCAATAAGCAAACCCAGAGACATTAGTATTGCAACTAGCTGCAATAGTGATTCAATCGGCTGGCTGCTATATACAAATACCGGTACAAAAAATATGGCCGTTAGCAAACCACCTAAGGTAAGCATATTACCAAAAAACGCAGTCAGTACCTGCCAGTGATTCCAGTAGGGCCTGGCTTCAATGCGGTATATTTTATACATAAAATATACCGCAATCGGACCGGAAATAGCTGCCGCATAGGCAAAAAATAGTGCCGCAGTTTGTGCCAGTTCAAAATCGAATAAAGATGCAAGGAAATGTGCCCCCAGACTATTAAAGAAAACTGCAATACCTGCTACTTCCCTGCTCACCGGTGAATATTTAAGATTATTAAATGCCCGATAAAAACGATGTGGTTTACCCAGATGCATAGTAGATAAAAATAACGCAAATGCTTCGATAGCCAGCATAATAAAAATTACAGGTAAATAGGCAGATGAATTTGTTAGTTGCTGTAATGCTTCTATGCCTGCCAGCTTGCCGATAAACATCATTAAAAAAGCGCCAATAACGGCCTGCGAAACCAGCGTAAAAATAACTAAAGGGTCTTCACGAGAGCGAAGTTTTCTTAAATTCCAGCTGCGTTTAATACCCTTCTTTTTATCAACTACCGGTTCAAATTTAGTCGACTCATGATTCTTATGATATTTGAGTGACATATTATCCGTACGCGTCATTTCACTGGGCAGGGTTTTAGTTTGCTGAAAACGAATATTAGGGTGAGTAATATCGGTGCGAGGAAACCCCGGAATTTCGGCTTTCGCCTGCTGCCGGTTTTCTGGTGTATTTTCAATCACACCAAAATTTAATGCATTGCCCAGACAAGCGGCCACACAGGCCGGTTTTAAACCAACTTCGAGGCGATCTACACACATATTACATTTGCTTACCTCACCTTTAACCGGGTCAAGTTGCGGCGCATTATAGGGACATACCCAGGTGCAGTAACCACAGCCAAAACAGATATCAGGATCCTGTAATACCGCACCATATTCAGCAAATTTTGTATAGGCACGCGTCGGGCAGCCTTTTAAACACACCGGATCATCACAATGATTACAGGCCATGGAAATATTAAGACGTTTAAAATCAGGATATGTTCCACCCTCAATATAACCCACCGAACGAAAAGCAATATGCGCAGGATTATCATTTTTTTCACTACACGCCGCCTCACAGGCATGACAACCGATACAGTTATCCGCAGTAAAATGAAAACCATGCTGCTTATAACGATTTGGGTTTTCACCTATGCCACTATCACCATTAATTTTTAGACTTACACCCTGCAGCTGGCTACCGGGTTCAATCGTTTGAATGAATTTACCATAACGATTTTTTTCATTACAGGTTTTATCATTCAAAAGTGCGTATTGAGGTTCGTCATCTCTTAACTGGTACATAATACTGTCTTCATTGATTAACTGTTTTTTGCCAAAAATAAAACTTTACTGTTCAATTCAGTGGCCTGAATTACAAAAAAATATTAATTTGCGGTTTTTTGCGTTCATTTGCGGTAAATCTTTTTTAATAATCCCGGGCTTCCACATTTCGCTGCGCCGCTTCAGCCTGGTCGACTGTTTCAATACGCACCGAGTTCTGTTTAAATGCCGGCTGACGTGAATGGGGATCTAACAAACCTAATGTCAGGCGATTTACACAGTCATGAAAATGAAACGGAATAAATACCATATCCCGTGGAATGCGCTGTGTAAGCTGCACCATCACCACCGCATCACCCCGACGAGATACCAGGCGAACATAAGACTGGTGTTCAATGCCCAGTTCTGCCGCGGCATCTGGATTCATTTCCATATAGGGCGTTGGTGAATATTTATTCTGGTTACCAATTTTTCCGGTGCGTGTGCGCGTATGAAAATGCTCAACCACCCTGCCCGTATTTAACCAGAAAGGATATTCACTACAGGGGCGTTCATTATTGTCAATAAAGGGCAGAGCTAATATTTTTGCTTTGCCATCAGCATGGGGAAATTTTCCATCGACATACAGACGTTGTGCACCTTTTTCATCACCTTCACGACAGGGCCATTGTAAACCACGTGCCTTCTCAATTTTTTCGTAGCTCATGCCGGAGATATCAAGATTGCGATCCTTACCCTTAGACAAGGTTTTCATTTCTTCAAACATATCTTCAGCGTTTTCTGAGAAATTCATTTTTAAACCATTTTCAAAACGCTTTGCCAGATTACTGAATATCCATAAATCTGGTTTTGAATCTGCATAGGGTTTCAGCACATTGGTTACCCGATTAACTCTGCGCTCGGTGTTAGTAAAACAGCCATTTTTCTCCGCCCAGATTGCAGCCGGTAAATACATATGTGCATACTGGGTTGTTTCTACATCTTCGTAGGCATCCTGCACCACCAGAAAATCCAGTTTTTCTAATGTTTTTCTAATACGTGCGGTATTCGGCATAGATGTCATCGGGTTAGTGGCAATTAACCACAGGCCTTTTATCTGTCCGGTTTCTATTGCAGGGAAAATATCCGTTTGAAACAGGCCACGTTTTTTGGGGAAAAATTCTTCATCTATGCCCCAGAAGTCAGCAATTTCCTTGCGATGATCTGCATTTTCCAGTGCACGGTAACCCGGCAGGCCAGAACAGGATGACCACTCACGGGTACCCATGGCATTACACTGGCCGGTAATTGATAAACTGGTGCCACCGGGCCTGCCAATATTACCGGTAATTAAATTTAAATTATTAACCGCCACCACACCATCTGAGCCGTGAGTGCTTTGATTGATACCCATGGTCCAGATGGACATGGCTCTGCCGGCTTTTGCATAAAGCCTGGCAACATGGCGGATGGTATCTTCATCTATACCACACACTTTAGCCGCTGATACCGGATCATATTCTGCCACCAGTGTTTTAAATTCTTCGATGCCATTGGTGTGTTTTTCTATGTAATCTAAATCGGCAAGACCTTCATCCATAATGACATGAGCCAAAGCATTCAGCAGTACCAGATCTGTGCCTGGATTAACAGCCAGATGCATATCTGCAAACTGGGCCAGCATGGTCACTCTGGGATCAACAACAATTAATGGAAATTTCCGTTTTTCCATAGCTTCTTTTAAACGCCAGTAAATTACCGGATGTTGTTCTGGTAAATTAGAACCAAAGGCAATCAAACAGTCGGTGTGTTCAAAATCGTCATAGCATCCCGGTGGGCCATCGGCTCCAAACGAACGTTTATAACCGGATACGGCTGAAGCCATACACAGGGTTGTATTGCCATCATAATTATTGGTACCAATCGCACCACGGGTGAGTTTGCCCAGAGTATAAAATTCTTCGGTTAATATCTGCCCGGTGGAAACAATCGCAAATGCATCCCGACCATATTTAGTTTGAATGTCTTTGATTTTTTCGGCCATGGTATCCAGTGCCGAATCCCACTCTGTAGGCTGATAGTCTTCAATAATTGAATCACGTATCAGAGGTTTACTGCCACGACCTTCCGATTTAAACAGTTCGTGCTCAAAAATACCCTTTATGCATAACTTGCCTCGATTAACATCTGCCCCACCGACACCTCGCGATGAGACAGCCTCACCTTCGGCATTCATACCCACTTCAATTGCGCAGCCTGTTGAGCAATATCCACAGGTGGTATATTTCCATTCAACAATACCTTTATCGACAATTTTTATGGGGTTCTTTTGGTTACGGCCAAATAACATCTATTATGGGCTCCGTTATTATCAGGGGAAGTTAAAAATCATGGGCGATTTTTCAATCATCAAAGTCACTGGATTCCTGCCTGCGCAGGAATGACAGAAATTACTATTTCAATTCCAGGAAAATTTTTCCATCTTCAGTTTTAGTTGCATAGTGCCCCGTGCAACCTTCATCCGGGCTCTGGGCTTCACCGGTTTCTAAATCTATCTTCCAGTTATGTAATGGGCAGGTGACTGATTTATTATGCACTATACCCTGTGATAATTTTCCCTGCTTATGTGGGCAACTGTCATTGATGGCAAATATTTCATCTTTTTTATTTCGAAATACTGCAATATCTGTATCGCCATTTTTAACCACTCGTGCACCCAGTACAGGAATATCTTCTACTGCACCTACTTCTACCCAGTTTGACATAATTTTTACCTTAATTTTAATGCTTTATATTCGAATCTTATTTAATAAATAATAATTAATTATTCGCTGTTTCTGTAATGATGCAGACTGTTCCTGTATGCCTTCAGGGCAAGACAAAAATGTAAATGTCCATTTTTTAACGCAGCCATGGAGCCATACAGGGACAGCTAGAATATTACATTAACCAATTACTTTTAATGGAGTGAATTCATGTGCATCAACTCCATTCATTGAACGCTCTGTCCATGGATCATCCTGAGATCTGGTAACCTCCTGCGAGAACTTAAAGCGTTCAGCCAGTTGTTTACGTTTAGCCTCATCATCCACAATGCTTTCTTTTACATAAGTAAAACCAACGCGTTCTATCCACGGCGCTGTTCTTTCCAGGTAACGCGCTTCTTCACGATAGATCTGACAGAAAGCAGCAGCGTATTCGAGCACTTCTTCTTCCGTGTCTACTTTGGTTAACAGATCGGTTACACGAACCTGAATACCGCCGTTACCACCGATATGCAATTCATAACCTGAATCCACGCAGACTACACCAAAATCTTTAATAGTCGCTTCAGCACAGTTTCTTGGGCAACCGGACGCGGCCATCTTAAATTTATGCGGCATCCATGAACCCCAGCTTAACTGTTCAAGCTTTATACCAATACCGGTAGAATCCTGGGTACCAAAACGACACCATTCTTTACCAACACAGGTTTTAACGGTGCGTAAGGCCTTGCCATAGGCATGACCTGAAACCAGCCCCTGTTCATTAAGGTCTTTCCAGATTAATGGCAGCTCTTCTTTTTTAACGCCGTATAAACCAATTCGCTGACCACCGGTAACATGAACCGTATCTAAATTAAATTTTTCAGCAACATTAGCAATCGCACGTAATTCTTTGGGTGTTGTCATGCCACCCCACATACGTGGAATTACCGAGTAGGTACCATCTTTCTGAATATTGGCGTGAGCACGTTCATTAATAAAGCGAGACTGATAATCATCCTTCGACTCTTCCGGCCAGGTGCTGATTAAATAGTAGTTAATCGACATACGGCAGGCCGCGCAACCATCTTCTGTTTTCCAGTTTAGTTTTGTATACACATCAGAAAGCGACGTTAATTTCTGTAGACGAATCTGCTCACGCACATAATCATGGGTATGTTCGGTACAGGCACAAAGGGGTTTCGCTTCAGGCACTGCATAATCACCACCCAGGGTTGTTTCTAAAATTTGTTCAACTAAACCGGTGCAGGAACCACAGGATGAGGATGCTTTGGTATGCAGGCGTACATCTTCAAGTGTAAATAAACCTTTATCGGTAATGGCACTAACCACTTCCCCTTTATTAACACCATTACAGCCACAGATTTCAGTGTCATCAGACATATTGGCAACTACATTACCGCCGTGACCTGAATCACCTAAATGCCCCTGACCAAACATCAGTGCATCACGAATATCAGTGATATTCGTGCCTTCACGCATTAACTGGAAATACCAGGCACCATCAATGGTATCGCCATACAGTACAGCACCTGAAATTTTTTCATCTTTGATAACTATTTTTTTATAAATACCACGGCTGGCATCACGTACCACAATATCTTCTGTAGTATCATCACCCATAAAATCACCGGCAGAAAATAGATCTATGCCGGTTACTTTTAATTTAGTTGACGTCACCGTGCCTTCATATATTCCAATGCCATATTCAGCCAGGTGATTGGCACATACTTTTGCCATTTCAAATAAAGGTGCAACCAGGCCATATACTTCACCCCGGTGTTCTATACATTCACCAATCGCATAAATTTTAGGGTCATAGGTTTGCAATGTGTCGTTAACAACAATACCGCGCTCGCAATGTAACCCAATTTTCTTTGCCAGCTCTATATTCGGGCGAATGCCCACTGCCATAACCACTAATTCAGTTTCAATTTCTGAACCATCTGCAAAAATAATTTTTTCTACTTTGCCATCACCTTTAATTTCAGACGTTGAAGCTTTCATTTTAAACTTCATACCCTGTTCCTGCAGTGAGTGCTTTAACATTTCACCGGAAATATCATCCATCTGGCGCTCCATTAGCCAGTCCATTAAATGGATAACCGTAACATCCATGCCCTGCTTCATTAAGCCATTTGCCGCTTCAAGCCCTAACAGGCCACCACCGATAACCACGGCTGTCTTTTTGGTTTTAGCAGTTTCCAGCATGGTATCCACATCTTTAATATCGCGAAAACCAATCACACCGGGTAGATCATGCCCGGGAACAGGAATGATAAAAGGATCAGAGCCGGTCGAAATCAGCAGGCGATCATAATCAACGACTGTGCCATCTTCTGCTGTCACCTTGCAGGCCTTACGATCGACGTTCGTAACCTTCACCCCTTTATGCAGAGTGATATTATTATCTTTATACCATTGCTCATCATTCAACATGATTTCATCAATGGTTTTTTCACCACATAACACGGGAGATAACAGAATACGGTTATAGTTACCGTAAGGCTCAGCACCAAATACGGTTATGTCATATTTGTCTGGTGCGATTTCCAGCAACTCTTCAACGGTACGCATGCCCGCCATACCATTACCAATAACAACAAGCTTTTCTTTCATGTTCCCGGACTCCAGAAGATGGGGCAAATTTTACAATTAAGTTTATTAAGCATTTATTATGCCAATTAATATATATAATTGTAATCAATTGATTTATAAAGATTTAACAGGAAAGCATAAGTCTTTTCTAAGCAGAAATATCTATAAGTACGCACCATATTAGTGCGCTCTTATAGATTGCTGTGCACGATTCGATATTCAGTTAAATTAAGCGACCGTATTGTATCTGAAAGCATCACTGTGCGAATCCAGATAAAGAAGAATTATGATGTTTTTTTGATCTGATAGACCGCTAATTTGCATTTTAAATGAAATACGACTAATAGAAGTAAGGCATTTTTTAAAATGCCCCCCCTAAATGAACAAAGGAGATACAAATGCAAAACATGAAAAAAAAAGTTACAAAACTGGGCGTTTCAACCGCTATATTGATAGCATCTAATATAGCACTGGCCGGCAACTTTCAGACAGAACCCGTAGAATACTTAATTGATTTTAAAATCAGCGGGCAACTCACGGGTATGACAGCAGAAGGCCTGCCTCTTTATACAATTAATGGCCCTGGCTTCGCTCCACTATGGATTGCTGGAACAGGTGAAATAAACGATTACACCCCTAAGTGGCGCAAAACGGCTGACTTAAGTAATGGGCAAATTACATTCTCTGGTGCACCTACAGACCCTGTAATCAGATTTACCTGTTTGCCCGGAACCTGTAATTTAAGTTTAAAAGATGGGGCCGTTCTCACATCTGATGCAGGGGTACCCCTGGAAGGACGGGCCATTAACATGTGGGGGCCTGTGGTGATGAGCCCGGATTTTGACCCGGTTGCAGGCATCAATCCGATTCGAATTATGGGCTGCGGCGGCTTAAAAGAAATAGCCGGTAAAGGCAAGGCTGCAGGTATGGTGGGATCAATCTGTTTTAATGGCACACTTAACTTTAACCAGAATGACCCGAGCCAGTTAACGGGATCTTCCAAGTGCACTATCACTATGCATACACCGGCAGACCCATCAATTATCCCTTAACCAGGAATGCACTAATATCGTAATTACAAAAAAGCAAAGGAATGCGAAGGTGCATGGATGCACAACTATAAAACGGACACCCATAAAGAGTTTAATAAAAGCAGAGGTTTAGATGGTATCTGAGTCTTTTGTTACTATGGGTGTCCGTTTTAATTTGTTTTAATTTGTTTAAGGGAATTAATTCAATACTTTAAAATAAGTTATATAGATTCGACCCCGAACTACCGACTTATGTGAGCAGGGTCACAATCATCATTTCATTTGAAGATAGCATCCTTCTCACAGCATGATAGTATTCCTGGTTATACACATTTTAATGATTCATGAAAACAGGATTTTTCCATGGCCGAAATATTACTTTGTAACCAGTCGATTAACGCAGATAAAATAGAAAGCCAGTGCGGGGTGGCTGGTACTGATATCCTAGGCATGAGTTGTGGCGCCAACCCAGAAAGACTCATACCCTACCGACCTTATCTTTTATCACAAGCGCCATCAGTGCAGGATCGCACTATTCTTAGCCAGTTAGACACCGGGCCGAATACCCGAAACCTGACCGATTTGAGCCTGTCATTCGGTGAAGCCAATACCCTGGCTCTGGCTGAAATCTCAGCCATCTTAAACCAGCAGCAAATTGGGGTTATGGGAGCATCAACCAGTGTGTATGCCGGTCGTGTTCAGGGCTTTGGCCTGGCGGTAAAAAAATACCAGGATGCCCTGATGGCCTATCGCAAGGTTATCAAATCTAACCCTGCCTCACGTGCTCTGGCAAAGCAGAAAGCTTTTGCCGCATTTAAAGACATGCAAATTCGTTTTAAACACGAGCTGGCAGCTGTGAGCTCAGCAGCCAGATCAAAAAGGGGCACCCCATTAAGTAACCCAGTGCGAGCAACAAATATTGCTCGTAGCAGTCGCAATATTGCTAAACTTAACATCACCAGCCAGGCGCATGGATACTTGCTGTAAATACAGGTTTGGCGATTTTAATGGTTGCAACGCCTGTAGGTTGGGTTGGGCTAATTATTGGAGGAGCCATTGTGGCTGGTGCAGCAGCCACTGCATCCATAACAGTCAATGATAGCAAATGAAACAATAGTGGCAGCTGGTATGACTCTATCATGAGCTGGATTGAAACATAATGAGCCTTTTTTCCAGTCTATTGGAGATAACAGCTGCTATTGGTTTCCTGGCTATAATTTTATTCGTAATTTTTGGTCAATTGACCGTTCGTAAGCTTAGAAAAAACCCAGAGACAAAAAATGAGCTTGGCATTGAATTTATGAGTGGCTGGGATATATTTAATGTAGCGGGCGCTTTAGCTCTGCCCCGCTGGTTAAATCGAAAATTTAAAAAATCGTCACTTTCAGCCATATCGGCTAATGCTGAATTGTTAGAAAAACATACAAATTTATTTGATAAAGTGCTTGCTGTTTTGTTTTATGTGCTGTGGGTTGTATCAGTGGTATCTATGTTAGTGCTAATTGCACTGGAAAAGCTGGGTATGTTTGACTGAAGCTAATGCATTTCCTTTAATTTCATGCCATTCGTGCATGCCATTCGGGTCAGGCCTTACATTTTACATGTAAAATGTAAATAGAGTAGAGAGCAGCGTAAAAACACTATATACATAGCATTTACGCAACTCCCCCTCATCAAACCGTACGTGCGCTATTCCC
>QIDK01000136.1 GCA_003228405.1 Gammaproteobacteria bacterium | reverse complement strand
CTGGCCAGCATACTGCGGCTGATATTGCCGCTGTAGTAGGCCATTACCTCGATAAACTGTAAGCGCTGGCGGGTGGCGAATTTGATTTCATGGAGCATTTTAATGTTTGAGGCCATTCTGTTCTCTATATATGGACAAGCTAAAAGCAAAAGCTGTTTTACCGCAAATTATCGCGAATTATCGCGAATGGACGCCAATGTTTTTAGTTTATGCGCCAGTTCTGAGCAAGGTAAGCAAGCTTCCGGGATTTCATAGAATATATTTTCATCATGGCGCACAGCGCACACAAAAGCTTTTGTTTCTATTTGCGCCCATATTTGCGTTCATTCGCGGTAAATCTTTATCTATTATTGCTGATAAATATAATATAGCTAATACTTTTTATCAACATGATAAAAAGTATTGACATCATAAAATGTATCCACTATTCTGCATCTATACCGCAACGCAGTAATCGCGTTATGCAAATATCACACACTACAGGGGAATACCGATGGATGAGAATAAGAAGAAAGCACTCAGTGCGGCATTGAGTCAGATTGAAAAGCAGTTTGGTAAGGGTTCGGTTATGCGCATGGGGGATTCTGTTAATTCGGGAATTGAAGCCATATCCACCGGTTCTATTGCGCTGGATGTGGCGCTGGGCATAGGCGGTTTGCCCAAAGGCCGGGTGGTTGAAATCTACGGCCCGGAGTCCTCGGGTAAAACTACATTAACCTTGCAGGTGATTGCAGAGGCTCAGAAAGTGGGTGGTACCTGTGCCTTTGTGGATGCGGAGCACGCACTTGACCCGTCTTACGCTGAAAAGCTGGGGGTTAATGTTGATGAGCTGCTGGTTTCACAGCCGGATACGGGTGAGCAGGCGCTGGAAATTACCGATATGCTGGTGCGCTCCGGTGCGATAAGTGTGCTGGTTATCGACTCGGTGGCAGCGCTCACGCCTAAAGCTGAAATTGAAGGTGATATGGGTGATTCACATATGGGTTTACAGGCGCGTTTATTGAGTCAGGCTCTGCGTAAACTCACCGCGAATATTAAGCGCTCTAATACACTGGTTATCTTTATTAACCAGCTGCGTATGAAAATTGGTGTGATGTTCGGTAACCCTGAAACCACCACCGGTGGTAATGCGCTGAAGTTTTATTCATCTGTACGTCTGGATATTCGTCGCATTGGCGCGATTAAACGGGGCGAGGAGATTATTGGTAATGAAACCAAGGTTAAGGTAGTCAAAAATAAAGTAGCGCCGCCATTCAAAACCGTTAACTTTGAAATATTGTATGGCGAAGGCATTTCCCATGAGGGTGAAATTATCGATATGGGAGTGAACTGCAAAATTATAGATAAAGCCGGTGCCTGGTATTCCTATAATGGAGACCGCATTGGCCAGGGCAAAGACAAGGTGCGCACCTTTATGAAAGAAAATCCGGCAATAGCCGATGAAATTGAAGTGAAGATTCGTGCCGAGCTAATGCCGTCAAAAGAAGCAGTGGCAGAAAAAGCAGCGGCAGAAAAAGCCGAAAAGAAACAGGAAGTGGAAATACCGGAAGCAGTTGAGGAATAAATGAAAAAATTTACCGCAAATGAACGCAAATAGACGCAAATATTTCAGGCTTGTGCGCCTGCGGCGCACTGCGCAAATACTTTATTTTGAATTTATTTGCGTCTATTCGCGTTCATTTGCGGTAGTCTTTTAAAGGGTTTGTAAATGCCACGCTCAATCAACGAAGTCGCCATCGCCGCACTCTCGCGTCGCGAGCATTCCGTTCTGGAAATGCGGCGTAAGCTCAAACGTAAACACTTCGAAGAAGATGAAATCGACTGTTGTATTGAAAAGTTAATTACTAATAATCTGCTTTCAGAAGAGCGTTTTACTGAAAGTTATATTAATATGCGCAGGCGGCGTGGTTTTGGTCCGCTGCGCATTGCTCAGGAGCTGCGGGAGCGAGGCATTAATGATGCGTTCTTTGCTGATTTTTTAGATAAAAACAATCCGCAGTGGCATGATATTATGCTTCAGCAATACCGTAAAAAATACGCGGATGAGCAGGCGCATGAATACGCTGAAAAAGCGAAACGCGCTAAATATCTGCAATCGCGGGGGTTTCCCGTAGATTGGGTATTTGACCCGGATTCTATGGATATAGATGATTAATATAATCAACTAAATCAATTATTTAATTAACCTTTTTAATGTAGTTTAACATGATGACGACAGCCCAGATTCGACAGCAGTTCCTTGATTATTTTAATGGCAAGGGGCATGAAATTGTAGCCTCCAGCTCTCTGGTGCCGGGCAATGACCCCACCCTGTTATTTACCAATGCAGGTATGGTGCAGTTTAAGGATGTATTCCTTGGGCAGGATAAGCGTAGCTACACAACTGCTACCAGTAGCCAGTGCTGTGTGCGTGCCGGGGGTAAGCATAATGACCTGGAAAATGTAGGTTACACGGCTCGACATCACACCTTTTTTGAAATGCTGGGTAACTTCAGTTTTGGTGATTATTTCAAACAGGACGCAATTCGATATGCCTGGCAGTTTTTAACCGAAGTATGTGAGCTGCCCGCCGAGAAACTCTGGGTCACGGTTTATTCTGAAGACGAAGAAGCGGCAACCATATGGTTAGATGAAATTGGAGTGGATAAAAGCCGTTTCTCTCGCATAGGTGATAAGCCCGGCGGCAAAAAACACGAAAGTGATAACTTCTGGTCGATGGGGGATACCGGCCCCTGTGGTCCCTGCACAGAAATTTTTTATGATCATGGTGAAGAAATTTTTGGCGGGCCACCGGGCACACCCGATGAAGATGGTGACCGCTATATAGAAATATGGAACCTGGTGTTTATGCAGTATAACCGGGATAAATCCGGCAAAATGCATCCTCTGCCCAGGCCTTCAGTCGACACAGGCATGGGGCTTGAGCGACTCGCGGCCATTATGCAGAATGGCCATAGCAACTATGATATCGATCTATTTCAGGCGCTCATTGCTGCAGCGGCTAAAGCGACAGGTTGCAGCGATTTAAAGCATAGCTCGCTTAAAGTCATTGCTGACCATATTCGTTCCTGTTCGTTTTTAATTGTAGATGGTGTATTGCCTTCAAATGAAGGTCGGGGTTATGTGCTGCGACGCATTATTCGCCGTGCCTTAAGGCATGGTCATAAGCTGGGTCAGAACAATCTGTTTTTCCACAGGCTGGTGGTAACGCTGGTTGAACAAATGGGTGAAGCCTATCCCGAATTGGCTCAGGCTCAGTCTACAGTCGAGAAAGCCTTAAAGCTGGAAGAAAAGCGTTTTGCAGAAACTCTGGATCATGGCATGAAGCATCTGGAGGAGGGCATTGCAGATATTAAAGACGGGCAAATACCCGGTGAAATGGTATTTAAGCTTTATGATACCTATGGTTTTCCGGTTGATCTAACCGCAGATATCGCCCGTGAAAAAAATCTCACTCTGGATATGCCGGGTTATGAAAAAGCCATGCAGGCTCAGCGCGATCGGGCTCGCTCAGCCAGCAAATTTGGAGTGGATTATAACGACGCAATAAACACCGATGTAGTCTCAGATTTTACGGGATATGATCACTTAAAAGATGAGTCTCAGATAGAAGCGATTTTTAAAGAGGGCGAGTCAGTTAATTCGATTGCGGCAGGTGATGAAGCGGTCGTAATCTTAAAGCAAACCCCATTCTATGCAGAGTCTGGTGGTCAGGTGGGTGATGCGGGTTTACTAAGTAATAACAGCGCCAGCTTTGAAGTAATGGATACACAGAAGCAGGCCAGGGCATTTATTCATATTGGCTTATTATCTGAAGGCTCCCTTTCTGTGGGCGACAGGGTAATCGCAAGCATTGATACGGGCAGACGTAATGCAACCATTCGCAATCACTCGGCCACTCATTTAATGCATGCCGCATTACAGGATATTTTAGGTGAGCATGTGCAGCAGAAAGGTTCACTGGTTAATAACGAACGTTTACGTTTCGATTTTTCTCATAACGAAGCGGTTAAACCAGAGCAGCTATCTGAAATTGAACGAGTCGTTAATCAGCAGATTCGTCGTAACCTGAGCACCGAGTCTGAAGAAATGGCGATAGCCGATGCCAAAGCCAAAGGTGCGATGGCGCTATTTGGCGAAAAATATGGCGATGAAGTACGAGTGGTGACCATGGGTGATTTTTCGATAGAGCTGTGTGGCGGTGTGCATGTTAATCGCTCAGGTGATATAGGTGCATTTAAAATAATAGCGGAAACCGGCATAGCCTCGGGTGTGCGCAGAATTGAAGCCGTCACCGGTATAGCAGCAGTTGAATATTCACAGAAGCAATCTAATAAAATCAATAAGATATCGTCACTTCTTAAAGCAAGTAATGATGAGATTGAAGATAAACTCACACAGGTGCTAGGCAAGCTTAAAAGCCAGGAAAAAGAAATTGCTCAGCTCAAATCAAAAATGGCAAGCCAGACAGGTAAAGACTTAACCGCAGATGCGGTAGAAGTGGATGGTATAAAAGTGCTGGCGGTTAAACTGGATGGAGTTGATAGTAAGTCATTGCGTGACACCATGGATCAACTCAAAAATAAACTGGGTTCGGCAGCCATTGTGCTGGCAACGGCAGATGATAAAAAAGTCAGCCTCTGTGCCGGGGTCACAAAAGATCAGACCAGCCGGGTTAAAGCAGGCGATTTAGTGAATATGGTGGCTAGTCAGGTGGGAGGCAAAGGCGGTGGCCGGCCCGATATGGCTATGGCAGGTGGTAGCCAGCCGGAAAATCTGGATGCAGCATTAGCTTCGGTACAAGCGTGGGTAGCTGAGAGGCTTTAAGTCATAAGATAAAGGCATTTTTACCGCAAATAAACGCGAAGACACGCAAATAAAAAAATATAATTTGTAGGAGGTAGCTTTAGCTGGCGATATAGAAGGCGATGCGGAGCGAGCCGATGTATTATGCGGCTCGCTTCGCATTGCGCAAATATTTCGTCAGCTAAAGCTACCGCCTACAAAAATAGCGTACATTCGCGTTTATTTGCGGTAAAAATGCCTTATCTTTTGATTTTAAAGATTATTTTGTGGGGATATCTCAGGGGCTGTCCCCGCTGGAGATATGCCAGAGCAGACATATCCTTTGTGCGCTTAAAAAAGAGCCAAACCCCCAACAACTCGCATTCTCAAACATCCTATGACATAATTCGCATCCAAATTTAAGCTGGCATTTAATAGAAAAAAACACATGGCACTAATTGTCCAGAAATACGGCGGCACCTCAGTCGGCACCATTGAGCGCATACATGCAGTGGCCGAGCGTGTGATTGCAACCCGCGATAAGGGAAACCAGTTGGTCGTGGTGGTTTCTGCCATGAGCGGCGAAACAAATCGCTTAATATCACTTGCAAATCAAATAGATACGAGGCTTTCTTTACGTGAAATGGATGTTCTGGTTTCCACTGGTGAGCAGACGACCATAGCCCTGCTCAGTATGGCCCTGCACGCTAAGGGCGCTGATGCTAAATCCTATACCGGCGCACAAATTAAAATGCTTACGGATAGTGTACATAGCAAGGCACGCATTAAAGACATTCAGTGCGGCAATATGCAGGCCGATCTGGCCGCGGGTAACATCATTGTGGTGGCGGGTTTTCAGGGCGTCGATGAACAGGGTAATATTACCACGCTGGGTCGAGGCGGTTCCGATACCACCGCAGTTGCTATGGCAGCGGCTTTAAAAGCCGATGAATGCCAGATTTATACCGATGTTGACGGCGTGTATACCACCGACCCGCGGGTAGAACCCAAAGCCAGAAAACTGGATAGAATTACGTTTGAAGAAATGCTGGAAATGGCCAGTTTAGGTTCAAAGGTGCTGCAAATACGCTCCGTAGAATTTGCAGGCAAATACAATGTTCCCCTGCGTGTATTATCTTCATTTGAAGATGGCGAGGGGGTGGGTACATTAATAACAACTGAGGATGAAGAGATGGAACAGGCCGTAATTTCCGGCATCGCCTTTAATCGGGACGAAGCCCAGCTAACCATTTCTGGTGTGCCAGACAAACCCGGTGTAGCCTCGGATATACTGGGCCCTGTTACAGAAGCCAATATTGAAATAGACATGATAGTACAGAACGTAGGTGAAGATGGCACCACAGACTTCACTTTCACTGTACACCGTAATGATTACGATAAGGCCCTGGCATTACTTGAAAAAACGGGTAAAAAGCTGGGGGCTAAAAAAGTAAAAGGTAATGATGCGATTGTTAAAATCTCATTAGTCGGCGTAGGCATGCGTTCTCATGCGGGTATTGCCTCCAGCATGTTTGCAGCGCTAGCCAGAGAAGCGATAAATATACTCATGATTTCTACCTCGGAAATTAAGATTTCAGTGGTCGTTGATGAGAAATACCTGGAGCTAGGGGTGAGAACACTTCACAGTGAGTTTGACCTGGATCAGGAAGCCGTCTAAAAAATATCCCACAGATACATTACAGCTGTGTTAAAATTATCACGTGCTTGAAGAGTACATAAGAACTCTTGATGCCATTGGTGATTGAAAAAAGGAGAAGGAAAAGATGTTGATTCTAACTCGCCGTGTAGGCGAAACGCTGATGATTGGTGATGATGTATCAGTTACGGTTCTGGGTGTTAAAGGCAACCAGGTTCGTATTGGTATTAATGCACCTAAAGAAATTTCTGTTCATCGTGAAGAAATTTACGATCGAATACAGAGAGAACAGGAAAGTCAGAACGCGGGTAACAGTAATACTGCAGGTTAATCATTAGCCATTGTAACTATTCAGATTACCTCTGTGTGACCCTGTATCAGTGTTGAAGAATATATATTTACGCCTGTAAATTCACATTTTCACTTTGATATAAAGCCATACAGGGGCAACCTGAACAGTTACTAATTTAAAGATGAATAGTTGCAGGGAGCCCCTGATCAAATCACAATTGTGATCTTAGTACCCAAAACTTCCCGTTACTACGTTGAAATTTAAGCTAATAGCCAGCTATTGGCTATGCTGTTTGCGATGTGCCTGAAACTTTTGAACAGCAAGCTCATTAACCTGAATTAATCACTGGCTCAGTGGCAATTTAGGCTTTACCTGAGACAGGATCAAAGGTATTCTAGCCACCTCAAAACCGCCGCCATTCGCGGCGGTTTTGTTTAAACAAAGCAAAGATTTAGCATACAGGTTATTGGGCAGGAGTCCGCAATAAGGCGCACATTACAATAGCAGCACATAGTGCAGTTAAAAAAGAACTGGAGAGCTGGCCGAGTGGCTGACTAAATTGTCTGGAACAATTTGAACATGGTGATTGCCTTTTATCACCATGGCCCTGAAGGGGTGGAGGACAGGAGTCCGGAATAAGGCGCACATTACAATAGCAGTACATAATACTGTTAAAAAAGAACTGGAGAGCTGGCCGAGTGGCTGAAGGCGCACCCCTGCTAAGGGTGTATATTGGAAACAGTATCGAGGGTTCGAATCCCTCGCTCTCCGCCATACAAGAGCCTCTTAGAGATTCCATATAAATTTCTAAGAGGCTTTTTTTGTATTGACTTTTTCGAAAAGTGGGTATTAAATAAATTTGCACAAACAATATACAAAGAGGCTAAGTATCCACTAACTGGAGCAAATAATGTCTCTTCAAAATCAGAATTCAGAACAATCTCAAGCAGCAAACCTCAAACTAAACAGCATCCAGCAATCTGCTGATATCTTAGTATGCAAAAATAAAAAATTAACAGCTTAATAAAAACCTGGGAATTGGCGGCCGTTAAATGCGGTCTGCATACTCGTATAAAAACCCAGCCCTTCTAAATACATTACTGATCTTCCTCTATATCCAGTCGAGCCAGCTCTTCTCAGAAGGCGCGATTTTCCAATTCTTTAACGCGGCAAAACAACGCTAATGATGCAGCTCTCTACTGAAATTGTGAAAGCGGGTTATATTTTTTTTTGTGAATGCCGACGTAGGCCAATCCGATGCTAAACAAATGGTGAAGTTTGCACAGGATAAAGGCTTTAGACTGTTGCTGCCCGATATGAAAACTCAGTTCTGGATTAACCAGGGCTGTTATGCGTAAAAAACAGGTAGCGGTCGAAATCCATACCTATTTTACTCCCGGTGTCCCTCCAGTACCGGGGGTTTTTTTAACGTTTTTAATTAGAGGATTCGAGGGTTAATCCGTTTAAGTCTTTTTGATTCTTCATCAGACATAGGGGGGTGATCTGAATCTGCCTGCGCCATCTTTTCAAACTCTTCATCAGTCAGATTTTTAATGTCTTCATAGTCCTTTTCATTCACTATGATGTCACTACCATCGGAATGCTTAAATGTTTCTTTCATAGTATTCACCTCACATAATGCTGTGATAATCATCACGTACCCGCTTGCTGGCAGGTCTAACAGAGATTAACCGTATGGGCATCAGCATCAAGCAATCATCGAGGTGGCAGCAACTGGCAGAAGTGGCTTAAGATTATCTAAATATTTTTTTAGGCAAATCAAAACGGCGAATGATAGCTGTTAAATGACCTATGCGGACTTCTGTTTTTTTTCCGTGGAATTTCAACGGGTAAGATTCACTCCGCCCATTTATGTCTGGATGGAAAAGCATCCGGTGACTACCTTTTCCTTTGTCTAAATATATTTCAAAGCGGTTATCGTGCTTCTGTAAAAGTTTAATTAATTCATTAAACGAAAAAGTTTTAGGCACTGAATTTAAGCTACTGCGTAGCGACTATTCGAATCAGTTGGAAAAGGGATGCCAGCTGCAAAAGTATCTCTTTCTATTGCATTATGATACACACCAGCCTGTAGCGCTTCATTCTGTGCTTGTGCATACATGTGAAAATACATGGCTGGTGCTGGGTGTAATAGTAAGTCAGGGTTATTTTTAAATTCCGAAAACCCTATTTGTGCCTGAATGGCTTCTATTATCTCCTTAAGCGATTCATCTTTAGTGTCACCGTAACCCCATAAATCAAGTTCAAGCGCGACAGCCGACCAGATATTTTCCTCTTTATCAAAAAAGCCAAGTATATTAATAGTTGTTTCACATATCTTATCCATATAGTGAGTATATGAAAAATAACCTGGCTTTGCTAATGAATAGTTGTCTATTTGATAATAGATAGCAGTATCAGCCCCATAAGCCCCGCCCACTCTGGGAACGTTGCATACAGGGCTGTTATGAACGTGATGATTAACAAGGCATAAGGCCACATTCCAGAAAGAACCCGCTATATTGTTCTGAGATGCCAGATTCTAGCATTCCAGGGCAAGAGCTTCTTACGGTTTTGTGCATCAGCCCAGCCAGTCCCGCAAAAAGCCCCCTTACACAGAAGACTTCATTCCTTTTTTCTGTTATATGAAAAAACCGGCATTTAACCATAAGCCAGAGAGCAATGGCCGAGACCCTTCTGGAACCGGAGGGGAAGAAACGTGAGCCTAAAAAGGCTGGTGTTAATTCACGCATAAGTGCGGGAAATAGTGCCCGCACCCTAACCAAAGCCCGATCTCTTATAAAGCATAACTGATAACGGGGCCACGTCTTTCCATGGCACATGCCATAAAAAGTTAAAGGGGTCAAGTTAAAGAGTTAAAGGGGGCAGAAAATTAAAGCAGCTCACAAGCCCAACTGGAATTATTACTGACTACAACTATGAAACCAATGGACCAGTAAAAGATATTACCCAAATGGATGGTACCATACAGCTAGAAAGGCTGGATTACATCTATGACGCTGCCAACAATGTGGATACTATAACAGACAGTATCGGTTTACATGATTATAACTATAACGGCTTAGATGAGCTGACACAGGCGATACATCCAGCAGCAAGTGGCTTGACTGCAGAAAACTATGCTTATGACAGGGTAGGAAACCGAGAAGATCCTGTAGATGCCGCACTATATAATTATGACAGCAATAATCGCATAACAGCATCACCGGGAATAACAAGTTACGTGTTTGATAATGATGGAAATATGACATCCAATGCCAATGGTGAAACATATACCTACAACCACATTAATCGATTAACAAATTTCACTAAAACCGGAACAACAGCCAGTTATTTATACGACCCATTTGGTAAACGGTTAAATAAAACAGTGAATGGGACAACCACCTGGTTTTTATGGGACAGAAATAAACTGTTAACCGAATATAATAACAGCGGTCTACAACAAATACGTTATGCTTATTTACCAAACAGTTTTACACCGATACAAGTTGCCGATGTCAATGGTATTTATGATGTGTTTAAAGATCATCTTGAAGCGCCGAGACTGTTAATAAATAGTAGTAAGTCAATAGTCTGGTCTGCGCAGTATGAAAGTTTTGGTAAAGCAGTTGTTAATGATGATGTGGATGGTAATGGCACGACGGTTGTGTTTACATCGTCTGCCTGGGCAGTATCTGGATTTAGAATCCGGGCTTAGTTATAATAGATTTAGGTATTATTCTTCAAGTCTTGGGCGCTTTATCATCAGTGATCCTATTGGGCTTAGAGGCGGCATAAATACATATATTTACGTTTTCAATAATCCGCTTTACTGGATAGACCTATTTGGTCTGAATGGAAACTGGAATATAACCGGAGGACAGGATGGAACACGTGGAGATGGGGGAGGAGAGATGACGTTTACATGTACGTGTGATAATGGTGATCAAGTAGCTACTGTTACTCGAGATAAAAACCCTGATACTGATAGCGATGGAGATGGTAAAAATGATGACCCAAGCAAGCTTTTAGATGATATTTTGAAAGAATTGGATAAAGACTATGACCCTGATTTGTTTTGTGGGGGATGAGTTATGAGGAGGTTCTTTTGGCTCGTTTATGTAATTATTTGTGCATGGGTTTTTAATGTTAGGTCTGAAGATGTAAATACAGGTTGCTTTAAACCGATAAAAAATAGTTTGACCCATTTGGGTGTGTTTAATGATGTTAAATTTATAAATGGTTATTTTAGAATAGTTGATAGTAATGGATATATTTTATCAAGTAGAGATGGAAAAGCCTGGTTGCTAAATGATATTGATGAGTATGGTCTAAATTCAATTTCATGGAATGGTGAAAAATACTTTGTTACTAGCGCATCACATGAAATATATATTAGTGATGACTTGATAAATTGGAGCATGATCGATGTATCATTAATGGGTGGGGGGAATTACCATATAGATGAAGTTTTTTTTCATGATATCCATTTGTTTTTAGATTTTTCCAAACAAAATATGCTTCTGAGAATGGAGTATTGGGGGGTGCCGTATAATAAAAGAGGTATGTTTTCTTTGGATAAGAATGAAACTTATAAAGATGAATATTTTTTTTATGGAGATGATATATACAATTTAAAAAAAGGTAGATTAATGCCATCCTCAAGAGATATGATGGTATTTGATAATAAATTTTACCTACTAACTAGAAGCAAAGGTGTATATGTAAGTGATAATGTTATCGATTGGGAATATCTTGGTGGAGAAAAACAACCGCATGGCTATGCTCAAACTTTGATTCAAAATGACTCTGTTTTTGTATCAGTTGGTGATTTTGGATATATTTCAACAAGCAGTGATCAAGGCAAAACCTGGAAAGTTCAAAAATTGAATACAGAGGCAGATTTATACGATGCAATATGGGATGGTAAACAATTTATTGCAGTAGGTAACTGTGGAACAGTAGCAAAAAGCAAAGATGGTTATGACTGGTCATTTACGTCAACAGGACAACCAGATTTTTATACCTCAATTGCTTATGATGGCAAAACCTATATTGTTGTTGGAGCAGGACCTGGAGAAGAAAAGTTACCGAAAGTCATAGGAAAACTGAGGCAGCGTATGTTTATAAGTAATGATGCAATTATTTGGACAGACTATACAAATAGTATAATAAATCTGTACAAAAAGTCAGTTAACTAAAATTTTAAAACCAAAATATAAGTGAGCATTTATGAAAAAAATTAAATTTATGTTATCTGTATTAATTTTATTGATATTTCAACAACAAAGCACAGCCAATGCAGGTTCGAAATTAAAAGTTGCTTTTAATCCAAAATCACCTGTATATCATGTAAAAAAGACTACTAAGGTCGATGGAATCAAGATATATGATTACTCTAAATTTGCTATAAAGCTAACGAATGGCTATCGTAAATCATTACATATGAAAAGTGTTATTTTTAAAAGCTTAGGTAACAAACAAACGAGTGGTTTAGGTGATATTGTAAATAAATGGCCATGGAAAAATAGCAGGACACTGGCTCGAGGTAAATCAATATCATTTGAGAAAGTTTGGGGCTTCACTACAGATACACCAAATGATAAAATGACAAGTCAATTTATATTTACTTATACTCTAGGGAAAAGTACTAAAGAGTATACTGTTATAAAAGATCTTGTACTAACTCCTAAATAATAGTATCAGGTCTTTTCATTATTAGCCAAATAGGTGGAATATTAAATTAGGACGCTGTAAATAATTCTGTGTAACTGTCATGGTTAAATATAATCAGTTAAACGTTCTTCAAACTCAATCATAAACCAATTCAGGGCAGGCTTCCAGTTTCGAATGAGCATCGTCTATTTTTTAGAGGGATTACAATATCAGTTAAAGGGGTCAACAGTTAAATGGGTCAAAGCCCTTTATGTTTAAACAAATGCGCGGATATTATGCTGACATCGGTGTAAGCATACTCGAGCTAAATCTTAGTTAATGAAAAATGGAATTAGCGTGGTCTGGTCTGCGCAGTATGAAAGTTTTGGTAAAGCAATAATTAATGATGATGTTGCCTGTGTGAATTGCAGGAAAACATGGTTTTTAGCTACAGTCTGAATTCACCCAGACTGCACTAAAGTAGAACCTCTGATCAAATAGTGACAGAGATTTGCCGGCTTAATTTATCTGATAGCCAAATTTACCATCATCATCGACAGATACATGAATTTTATTGATTGGTTCATTACTGGCGATACGGGTCAGGCACTCGGATGCCATTTCTGGCAGCATGGTGCGAGTTAAGATACTTTCGATATTTCTGGCCCCGGTATCGACTTCCTGACTTCTGGCGACGACATGCAGTATCAGGTCTTCATCGTAGCTAAATTCAGCTCCGTAATGATCTTTAATGCGTTTGTCGATGCGATTCATATTAATTTTGCAGATTTTCATTAAATCGTCATCACTTAGAGGGTAATAAGGTATCACGGTTGTTCTGCCGAGGAATGCGGGTTTGAAGTATTGCAGTAGCTGCGGACGGAAATTATCCAGTAATACATCTGGCTCAGGTAGTTCATCGCCGGCTGCACAAAGAGCACGAATATGCTCTTCTCCCGCATTAGAAGTCATAATAATAACCGTGTTGCGGAAATCGATATCCCGGCCTTCGCCATCTCTTATGGTGCCTTTGTCTAATAGATTATAGAAAATATCCTGCACACCCGGGTGGGCCTTTTCCATTTCATCTAATAAAATAACACTGTAAGGTTTTTTACGTACCGCTTCGGTTAAAACCCCACCTTCACCGAAGCCAACATAGCCCGGGGGTGAACCCAACAACATAGAAACTTTATGCTCTTCTTTAAATTCTGACATATTAATGGTGGTAATATTTTGCTCACCGCCATAGAGTAAATCAGCAAGGGCAAGAGCAGTTTCAGTTTTACCTACACCGCTTGAACCGACTAAAAAGAACACGCCAATGGGTTTACGGGGGTCGGTTAAGCCGGCGCGAGATGTGCGAATGGCCTGAGCTATGGCTTCGAGGCCATGCTTCTGTCCAATAACCCGTTGCCCCAGTACATTTGTAAGGTCGAGAATATTATTGATTTCATCGGATACCATTTTACCAACAGGAATACCTGTCCAGTTGGCAACCACTTCAGCAATCGCCTGACTATCAACATTAACCTGTATGAGCGGGTTTTCACCCTGTAATTCGGTTAGCTCATTCATCATTTTATGCAGATCTGCTTTTATGGTTTCTCGTTCTGCGTCAGCCAGCTTTTGAGGTGCATTTTCTTCTTTTAATTCTTTCTCAGATAAATTATGGGCATGGAAGTCATCCTCAATTTTCCCCTGTAGCTGATGAATTTTATTTACTATCTTCGTTTCTTTTTGCCATTGAGTATTCTGAGTTTCAAGGTTTTTTTCCAGCTGTTCTTTTTCGGCATTAATTTCTGCAATCCGCTCATCACAATTACCAAGTGTGGCATTTTCCCGCTCTAATGAAGTGATATTGGATTCATGCTGGGTAATCTGCCGGCGTGTATCTTCAATGGCAGCCGGGGTTGTGCTCTGGCTTAATGAAACTCTGGCGCAGGCTGTGTCTAATAAACTAACTGATTTATCGGGCAGCTGGCGTGCGGTAATATAACGACTGGATAATTTAACCGAGTCAATAATTGCTTCATCCATAATGCGCACGCCGTGATGGCTGGCAAGCATAACTGAAATAGAACGCATCATATTAATGGCTTTTGTTTCATCAGGCTCTTCAATTTTAACCACCTGGAAACGACGTGTCAGGGCAGGGTCACGCTCAAAATATTTTTTGTACTCTGCCCATGTTGTGGCTGCAATGGTGCGTAATTCACCACGAGCCAGGGCAGGTTTTAATAAGTTAGCTGCATCTCCCTGGCCTTCTTTACCGCCAGCGCCAATTAAAGTATGGGCTTCATCGATAAACATAATAATAGGTTCCGGGGAGGCTTTTACTTCTGCAATAACAGACTTAAGCCTGTTCTCAAATTCACCTTTAACGCTGGCTCCCGCCTGTAACAGGCCAAGGTCGAGGCTGCGCACTGAAACGCCTTTTAAGATATCGGGCACATCGCCGGATGCAATGCGCAATGCAAAACCTTCAACTACGGCGGTTTTGCCTACACCGGCCTCTCCGGTGAGAATGGGATTATTCTGGCGACGACGCGTTAAAATATCGATGATTTGTCTGACTTCTTCATCACGCCCTAATATCGCATCAATCTTTCCATTTTTAGCATCGTCGGTAAGATTGACCGTAAATTTATCGAGTGAGGGTGTACTTGTTGGGCCGCTTGGAACACCACCTGCAGAAATACTTGTGTCACCGACTGCCGCACTAACAGATTCAGATGTGCTGCCAACAATGCTCGGCAAAACCGCACGCAGGGATTCCGGCGCAATTTTCTTAAGCTCGCCAGAAGATATTTCAGTAGAACGACGCAGGTTTTCATCGAGCATTAATGCCGCGAGTACGTGAGCCGAAGTGGCCTGCGGATGGCTGTATTCAACTGAGGCTAACATCCAGGCATTTTTAGCCAGATCTACAACGGTTGGAGATAATGCGGGTGCCCGGGTGTTGCCGGATTTGAATTTATCCAGCTCTTTATTTAAATCGGCCATTAACTTACCGGGATTTATTTCAAATTTTTCCAGCAGAGCAGAGATATCGCTATCAGGTAATTCAAGTAACTTTATAAGCCAGTGTTCAATTTCAATATTGTAATGGGTACGTGCCATGCAGATTCCTGCAGCACCTTCGAGTGCTGTGCGGCATGAGTCATTTTGTTTTCCTACCAATGATTTTAGGTCAATTGTAATCATAATGGTTTCCTTCGCTCTGTTATCTAAATATTTTGTGTGCTAAATTGCGTTTTAATGTATTAATTCGGGCGTTTATTAAAAATAATAACCACATCCTTTGGGCTTGCAACAGGTTTTAGGCTATTGCCTGAAAATGTCTGTCATCCCAGAACGTTTTTGTCGGGGGTCCTGTGTCTTTGCGTTGTTCGAAGTCACTGGATTCCCGCTAAAAGCACGCAGGAATGACGACGTGTTTGTTAGCTTTTATGTACCCTTTTAGGGCCAGGGAACCTCTGATTAATTTTCCCTGTGTTACAAAACACGCTGTGTATTTACCCCAGTCTACTCGCCGAAACAGAAATATCTATAGTCCTGTTTTTATCTTCAAAGTCGGCAGGTTTATTAGATAACCAGGTGTTCCAGCCCATAATAGCGGGTTCTTTTTTACCTAGCTGTATTTTTTCAGGGATATCACTTCTTTTAATACGTATAATAAATTCGTAGTCATTTTCCATACCCACATACATTCTTACCAGTTCATTTAGTGCTTTTAAAGCATGGGTGCCAGGTGCAAATGTCTGTAGTTGCTGTTTGTTTAATGGGCCGAGAATAATGTGTATTCTACCCTGAGCAAACCAGCCTTTTTTTCCAAGCATGGCAGAGCGGCCTAAACAGATATTTCTGCCAGTGGGATTATTGAATTCGGGTAATTTTGTGCGCACATCATCAATTAAATCCTGCCACTGGCCTATGAACTGATCAATTTCCACCGGAATATTAAAGTGTGAACGGAGCATTTGTTTTAAGCCTGTAGATGTTCTCACTTTCTGGCTTAACAGGCCGCTATAATATATCAGCGATTCATCACTGGTGTAGAGGCGGTTAGCTAAGCCAGCTGTTCCCATGCCTATTAATGATAACAGGGCTCTGGTCTGGGGTTCATGCTGGTTTTTCTGTGAATTATGTAACTTATTTCGTTCATAGTGAAGCGGCAGGTTATATTTAACCGATGCCTGAAAAAACAGGGACAGGGTTCTATGATTAAATAAATCAAAGAAATGGTCCATGGTTTCATCTTTTTGTTTTTGCCGCTTGAGTATCAGTTCAGTATAATGAAAGGGTAAAACACCCATTGCGCCGGTTAAACCCATTATGTTTACCACCATCTGCCATTGCGAAGAGCCTGCATTTTTATCTATGCGTTGAATGCTGTCTATTTCAGATGATGGAAAAGCTAAAGACTGATTCGTTTTAAAACGTAAAGATTCGCTAGTTGGGGGTGTAAAGCAGGCGACCGGATTGCTGGCGATATTTGATTTTGAACTTTCTTTTTCGAACAGGGTTGAACGTTCCAACAGACGTACCGCCTGTAGAAACTGAAATTCGTAAGGTGCTTCTGTCACCTTACGTGTTATAGAAGTATTTTTTCGCCAGCCCTTGGTGGACATTTTTTAAGGTAACCTTCTTTACTTTTTAATTTAACTAAAACACGAGTAAATGAATTTAATGAACAATAGAGTGCAAAGAAATGTTCTAGTATTGTGGCAAACAGATAACTACTACTGCCGGTTAGTTGTGAATCATCTAACTCTATTTCTATTTCTATGCCTCTGCATAATGTGGCTCGGCCATCAATGGTTAATGGCGCACTAATTGATCGGGTGTTAACCTGGGTAATAGATTCAATCTGTGCACGATTTATTGATGACTCCTTAAAATCATATAAACGTAATATTTCTTTTAATGCACTGGTTGCATCATCTCTACCGGTTATAGATAAGTGGTTCAGGCTTAAATGAGAAATTAAACGCCAACGGGCGTTGTTTCTCATAGAGGGTCTTACCGTGGTGCTGGGTTGCGTAACACAGCGTATTAGCTCACAGGGCGGCGCACTATCTACACACTGTAACTTTGGTTGATTTGATGAGAATGGCAGCTTGGAGGGCTGGTCTCTGTTGCTACAGGTTGAGGTGATTGATAAGGTGCGATCATCAGGGTTATTCGGGTTGAAATATAAATCGACCAGGCTCAGAAAAACATCGCTACCTTCATCACGTAAATAAGTACCCATTTTTGCAGCACGCCGCTGCGCAAACCAGTAAGCGTGATTTTCAGTATCCTGATTCTCGTGGTTGGTGCCATAAAGAGGCAGGTACTCTTCTTTGTCTCCGGCAGGTGTTGATGCAGTTACTTTATTTACAGCATAAACCTCATAACCTATTGGCCGCCTTGCATCTGGAATGATCTGATATTCTGTTGTTGTATGATCGAGTTTTATCGGGTCGGTTCTATGTTCAAACAGGTTTACAGCAGGACAGCAGCCTGTCTGAAATGTATCAACAGAAATATTGTGTTCGAGCTCAACATCGGATTTTTCCAGATAAATATAAAACTCCAGTGTTCCTTCTGCGCTGTCAGCAATTTTATCTGCAAAGCCTTCTAATTCAATAAACATGAATTTTTCCGGGAAGGCGAAATATTCTGTAAGTAATCTATAACCCATAAATGATGAATCAGGATAGGGTAATAAACCTTCATCAACTGTAAAACCGACAGGTTTAATAATACTGGGTGGTAATTTAACAGGGCTGGCATCGGTTTCAGAAGTAGCCATAACCACGGCCTGGCAATTATTAAGCAACAGTTCATATAAAGGATTTATATGTTGTGGTTGTCCCTTCAGATAAAAACGAATACGCTCGGGTCTGATTTCTGAAAAAGTAATCTCATCATTAAATGTTTGCAGTGATAATTTTAATACACCACCACAGCCTTTTAAGTTTTGTGAGCCGGGTGTTGTAAAGGGGCGGCCTAATAAAGTCGCTTCGGTTAGTTTAAAGGGATGTAACTGGGTTTCGTAAATGGCAGAAAAGCGGCAGGTTTCACCGCCAAACTGTTCTGTTTCAAGTAATGTGTTTTTGGGTAGCTTATAGGTGGCTTCCAGTTTTTCTTCATCTGCTACAAATTGCACAACGCTCATAGAGGGTATAGGGCGTTGGTAGTGGGGGAATAATACTTCTAATAAAGCATCGCTTAACTCAGGAAAGTCATCGTCGAGTTTGTGCTGAATGCGTGCATTTAAATAAGCAAAACTTTCTATTAAACGTGATACATGCGGGTCTTCAATGGTTTCTGCATTGATGCCCAGGCGTCCCGCAATTTTAGGGTGCTCTGAGGCGAACTCTGAACCCATCTGGCGAATGTAGGCCAGCTCTTTTTCATAGTAGGGGAGTAATTCATCAGCCATGACTGGTTTCCTCTACATTAACGGTGCGCGTAACTGGCTCAAGAATTGAGTCGAATACTACAACTTCAGGCGAAGGGTCTGCATAGAGTATGGCATCAATTCTAAATCTTAAGGTGCGGTCTAGTGAGTCTGAGTTTTCCATATAATTTACTTTTACAGATTTGAACCTGGGTTCAAATTCTATGAGTATTAGTTCCAGTCTTTCAATAAATAGTTTGCGTTTTTCATTGTCTGAAATATTAACAGTGGCCAGATCCGGCAGGCCGTAGTTTAGTAATGAATGCTGAATTTCCTTATATTCACTGTCGGGTTCTATCATTCTAAAACGGGTATTGAGTAAGTTTTCCAGATCACGACGCACACTGCTACGTAGCTCTTTTAATTTCTGGTGCTGATCTGGATCTACTTCCACGTTATTATTTGGGTCGTTATCTATTAAGCGATCCAGTATGGAGGGTCGTAGTTTCTTTTTTTTGTCTACTCTTGCCATTTATTTCCAGTCAAAATATTAGTAATTTCATAACAGCTGCTCCGCTTGCTAAATATTCCTGACTTAGCAGGCATGACAGCAGTATAATTTTATATTAGTTAAGTGCTTTATGCGAAGTACTTTATATAAATTAAGCAGGCTGAGCCAGCTCAGTCACCAGTTCCAGTTCTGATACCATATTATCCAGTTGATAATGGGGACGTAAGTGAATAACACAGGCATAACTACCCGGTTTTTCAGGGTGTTCTTTTACTTTTACCGCAGCTTCGCGTAAGGGATAACGTGCCTGTTCCTCCCATTCCAGATCTTCTCTGCCTGTGGTGTATTTATACAGCCAGTCACGTAAAAAATCTTCACATTCTTCGGCGGTTGTAAACGAGCCCACCTTGTCTCTAATCATCACTTTTATGTAATGCGCTATTCTTGCGCCACATAGTACATGCTGTAGCATGGCAGAAAGGCGTGCATTAACTTCGCCTTCGCGGTTAGACTGTCTTGCGGGTTTACGTAATGACTGATTTCCATAAAACGCAGAAAAGGGTGTGTCATAACACTGACATAGAGGAATCAGGCCCAGCTCACTTAATTCACGCTCTTTAATATCTGTGATAATGACATCTGTTACGGGTTTAATGGCAATGTCTTCCGCATCTGTATCAAATGCATCACAGGGCAGATTGGTTAAAAGGCCACCCCCTATCTGGTTTCTGGGTACGCCTCGAATATGTCCAAACCAGCCTACATTTGCAAATTCACGAATCATAATGGCCGCAAATGCATAAGCCGCATTTCCCCAGCAATAGTTTTCCCGGCCCCGGGTAGACGATTGTTCGCAGAAAAACATACCTTTATAGCTGCCCGGTGTTTTACGGTAGGGCAGGCGCATTAAAATATGTGGCATGGTTAAACCAACGAACTGTGAGTCTGTTTTATCTCTGAATGCACGCCATTTTATATATTCTTTCTGTGCAAAAATACTGTGTAAATTTACCGGGTGGCCGAGTGTAGAGTAATCATCCAGACCAAAAAGTTCGGGAGATGCCGCCGCTATAAAAGGAGAAAATGAAGCAGTCGCTACCTGGGCAATGCCATTGAGTGTCGCTATATCATCATGCTTGTGTGTTTTTGATGGTTTATGGCTTATTTCATAGTCACCAATTAAAACGCCATAAGGTTCACCGCCAGGAGTGCCATATTCTTCATTGTAGACTTTTTGAAATAGCTGGCTTTGATCAAACTCCAGGGAGCGGGACATGTCTCTGGCAAGTTCTCCCCAGGTTACATCCAGAACTTTAATTTTTATATTTTTAGTACCATCAGCCTGCACGGCTAAATACCATAGTCCTCGCCATGAGGCTTCCAGCTTTTGAAACTGTGGCTGGTGAATAATGACATTAACCTGATCATTGATCATGTGATCTATGTCGGCAATTGAGCGGTGTAAGGCATCAATAATGTCTTCCGGGTTTTTTAATTCTCTGGCAGGAGTAAATTCTGTGAGCCAGTAGCTGAGTGCTTTTAAACCATCTATTTCATCTAAAAACTGCTGAATACTGGTGATATAGGATGGCCTTGAGCAGAGGCTGTCTATATTGAAGTTTGAGTCTGTCTGTTTATCCCTGGACATTTACTTGCTCGGTTATTGTTATCTGGCTGGGTGATTGTGAAGGAGCTTAAATAGCAGGATGACAGATAAAATAAAAAAGAAACCGCATCTACATTAGATACGGTTTCTTTTTATTCACTAACAGTGCGCCGCATTAACCTGCTTTAGGAATGCTGGCAACCATTCGCATTGAAGCGCTAAGTTCTTCCATCTGTAACCAGGGGCGCATCCAGGCAACTGCACTGTATACACCTGGCTGACCAGGAACTTCTTTTACTTCAATCGTGGCTTCTGCAAGTGGGAAGCGGGCTTTCATTTCCGCGCTGGCACCAGGGCTTGCATTTACGTAACCAGAGATCCAGCGGTTCAGCCATTCTTCTGCATCACTGGCTTCCATAAAGGAACCAATTTTGTCACGCGCCATGACTTTGAGGAAATGAGCAATACGTGAGGTTGCCATTATGTATGGCAGGCGTGCTGAAATTTCTGAATTCGCGGTTGCAGCCGGGTCATCAAACTTCTTGGGTTTCTGGGTGGTTTGGCCACCAAAGAATACCGCGTAGTCAGTGTTTTTATAATGGCATAATGGCAGGAAGCCAAGCTTGCTTAGCTCTGCTTCGCGGCGGTCTGTAATGCCAATTTCTGTTGGGCATTTCTGGTCGGTGTCACCATCATCACTCACAAATGTATGACTCGGCAGACCTTCAACTTTACCGCCACCCTCAGCACCACGAATACTGGTGCACCAGCCATATTCGGCATAGGATTTAGTGAGTGTAGTACCCATGGCATAAGCTGCATTCATCCAGCAGTATTCATCATGACCACTTTCTAACTGGCGACCCACTGAATCTAATGTGGCCTCTTCAAAATTGAAGGCTTCTACCGGTTTGGTGTCACTACCATAAGGCAGGCGGGCTAAAACACGAGGCATAGTTAAGGTAACAAAGCGTGAATCTTCGCTGTCACGGAAACTGCGCCATTTAATGTATTCTGCTGAATCAAATATTTTTTCTAAATCACGAGGTTTTGATAATTCTGTGAAGCTGTCAAAACCAAACATTTTTGGATCGGCCGCCGAGATGAATGGGCAGAAACCAGCGGCTGCAACATTCGACATGTTCATCAGCATATCTAAATCATCTGGATGACCAGAGAATTCGAAGTCACCGATTAAAGCGGCATAAGGTTCACCACCGGCGGTGCCAAATTCACTTTCATAAATTTTCTTGAAGATTTGACTCTGATCAAATTCAACTGCTTTTTCAAGATCTTTGGTCAATTCTTTTTTGCTTATATTGAGCACGCGAATTTTTAAATCGGTGCTGGTTTCAGAATTCATCACAAGGTGGTTCAAACCACGCCATGAGCCTTCCAGTTTCTGAAACTTTTCATTTTGCATAATAGCGGATAGCTGTATCGACATAACTTCATCAATAGCAGCAATGGCACTATTAATAGTCACAGTCAGGTTTTTATCCCATTTGACTGTGCCATCCATAGCGCCTTTAGTTAGGGTTTTAAGCAGTTCTTCAGTTTCATCACGTGAAGTTTGTTTGGTTGCAGAAATAGCCTGTTCAAGAAAACTGACTTCTTCCTGTGCTTCTGCTTCCTGGCCCTGCGATTGATTTTCAGTTTTGCTCATTTCTTGTCACCTTCTTTGTCGTCATCTGTGCCTAGCTCACCCTGTAAAGAGCTAAGAGCATCTGAGTTGCTCAAAACTTCTTCCAGTAAATTTTCCAGATCTTCAGAGCGATCAGCCTTGGTTAGCAGGTCACGTAGTTTGTTGCGCGTTTCCATCAGTTTTTTAAGGGGGTCAACTTTTTCTACAATATTCTGTGGTTCAAAGTCTTCCATGTTTTTAAAGCCAAGCTCAACCGACATCTCGCTGCCATCACCTTCCAGGGTGTTTTCAACTTTCATATTCACCTGGGGGGCGACATTATTCATGACCTCATTGAAGTTATCGCGATCAACCTGTGAAAACTTGCGATCTTTCAGGGCTTTTTTAGTTTCGGTATTATCACCGGAATAATCACCCATTACTCCCATTACGAACGGGATTTCTTTGTTTTGCACGGCTCCATTTGTTTCTACATCATAGGTAATATGAACACGGGGCTTTCTTACACGTTTTAACTTGTCATGAATACTTTCAGACATAGCTTAGTCCTCTTTAAAAGTAAAAATTTATTATGAATCGTCTTCTGATTTAACACCTGTTAAAGAACCGTAGAAGTCTCTTGCAGAAGAATCAGGTATGAGTTCCCTCATCAGGTCATCCAATGGCATATCGCCCCATTTTACGGCTCGTTTAAGTATATATGAAATTGGCGAATGGGGCTCTGTTTTACGAAAATACTCTGAAATTTCGGTGAGTTTCTTAAACGCATCGTCGCGGTTTTTAACCGGGCCAGAACTTTGAGCTGATGATCCTGCTGCACCAGAAGATGCGTTTTCTGCGCCATCCGCAGAGTCATCTTCGTCTTCTGACGGCATTTTGTACTTGCCGATATGATTAATTGCACCCAGACAGTCTTCAAGAATATTAATAATATTGCTGATAGGGGGGGCGTCATTAATGCCGCAATATTCGTCTAGCATACTGCCAATCTGTTTATATGTATCGATGGATATACTGACATCATCACGAATATTTACATAGAATGCTTCGCTGGATTCAGACACGGCAAGGTCGACATCATCACTGCTAAAGCCTAATTTAGAGGCTTTATCTGCCCTGGCTTCTTCATCGATTATTTTTTCTACTTCCAGCGCCTGCTGGTATTTCCAGAAGCTGAATGGGCCGGGTTCATAACCTTCAGTGATAGATACACTGCGGATAGGTGCGATTAAAACGCCTTCGGCGCCTTCGCCATTTAAGCCGGTGAGTGATGCTACACGTGTTTCAACACCGTCTTCATCCGGTAACGGGTAGAGGCCATCCCAGTACTGGTCTACCAGACCAAGAATGAGCTTGAAGCCATCTCTTAGCCCCTGAAAGCCGTAATGGCGTATTAATGCTTCTGTGTACCAGCTGGCAACTTCGAGGTCTTTGGCGTTATTCTGTAAAATATCAGGCGCTAAATCGATAATTTTGCGCCATTGATCATCGGCCTCACTGTTGTTGCTATCGAACATATTGTTGCGTTCAGCAGCACGAGCAGCGCTGCGCGCGTCTTTTATCGAGTAGTAGAGCGATGTAGGGGAAGGGTCATCACGAATATCGTCACCAACCGGGTTATCCTCAGATATCGGTTGTAACAAACTATCCAGTGGTATGATTTGATCTGACGCCATTTTATAATTATTCCTTCGTGTTATATTTCCACCCGTGCATTAGCAAAGTCTGATATGCAGGGTTTGCTAGCGCGTCTAAGCAGTATAGTTATAAAGTATTGAATTGCTGATGTAAAGCTAAGAGACCATTTAACGGACTAAGTTAAATAAATTATTAAGAAATATCGCCATATACTTGGAAGATCGACGATCTATGGGTACTATTTAAGGGTTGCGCTGGTGTTCAACACCAGAAAGGCTACAATTGGTGGTTTGCAATGAATGTGATTTACCCGGCTAAGCTGATTGATGAGCTTTGCAAATTACCCGATCACGATTTATAGAGAAGAAATAATAACCCGCTTAGTTGATTGTCAGGACGATGTTATAGATGCCAATAGAAGTTACCATTACCAAAGCACCGGAATCGGTGAGTATTACAGAACCCACTAAAACCTTCGATGAACAGGGCGGCTCAATTGGCCGTGGAAAAAATAACGCCTGGGTACTAGATGACCCTGAGCGTTATTTATCCGCCTGTCATTGCCGTGTTAGTTGTGAAAATGGTCAGTTTTATCTTACCGACCAGAGCACCAACGGCACTTTCTTTAATGGTTCCGTCAACCCTATGGGTAAGGGCACCAAATTGCCTCTGAATGACGGAAATGTGTTTGTATTAGGTGATTATGAGTTTTCAGTTAGTGTTAATTCAGCAATGCAGGGCGCTCATTCCGACCCGTTTGCCACAACTTCAGGGGATGATATCTATACTGCACCTTTACCCGGAGATAACTTTGGGCATAATGATGCCAGTCCATTTGGTGGTGGGCATGTATCCAGCTCAGACCCCCTGTTTAGTACGAGCCCGGAAGAAACCGATCCCTTAGCCGCACTGGATAAAGTTCAGGGTGGGGCTCAGGGCTTTGTGGGCTCAGCCGATCCGTTTCAGGCATCCCCAGCAAGCGACCCGTTTGCAGGGCCTAGCCATTCAGATCAGGCAGACCCTTTAAATCAGCAGGTTTCATGGCCAAATTCAGTGCCTGAGCAAGGTGGCGGGGGCATACCCGATGACTGGGATGATGATTTAATGTCGGCTCCGGCCCAGCCATCAGCACCCCCTCCGGTAGCACCCACACCCCCACCGGTAGCGCCTACACCCCCGCCGGTTGCACCCAAGCCGGTAGCACCTAAGCCGGTAGCACCTAAGCCGGTAGCACCTAAGCCGGTAGCAGCGCAGCCAGCTCCGTCTCAGGCTGTACCCCAGCCTGCTAGCAGACAGGCTGATAAGCAAAATTCAGAGGCTCTGCTGGCTCAACAGCAGGAAAATAAAAGAATTCAGGCAGAGCTCGACATATTAAAACAGAAGATTAGCGCACAGCAACGGCGTGTTAAAAAGGACGTTAGTGTCGATACCACTCTGATTGAAGCAATGGGCCTGAACAATAAGAATTTAGTTGATGCTGAAATTGCGCAGATAAATATGATAGTGGGCGAAGTTGTCAGAGAAATGGTGAGTGGGCTCATGCAGGTATTAGGTTCACGCAGCTCGATTAAAAATGAATTCAGAATGAATGTGACCACCATTCAGCCGGTAGAGAATAATCCGCTTAAGTTTTCGGCCAATGTCGATGATGCACTGGAAAACATGTTTATTAAGCAGGGTAATGCGTATAAAAAACCAGTTGAAGCCGTTAAAGAAGGCTTTGAAGGCATAGCCGAGCATCAGGTCGCTATACTGGCCGGTATTCGCGCCGCTTTTAAAGGCGTTATTGAAAGATTTGATCCCATATTGCTGGAACAGCGGTTTGCCAAACAGAAAAAGGGCGGCATAATTCCCAGCAGCCAAAAAGCTAAAAACTGGGAATTATATCTCGAATACTATAATGAGCTTGTCGGCGATATCGACAACTCTTTTCAGTACCTGTTTGGTGATGAGTTTGTTCAGGCGTATGAAGACCAGTTGCAAAAACTGGTGATTGCAAGAAAAACACAAAATATTAAAACGAATTAATAGGGCTCTTATGAAACAATTACAACTTTTTAAAGCAACAGTGATTGCAGTGCTTTTAGTGGGGCTTGCTGCCTGTCAGTCAATGAATGGTACAGTAGGAGGCTATTTTGGCCTGGATACTGATTTACAGATTAAATATATAATAGATGCTGATATCAATCCGGATGAACTGGGTAAGGCATCGCCGTTATTTATTCGAATGTATGAATTAAAAGCCAGAAAAATGATGCAGAAAGCGGACTTCATTGAAATTTATGAACGTGATAAAGAAGTGCTGGGCGCTGACATGATTACAGTTCATAAAATAAAACATTTTAAACCAGGCGAGAGTCGTACAGAGCGTTTTGTTTTAGACAAAAAAACCCGTTATGTTGCACTTTATGGCGAGTTCCTGGAGTTTAAAGGTGCAAAATATAAACTGATAATTCCTGTTGTTGCAAATAATGTGTTCAGAAATTCGGTTGTTATTCGGGTGTCTGGAAACAGGCTGATTTTTGACGAAAAAGTTAACGAAGAGGTTGATGATGGCTTTGATTTTAAGGGGTCAAAAGACAGCCTGGATAAAACCCAGAAAGCAGCTGATAAAGTAAAGAAACCATTATGACAGTAACCGGATGAAAGTGTTCTGGCTTACAGATATGTAAGAATAAACGGGGAATGATTTACCAGTAACCTGACCATGATTTCAGGGCTACTGGTAATAATTTTATTGAATCATGTATATAAATAAAATATTGGCGAATAAGAATGTCATTAAATAGTAAAGTTGTCTGGTCAGAAGGCATGTTTCTGAATCCACAGCATTTTCAGCAACAGGAGCGTTATTTTGAACGTCTGTTAGAAGGTAAATGCTCTGCATATGGTGCTTACGGTTGGGGCATGCATGATTTTGAAATAGACCAGCAGTTACTCACTCTGGGTAAAATTTCGGTTACTAAAGGTAAGGGCGTTTTTCCTGATGGTACCCCCTTTAGTTTTCCGGATGTTGATGAGCCGCCACCGGTTTTTGAAGTGCCTGAAAACACCCATAACAGCATTGTCTATGTGTGCGTACCCGTTAAACGCCCCGGCGCTGTTGATGTAATAGAACAGGAAAACACACAGGGGCTGGCGCGATATTACAGCTTCGAGCAGGAAAGCCGTGATGTGTCTAATGAGTCGGGAGATAATATTACCCTGAACGTAGGCAAACTGCGTTTTCGGCTGATGCTGGAATCAGATGATCTAAGTGGCTATGCCTGTATTGGCCTGATTCGTATTGCAGAATCAAGAGAAGACAAAAATGTTTTACTTGATGATAACTATATTGCAACCTGTCTGGATTGTAAAAAATCGCCCAAACTGGCGGGTTATTTAACCGAAGTTATCGGCCTCCTGCATCACAGAGGCGAAGCAATAGCCGGGCGCCTGGCTGATACTAATCGAGGTGGCACAGCAGAAGTTGCTGACTATATGATGCTGCAGCTAATTAATCGAATAGAACCCATGACAAATCATCTTTCTAATATGAATGGTTTGCACCCGGTCGATCTTTTTGCTGAATCAGTGCAGATGATCGGTGAGCTTTCCACGTTTGTGAGTAAAAATAAACGTACCCCCACATTTCCTGTTTATCTGCATGATAATTTACAGGCAACCTTCACTCCGGTTATCAGTGAGCTGAGAAACTGCCTCAGTATGGTTTATGAGCAAACGGCTGTTTCACTCAATCTGGTTGAGAAAAAATACGGCATACGCGTTGCAGAAATTCCCGATAGATCTCTTATTGGTTCAGCGATGTTTATACTATCTGTTCGTGCAGATGTACCCGAAGAAGCATTGCGTACACATTTACCCGCGCAGATTAAAATTGGGCCTGTTGAACGAATCCGCCAATTAGTAAATGCGGCTATGCCGGGTATTGGTATAAAGCCACTGCCGGTTGCACCGCGCCAAATTCCTTTTCATTCTGGATATACTTATTTTGAACTGGAAAAGCAGAGTGATTTCTGGAATGAGTTAAAGCACTCTGGCGGTTTTGCATTGCATATTGGTGGTGATTTTCCGGGACTTGAAATTGAGTTCTGGGCAATTCGACAGTAGGTGATTGCGTTAAAAGATTATTCACTGTCATCAGCATGACAGTCACTTTATAACAGATTAAAATCAGGACACCTCTGCTTAGGTCAGTGGTTTCTTAAATAGAGCTATTTTTGAAAATGCCTCAGGCATTTATATTCGGAGCACTTATGTCATCAGATGAATCTGACAAGACAGTTTTTAAACAGCCATCTGTTGATGGAGATAGAACCGTAATCAGGCCAATGCCTGGCGGCCGGGGTGGTGCACAGCAACCCCCTGCGCAGCCACTGCAGCCACCGGTTCAGCAGCCTCCAATTCAGCAACCCGCAGCCCATCAACCCGCCGCTCCAGCCTATCAGGCTCAGTCGCAGGCGCAGCCAGTGCAGGGTTCTGCTAACGCTTATTTTAATACTACAAGCGGGCTTAATCCCTTAGTTAATGCTGCCTCTACCCTGATTGCTGTATTTGAAAAAACCCGTGTCTCAGTTTCACATCCTGATGTGGGTGGTTTGTATCAACGCCTGGTCAGTGAAATTAAAGCCTTTGAAAGCAAAGCTAAAGAAACAGGTATAAAGCCTGAGATCGTATTATCTGCACGTTATGCAGTCTGTGTGGCACTTGATGAAGCAGTGCTCAATACGCCCTGGGGTAGTGAAAGCGCATGGCCGCAAAGAACCTTATTAAGTGTTTTTCATAATGAGACATCAGGTGGAGAAAAGTTTTTTCTTATTCTTGATCGCATGAAAGAGCAACCAGCTGAAAATTTATATATTCTTGAGCTTATGTATATATTATTAAGCCTGGGCTTCGAGGGCAAGTACCGTGTTATTCACCGCGGTCGGGATATGATAGAACAAATGCGTGATGATTTATTCACCGTTATACGCCGTCAGCGAGGAGAATATGAACGCTCCCTGTCACCCAGCTGGCAGGGTCTGGGTAAAAGCAGAAATTCACTGGCGAACTACATACCAATGTGGGTTATCGCCAGTATTGTCGGCGCAATTCTGTTTCTTAGTTATTCAGGCTTTAGAGTATGGCTTTATGAGTCGTCATCACCGGTTGTTGAGCAGCTGGATGAAATTACGGACATGCGCACTGTTGCCCGTAAAACACCTGAAAGATAAATTAGTTATAAATATCTTATCTAAACAAACAGCATATTCAGATTAAAATAATAATAGTTAAATACACATGAAAAAAATTATAGAATTTTTTAAAAATCCAGTCGTTATATCGCTTATCGGCTTACTGGCACTTTCAATTATTGTCTGGTTTATCGGGCCCATGATAAAGTTTGGTGAAGATAATACAGCACCTTTAGGTAGTGCCGTTGCTCGGCTGGTTGCTATTATTATTCTGGCTATTTTATGGGGTCTGAATAACTTACGCACTCAACTGATGAATAAAAAGCACAATGATGAACTCCTCGGTGACTTAGAGGAAAATCAGGAATCATTAGTGCTCGATGGATCATCAGATCAATCGTCAGAAGAAATACATCAGATGAATCAACGATTCACTGAAGCCTTATCAACGCTTAAAAAATTAAAGTTTAAAGGTAAGGGCAGTAAAAAGGCATTATATGAATTACCCTGGTATATCATTATCGGCCCGCCAGGCTCAGGTAAAACAACCGCATTAGTTAACTCAAGCCTGGATTTTCCATTAGCAGAACAGTTTGGAAAAGGCGCATTACAGGGCATTGGCGGTACTCGAAACTGTGACTGGTGGTTTACTAATGAAGCCGTGTTAATCGATACGGCAGGCCGCTACACAACTCAGGATAGCCATAAAGTGGTCGACAGTAATGCGTGGGAAGGCTTTCTGCGATTACTTAAGAAAAATAGACGTCGCCGCCCAATTAACGGCGCCATCATTGCTATTAGTATTCACGACCTTCTGCTGCAAACAGAAGAAGAGCGGGTACTGCATGCAAAAACCATAAGAACCCGTGTTGATGAGTTAATGGAAAAGCTCGAAATACGTTTTCCTATTTACCTGATGTTCACCAAGGCCGATTTAGTGTCTGGTTTCAGTGAGTATTTTGAAGATTTAAGTAAAGAAGAGCGGGAGCAGGTCTGGGGCACTACACTGCCTAATGCACCTAAACCGACACAAAGCCCGGATTTTGAATATCTAGATTCTGAATACCAGAAACTGCTGGAACGACTTTATTCAAGAGAATTGTCGCGCATACATACTGAGCGTGATGTAAAGCGACGCGCAGCCATTCAGGGTTTTCCACAGCAGATTGAAAACCTTAAATCGGTTATTGATAGTTTTGTTAAACAAACTTTTGTCAAAAACAGATTTCAGTTTCAACCGTATTTACGTGGTATCTATTTCACCAGTGGTACTCAGGACGGTACCCCCATTGATCGGATGATGTCATCTGTGTCATCCAACTTTGGTTTTAGCCGGGAAAACGTTCAGCTACAGCAGGGCCAGGGTAAAAGTTTCTTTTTAGGTAATCTGTTTCGCGAAGTTATTTTTCCTGAATCTGAGCTGGTGGGGTCAAACCGTAAATTTGAAATATTAATAAAATGGGCGCAACGTTCTGCCTATGCGGGTATTGCATTATTGACTATCGGTTTGTTAACGGTTTGGGCAGGTAGTATTGGCCAGCATAATATATATATGTCTGAGGTTGAAACTTATATTGCTGAGTTCAATGCAGAAAACAAACGCCTTAGTGCATGGAATAAAGACATCAGAGTTGTTCTGCCTACATTAAATTCATTAGCTAAAGCCAGTATTGTTTATGATCAGAATGAACATCCCTGGTTATCGAGTTTGGGTTTATATGATGGTAATGTTGATGATTCAGCAAACAATGCCTACGCAGCACAGTTAAAAGAACTGTTTTTACCCCGCATTATTAATTACCTGGAAAAGCAAATTCAGAAAGGTCATCAGGGCGGTGATTTATACAGCAGCTTTAGAACGTATCTCATGTTCAATAAAACTGATTATATGGATAAGCAACTAATCTCAGACTGGTTCATTACAGACTGGACGCAAAACATGCAGGGTGAAGCATCACGCCGCAAGGAACTGGAATTACATCTTGAGGCATTATTAAATCTCGAGTTAAAACCATCACAGCTTAATAGCCGGATTGTAAAGCAAACACGAAATACTTTAATGCGTGTGCCGGTTCATAAACGTATCTATAGTCGCATTAGAACTAAGCCTGAGTTTAACCAGAGAATCGATGTGCTCAATATGTTTGGTGAAGCAGTGCGTGATGCTTATGTTATAACGCCGTCTACTGAACGCTCGTTACTTGTTCCCTATATGTTCACTAAAGAAGGTTATGACAATATTGACCTGTCCACAGACTCTGCTGTCATAGCCGACATTGTTAATGAGCGCTGGGTATTATCAGATGATGAAAATGCCAGAGTGGACTTCGTTAAAGAAGATTTAAGCGAAATAAGTGAAAGAGTAAAAAGCCTGTATATGGCGGATTATATTTCTAACTGGAAAAAAGTTTTCCGTTCACTAAAAATTTCTGAATTTAAGAGCATTAAACAGGCTACAGAAGTGCTGGCCAGTTTTACTGACCCGGTTTATTCACCCTTACTTTCTATCTTACAGGTGAGTGCAAATAACACCCAGTTATCATCACAACTGTTACAGAATATGAATGATGATCATGGTGAAGGAAAAATGGGCTCGGTAACCGGTTTTATGGCCAATAAATTTAAAGGCACTAAAGTTGATCAGCAATTTAGAGATTTAAATGTACTGTTGAGAGAAAGCTCTAAAAAGCCGGCACCTATCACCTCAATTGTGCAGAAAATCCAGCAGTTACAGGATTTTCTCGGCGAAATTTCAGTCGCTCCTGATCCTGATAAACAGGCATATCAGATTGCCAGGGCGCGTTATTTAAGCGGTGCAGGGAATGCAATCACATCATTGCGTAGCTTTTCAAGGAAAACACCTGCCCCTGTTAAGCGCTGGTTGATATCAATTTCTGATGAAACATGGAAAATAATACTGTCTTCTGCTCACCGGTATGTGAATAGCGAATGGAAGAATCAGGTTCACAGCTCATATACACAGGCTTTGGCCGGACGTTACCCGCTGAAGCGTTCATCGAGCGATGAACTGGCGCTATTTGATTTTAGTGAGTTTTTTAAACCTCAGGGTACAATGGATAAATTTTATACCGAGCTGGTAAAGCCTTTTGTGAATACCCGAAAAGGCTGGTCTAATCGGGTTGTCGATAACTATTCACTTGGTTTAAGCACATCTACACTGAAGCAGATTCGACGTGCGCAAACAATTAAAAATGTATTTTTTAGAAAGAACCCGGAAGTACCCAGTGTTTCCTTTCAGTTAAAACCCTATCGCATGGAGAAACAAGATGCCCGCTTTTTACTTGAGGTAGGCAGCCAGCGTATAAGCTATAATCATGGTCCTAAGTTCTGGAAAGATTTAAACTGGTCTGGTGAAGATGAAAACAAACGGGTGCGTATTGTTTTTGAAGATCTTAATGAAGATCGTTATGAAAAATCTTTTGATGGGCCCTGGGCCTGGTTCAAGTTGCAGGATAGATCAAAGATAACAAAAACCAGAAAATCTAATGTTTACCTGGTCACCTATAGTGTTGCAGAACAGGCGGGTAATAAGAGGCAGAATGTACACAGTATCAAATATTTGATTAAGGCTAAAAGCGTCAATAATCCATTTAGTCAAAATTTATTGGGCGCTTTCAGGTGTCCTGCTTCAATTTAAAGGTCAATTTAGAGATCTATTGATATGAATTCTGATTTAAAAGTAGGGCTTTATGGCAAATTGCCAGCATATGGTGATTTTATTTTCCGTAATTTAAATTCATCATTTATTACACCCTGGGATGAATGGTTACAGCATTTTATTGCAGGTTCACAGGAGCAGATGGGGGATGACTGGTTAGACATATATTTAACCAGCCCTATCTGGCGGTTTGTTCTGTCTCCCGGCGTTATTGACAGCAATATGTGGGCCGGCTTAATGATGCCAAGTGTAGACAGAGTGGGCCGATATTTTCCCATTAGTCTGGTAAAACCCTTTGATTCTGGTGTAAATCCAGTCAAGTTTATGCTGGATAGCAACGAATGGTTTGATGCTCTGGAGTCACAATGTCTATCTGCTTTAGACGGCAGTATTGATGCTGATGCACTGATAGCTGCGGTAAATGATATTGAATTACTGTCTTCTGAAAGTTATCAGGCCACTTTTAATTTAGGCGAAATGGGGCCAATGCTGTTTGGCCTTAATTCTGCCAATGGCCATATGCAAACGGTATTACCCTATATGCTTAATGCCGTTTTAACATCCGGTTTATCCAGCTTTAGTTTATGGCAAACATCTGGCTCACAATTAATTAGCCCTATGTTATTTAGCTGTCAGGGTTTACCCCCAATCGGTGGCATAGCATCGATGCTGGATGGCCAGTGGCAACAGCGTGACTGGAAAATACCATACAATATACAACAAATTTAATTTTGGAAACTGATTTATGAGTGATACAACGATCAGACGCCCTATTCGTTGGAGTTCAGTAGAAGATACCAATGTGGGCATGGTCAGAGAAGTGAATGAAGACTCAATTATTTCACTACCTGAGGTACAACTGTGGGCGGTGGCTGATGGTATGGGTGGTTATGAGGCGGGTAATGTTGCCAGCAATATGATCGTAAAATCTCTACAGGAGATTACCAATAAATCATCACTGAATGAATTTATAGATAGTATTGAAGACAGTTTAATTGATGTGAATCACCGCATACTTGAGTATGCAGATATAATGCTCGATGGCCGAACACTGGGTAGCACCGTTGTAAGTTTAGCCATAAAAGGCCATGTGGGTATTTGTCTGTGGGCAGGAGATTCTCGTTTATATCGTTTTCGAAATGGTGATTTTATACAATTATCTCGTGACCATAGCCAGGTAGAAGAACTCGTTCAGCAAGGTTTTTTAACCCCCGAAGAAGCAGAAGTTCATCCAGATTCAAATGTCATTACTCGGGCCATTGGTGCAAGCCCGGAAGTGTATATTGATATAAATGTATTCAGTGTTCAACTGGGAGACACATTTTTGCTTTGCAGTGACGGCCTTTACAACATGGTATCTATGGAAGAAATGGCTCAGGCATTAGCCAGCTTACCTTTAAAAGAAGCGGTAGACTCATTAATTCAAAAAGCACTGGATAATGGTGCCAATGATAATGTGTCAGTGATACTGGTAAAAGGCGAACCCGATGCAGCATATTCAAATCAAGTAACAGCAGAAGTAGTGTGATTCAATATGAGTGATAAAGACTCAGATAAAACCAGAATTAAATCCCCCGTATCAAACGTACCAGGCTCTGAAGATCCAACACGTATTGCACCTTCAAAAAGACCTGATAATCAGAATACCGATGAGGAAAAAACGCGATTAGCCGCTGCCAGAAAGGAAATTTCAGAGCTTCAGGGCCGCACTCAGGCGCAAGCGGATAAAACCCGCATACCCGTGCCTGAAGCACAGACTAATATAGCAGAAGACAAAACCAGAATCGCACCCGCTAAAAATATAAATCCTGCGCCAGATGTTACCCGGTTTAAACCTGTAGTAACACCGCCTGAAGATAAAACCCGAATTCCACAGGCCGCTAACACCAGTGAAATGCCAGGCCAGGTGGAGCCATCATTATCTACAGGGCAGTTTTTAGCTTCGTCTGTAGAAGTAGGTGAGCATGGCATTTTAAAAGAACGCTTTGTACTTGAGAGCGTCATTGGTGCGGGTGGTATGGGTATAGTATATAAAGCGAAAGATCTGCTTAAGGTAGAAGCCCAGGATCGAGACCCTTATGTTGCCATAAAAGTTTTAAGTGAAGAATTTAAAGCACACCCTGAAGCCTTTATTTCTTTACAGCGAGAATCAAGAAAATCCCAGCGAATCGCCCATCCTAATATCGTGAATGTTTTCGATTTCGACCGTGATGGAGATACGGTTTTTATGACCATGGAATTTATGGATGGTCATCCTCTAGATCAGTTGATCAGGCAATATAAATCAACCGGGCTACCCACTGACGATGCATGGGAAATAATAAAAGGAATGTCTTCTGCCCTGTCTCATGCACATGCAGAAAAAATCATTCATTCTGATTTTAAACCGGGCAATGTATTTGTAACCCAAAGAGGGCTGGCTAAAGTATTTGATTTTGGTATCGCACGTGCGGTGTCACAGGTTGAGCACATGGAAGATAATCCAGAGGATAAAACCGTATTCGATGCGGGTAATTTAGGCGCGTTAACCCCAGCCTATGCCAGCCTTGAAATGCTGGAAGGAGAAGAACCTGATATACGTGATGATATTTATGCGCTTGGTTGTGTAGCTTATGAATTATTTACAGGTTCTCACCCTTATAACAAGGTTCCAGCTGATGAGGCGGAAAGACAAAAACTAAAACCAAAACGAATTTCTAATATAAAAAAGTATCAATGGAAAGCAATTGAAAAAGCAATTTCTTTCAGGCGTGAAGATAGAATTGAAAGTGTTGAAAAGTTTATTGAAGCTATATCGCCCAGTCTTAAAACAACAAATCGACTAGCCACCGTGTTTGCTTTATTACTATCTGTTGTTATCACAGGGTATTTTTTGTTTATTCAGGAAAGGCCAATAGACCCTTATTCTGAATTTGATATACGCACTGAGCTGGAGTTAAAAATACGCATTGATTTTTATAAAGAAGATTTGAAATCACTATTAGAAAAGCCGACTTTTACTGACCCCTGGCAAGATTCAACCTGGAAAGACGTTTCAGACCTGCTGGTCTTAACAAAGGGCGAAGACCCCTGGGTAGATGATCAGAAAGCATTTATTTATAAATTGTACTTAAAAGAAATATCCGTTGCGACAAGCAGTTATAAATACACGAAGGCGAAACATTTAATTGAAAATGCCAGGCGATATACAGATGATCATGACGCACTGGATCTTAAAATAAAGGATATAGCATTCGCTATTCAGAGAAACAAGGATAAACAGGCACAGCAGGCTAAAAAGGATCAGGCTAATATGCTGGCCAGACAAAAAAGGATGCAGACCAATAATAAGAAATTAACTGCAAAGCAAAAAGAGATTTCGTTATTTGATGTTGCATTGAGTAATGCAAATAATCAACTGAAGTGTCAGGGGCGTCTTAATATGCGCAATTTTGAAACCGCTATTGATAAATTAAGAGATCTTGATCCTGGCCGATATAAAGCTTTAAAAAAGAAACTTGTTAATTCATTAGCCAGTTGCATTACACAAACAGGAAAAGCCTTTCCTGAACGCGCGCGTGAAGCTAAAAAGCACAGCCTGCGTATATTTAAATCGAATAAAGTACTTGCGGCGATACAGATTAAGTCTCGAGATCCCTGTGATAAATCACTTGCGGGGCTTGGGGCGCGTGGCAAGCGGGCAGTATGTAAAGATAAAATAAAGGAAGCAGGAAGTGGCCCCGTTCTCGTGGTAGTGCCGGGAAATAATAAAATAAAAACCTTCGCCATTGGCAAATATGAAGTATCTATTAATGAGTTAAACAAGTTCTGTAAAAAATCATCAAGTTGTAAATTAATGAGTGGGCGCAATACTCAGTTGCCTGCATCCGAACTGACCTTTAAAGTCGTTAAATCATATCTGAAATGGTTAAGTAGACAATCAGGGCAGAAATACCGTTTACCGACTAAAAATGAATGGCTGTATGCGGCCAAATCCAGGCGTAAAAAACTGGATGCAAATAGAAACTGTCAATTAAGCACCCGCGGTATTCAGAAAGGCGGCAAACTGGTACATGTCAATATTGGCAAGCAAAATGGCTGGGGACTTGTCAACTACGTAGGTAATGTGCAGGAATGGGTTTATGGCAAAGGTCGTAAGCTGGTTGCTGTAGGCGGTTCATTTAAGCAAACTATGGATGATTGTGATATAACAACCACAAACAGCCATAATGGTTTAGCTGATTATGCAACCGGTTTTAGAGTGTTGAGGGAACTGAGGTAATGATAATGAGTGATATAAGCTACTCTGCAAAACTGAGAGACCTGTCAAAAGATTATTATCAGAATCACATCCGCTTTGATGAGTATCGATCGCAACGAAAAATTATAATTGATAAAATCGATGAAGAGTTCAATGGTAGCAAATCTGAGGCGGCAGGTGAAGAGACTGAGGAAAAAACAGCTGTCGATACAGAAGAATCATCTGTTTTTATGAAAACCATCGCATTTTTTAAAAATACGGATGTAGATGAGAAATAAAAGATATTTATTACTGTAATATGCATGATACTTCGCGGTGATTAAGATCTTTCGGCTATCATTACCCACAGACATTCAATAGCCTGCTTTGTCTGTGGTGCAAAATTTGCAGTAATTGCGGGCAATCGTTAATTAATAGTTTGCTGATTCTATAAAAGTCTATAGAATTACGAAAATTTGATTTCATAGGGGATTCTCATGGGTTTTGTTGGTTTTTTTCAAGATGGTGGTGTGTTTATGTATATCATCCTGCTGGTACTGGCGGTTGGCCTTGCCATCGCGATTGAGCGATTTCTTTATATCACCAAAACACAGGGCAGAACAAAAAAGGTATGGGAGCAGCTGGTGCCTATGCTAAAAGCGGAAGATTATTCCCGTGCCATGAAATTAACAGAAACGGTTAAAACGCCATTAGCCACCATGCTAAATTACGGTTTTGCCCGTAAACATTCAAATTCACCTCGTGAGAGTATCGAATCTGCAATGGAAGAAGGCATGATGGAGGTTATGCCAGAACTTGAGGAGAGAACTCACTATCTGGCGACCTATGCCAATATTGCAACTTTACTTGGGCTGTTAGGTACTATTATTGGTCTGATTGATGCCTTTACAGCGGTTGCCTCTGCTGATCCGGCTGAAAAAGCTGACCTGCTATCTGCAAGTATATCTGTGGCCATGAATACCACTGCATTCGGTCTGGTTGCTGCAATACCTCTTATTTTAATACATTCCTATCTCGTCACTAAAACAGCACGCCTGGTAGATAATATCGAGATGGCGGCGGTTAAGTGTTTAAATCTGATTACTAAAAGCTAATCTTACAAATTTTCCAGACTTAATTTATAGCATGTAAGAGTAAAGAATAAGAGATACGGAATGAAACTGGTCAGGCGCAAACACATAAGCAAAGATGTTGAACTTAATATCACTGCTTTTCTAAATTTAATGGTGATTTTAATCCCATTTCTTTTAATTACGGCGGTGTTTTCTCGCGTTACTGTGCTCGAACTTAATTTACCTTCTAAAAATGCAATTGCGAAACAGGAAGAAAAAATTAAGCTACAGCTAGAACTCGTTGTGCGTAAAACCAGTTTTGAAATTAGAGACTCTAATCTGGGTCGCATTAAATATTTCCCCCGATCTGAAGACGATACAAACTGGAAATATTTTACCGATGTACTCGTTGAAATTAAATCGCGATTTCCTGAAGAACAGAATATTACCTTATTACTCGAGCCTAAAGTTAATTACAAAACCCTGATTATGATTATGGATCGGGTTCGCTATGCAGATATAGTGCAGATTACTGAAGTTGAAACAGTAGAGCTATTTCCAAATATCTCAATTGGAGATGCGCCTGAGCTGTTAGAAGATACCCATCCTGCAGCTGCTGCGCCAGCAACAGAGGCCGAGGTGACTTCAAAATGATGAATAAATCACGTCGTGCAAAGAGAATGGAGCGGCACCATACGCGACGCAAACAGCCTTCTTTAAATCTTGTGTCATTAATGGATATATTTACCATACTGGTTTTCTTCCTGCTGGTAAGTTCATCTAGTGTTCATCAGTTACCCAAGAAAAAAGATATTCATCTGCCTACATCTATCGCAACTAAAGCGCCGAAAGAGACAATTATTATTTCTGTGACTCACAGAAATATCCTGGTGCAGGGCAGAGAAGTCGCAATTATAAGCGAGGTCATGCGGCAGGATTTACCCCTTATTGCCGGCCTTGAAAAAGAATTAATTTTTCAGGCATCTAAAAGTCGAGTGGTAAAGGGGCCAGATGGTAAGGTTAAGGGCAAAGCGGTTACCATTATGGGAGATGAAAATATTCCCTATGAATTGTTAAGAAAAATTTTAGCCACCAGTCGTGAAGCTAATTACACTAAAATAGCCTTTGCTGCTATTCAAAAAGCAGCATCTGGAGAGAATAACTAGTGTCTACGGCTTATTATGATCAGCTGGCACTAGGCTGGCACCCGGAAGGCAAAGGTGATTCGAAATTCAAACTCATCACCGCCATTACTGTTGCTGTCTCTTTATTGTTTGCAATTGTGATGTCATCTATTGACGTACCTGAACCTGATCGAGAAGCACGAGCAGTTGTGCCTGAGCGTATTGCAAACTTTATACTTGAGAAAAAAGAAAAACCGAAGCCTAAAGTCGTTAAGCCTAAACCAAAGCCCAAGCCCATAGCCAAACCTAAACCTAAAGTAAAAAAAATATCCAGGAAAAAAGATAAACAGAAACCATTAACCAAAACGCAAAAGAAAGCCCGTCAAAAAGCAGCAGATTCAGGCCTGCTTGCATTGGGTAATGAGCTTGCCGATTTAATGGATACATCGGATGTTAGTGCTATGGTGGGCGGAAAAGTTAAAGCGAGTTCAGCTTCCGCAACCAGAGCAGCCGGACATAACAGAGACCTGTTAACTGCTGGTGCCAGCAAAGGTAGTGGTGGTGTAAACTCTGACGAGTACGCAAGCCTTGTTGGTAAAACGCAGTTATCACAACGTGAAATAACGCTGGTCAGACAGTCTCTATTATCATCAGATGCAGCAGGTAATAGCCGTGATGCAAAACGCAGGAGCAAATCTCGAAGTGGTGGTGTGAGAGCAGAAGAAGATATTACAATAGTATTTGATCAGAATAAGAGCAAATTATATTCAATATATAATCGAGCTCGTCGTAAGAACCCCGGCATCAAAGGAAAGATTGTACTGGCGATAACCATTGCACCAGGCGGCAATGTTATCAGGGTTAAAATTGTTTCCAGTGAGCTGGGTGATCCTAATCTTGAAAGGCGACTGTTGAGCCGCATTAAGCAATTTAAGTTTGGTGCGAAGAAGGTAGAGCAGATTACGGTAACCTATCCTATAGAATTTTTACCTTCCTAGCAGGCTATGGTTCGGGTGTTATTTACTCTGTAAAGATTATACCAGCATATTATTGAGCGGAGTTTAGTGAATTTTGTGCATGCTTTAATGCATCTATACGTTTCTTATAGATGTTTTTATTGTCAAAAAGTTTTAATACTCTCTGCTTTTTCAGCATGTTATGTACTTTACTGCATGCGCCTACCAGTAAAATTTCTCGACCCTCATCCAGGGTGTCTAAAATAATATCTTCGAGTGCACGGGTTACAGTGAAATCAATTACCGGTACTTCGGTCAGGTCCAGTAGCATAATACTGTAATCTACTATACCGGCATGATATCTGACCAGTGACTTGGCAGATGAAAAGCTCATTGGGCCACTCAGATGAAAGAGTAATATTTTACCATCCGCCTGCTGCATGATTTCTGTTTCTTCATCGTTTAATGGCACCTCTGTGCCAGGCCTTGTTATGGGGCGCATATTTTTAATCTGCAATTCAGTCATGCGTTGCATAAACAGAAAGCTGGCGATAATCATGCCCACAGCAAACGCGAGTAGCAGGTCTACGGTGACGGTAATAATGAGTACAGTGAACATAATAAACACGCCGGCTTTGGGTGCATCTTTAAGTCGTTTTATGTAATCCCAGTCGATAATATCTGTGCCGACCTTAATTAAAATACCGGCCAGAACAGCTTTGGGAATATCACTGGCGAGGCCGCCTGCACCAAGTGTAATCAGTAATAAAATAAGACTGTGTAATGCGCCGGAAATCGGCGTACGTCCACCGGCCTTTACATTTACTACGGTACGCATGGTGGCACCCGCGCCAGGCAGGCCGCCAAATAAACCGGCAAAGGTGTTGCCAATGCCCTGGCCAATCAGTTCACGGTCGGGTTTATGCTGGGTGCGGGTTATATTATCTGCGACCAGTGAGGTGAGTAATGAATCAATGGCGCCCAGACCGGCCAGTGTCATACCCGATGCAATCATGTCTAAAAACAACGCGGGTTCAATTACGGGTAAGCGCAACTCTGGCAAGCCGGTGGGTATATCGCCAATAATGGGTGTGCTGCCCGCAGTAAAAAAAAGTACATAGCAGAGTGTGCCAAGCACTAACGCAAGCAGGGGTGAGGGGATTAGTTTGCCCAGCTTAGGTATAAATAGTGGCACTCCGTAAACAATTGCAAGTGCAATAATGCCGAGTATTAATGAATGGTTATCAATCTGACTCATATATGTAGGTATGGACTGTGCCGCCTGTAGCGGATTTGAGTCAGCGGCATGCCCAAGCAATGGCCCGAATTGCAATAGAATTATAATGACGCCAATGCCGGTCATAAAGCCAGATACTACGGGATGGGGCACCAGCTCAATATATTTTCCAAATTTCAGCAGGCCAAACACAATCTGGAACAGACCACCGAGTATCACAACGGTAAATGCAATTGCAGCTCCCTGTGCAGGATCATCAGGATACATTGCCGTGTACTGGATAAATATGGCTGCCATTACCACGGTCATCGGGCCGGTGGGCCCTGATATCTGAGCGGGGGTGCCACCAAACAGTGCGGCAAATAAACCGACAAAGATCGCCCCATACATACCCGCGATTGGGTCAGCGCCTGAAGCGACACCCATTGCCATGGCCAGAGGAAGTGCAACAACTGCAGCGGTGAGGCCGCCATAAATATCGCCGCGAATATTATTAAAGTGCAAACCGTTAATGTATTTCATATTGGAATTATAAAGTGAATCTAATTTATTAAAAAAACCACATCCTCAGGGCGTGGAACAGGTTTTATACTATAGTCTTAAAATGTGTGTCATCCCCGAATGCCCGTGTCGGGGATCCAGCGTCTTTACGTTGCTCGAAGTCACTGGATTCCCGCTAGAAGCACGCGGGAATGACAACGTGTTGGTTGGCTTTTATGCGCCTTTACAGGGCTAAATCAAAACCTCATTTTTAGTTAGTGGATATTTACTTGTTTATGTTTGTATTAATTTACTGTGTAATAAATATAAAAAAATTATAAGGTGGATCACTACAGGCAAATTTCATTTATATCAATTTCGCAGGTTTCTTCAGCGGGCAATATCTTCCTGCTGCACCGTGGCCTAATAATTCATAAATAGCATCAATTGCCATATCTTCATCGGGGAAAATATGCTGTTCGCCAATAATATTATTTAAACCGGTTGCTCGAAATACCTGGAGTACCTGGCGTTTTAAACCACTAAATATCACGGTCACATTGTTCTCTGCCAGACGTTCCACTAAATGGTGCAGTACTTCCTCGCCAGAAGCATCGATCTGGTTAATAGCATCCCCCACGACCAGCAGGTATTTTGCCTCGGGGTGTTCGGCGACTGCTTTTAGCATGGCATCTTCAAAGTAGGAAACATTAGCAAAATACAGGGAGCCATCGAAGCGCACTGCAATAATATTATTATCAATGGGCAGGTTCTTATGCACTTCAAGATCACGCAGGGTGCCATCTTTATATCGGCCTAGCAGTGCAACCCGTGGGCGCATGGTGCGATATAAATATAAAACAATGGCCATCACCGCACCGATCATAATGCCATGATCCAGTTGTGGTGCAGAGACAATGGTAGCAATGAAGGTAATGATAGCCGCTGCACCATCATGCTTGTTAGTGCGCCAGATATGCTTTACAGCTTTGACATTAATCAGGCCAAATACGGCCATAATAACCACCGCGGCCAGGGTCGCTTTAGGCAGGTGATATAATAACGGGGTAAGAAATAATAATGTGATAACCACAATAATGGCGGTAACAACGGATGAAAAGCCGGTTTTAGCCCCGGCATTTAAATTGACCGCAGAGCGTGAAAAAGAGCCGGATGAAGGGTAGGACTGAAAAAAACTGCCCACAATATTTCCCAGGCCCTGACCAATAAGTTCCTGATTTGGGTCAACTCGATCCTTTGTTTTAGCGGCCATGGCTTTGGCAATGGAGATGGCTTCCATAAACCCGACCAGAGAAATGACCACCGCACCCACCAGCAGGCTGGAGAGTGCTTCATAACTAAAGGCGGGCATTGCAAAGCCGGGCAAACCTTCGGGAATAGAGCCAACGACATTGCCACCCATTTCTTCGAAACCCAGTAAATAGCTGGCAATTACGGTGATAACCACCGCAACCAGCACACCGGGGTATCTGGGTAGAAAGCGATTCATGCCGATTAAAATAGCAAATGAGGAAATGCCCATTATTAAGGTGATCAGATGGGTTTCATCCATATTCTTGATGACGCCCCAGATACGCACACTAAGAAAATGGTCACTGACACTTCCGGGCATATCAATGCCAAAAATTTTAGAAACCTGAGTCAGGCCGATAAACAGGGCGGCGGCATTGGTAAAGCCGACTATGACCGGGTGAGATAAAAAATTAACAATCGCACCGAGTCGAAACAGGCCCAGTGAAAATTGAAACAGTCCAACCAGCAAGGTTAGAAACATGGCGGTGGGAATAAACAGCGCCATAAACTGTTCATGGGAATGCCCCGGATCCAGCAGACTAATAACCACTGGCGTTAATGTGGTGGCGGTCAAGGTAGAAACCACCGCAACCGGGCCTGTGCCCAGCTGGCGAGATGAGCCCCACAGAGCAGCAATAAATACGGGTACAAAGGCGATATATAAACCATAAACTTCGGGTAAGCCCGCCAGAGTCGCATAGGCCATAGATTGTGGAATGAGTACCAGAGCAACGGTGAGG
>QIDK01000085.1 GCA_003228405.1 Gammaproteobacteria bacterium | reverse complement strand
CGCAAATAAACGCAAAGACACGCAAATAAAAAAATATAATTTGTAGGAGGTAGCTTTAGCTGGCGATATAGAAGGCGATGCGGAGCGAGCCAATGCATTATACGGCTCGCTCCGCATTGCACAAATATTTCGTCAGCTAAAGCTACCGCCTGCAAAAATAGCGTTTATTTGCGGTAAAAATCCGCATAAATCACCGCAGAACAGAAGCACCTGATCAACATTTTTCAATATAATTCGCACCTCCGCTTAAAAATCGCTAAAATACCCCGCTACCTGTCCTGAAGTGATACCACTTTGGCTATTCAGGGCCAACAATATTCCATCAGCCTGTCATTTATACACAACATTTCAGGCGATAATTTTTTAAATATCAATGAGTTAAGGAGACATCAATGTCCCAGAAACATCCTGTTGTTGCAGTTACCGGTTCATCTGGAGCAGGCACATCTACTGTAAAGAAAGCGTTTGAGCATATTTTTCACCGTGAAAAAATTGCTCCTGTCATTGTTGAAGGTGATAGTTTTCATGCGTTTGACCGTGCATCAATGAAAAAAGAAATGGCCAAGCACGAAGACAAAGGCAACCGTTTTTTCAGCCACTTTGGTGAAAATGCAAATGAATTTGGCAAGTTATCCGAGCTATTTGCCTCATATGGTAAGAATGGTACTGGCCAGAAGCGTTATTACCTGCACTCTGAGCCTGAAGCAGCTGAACACAATGCGCGCTTAGGTATAGATATAAAACCCGGTGAGTTTACGCCATGGGAAGATATCGAACCTGACTCAGATTTAATGTTCTATGAAGGTTTACACGGCCTGGTTAACACCGAAAACAACAATGTTGCTCAACACGTTGATCTGGGCATAGGCGTGGTACCGATTGTTAATCTGGAATGGATTCAGAAAATCCACCGTGATAATGCAGAACGTGGCTACTCTGCAGAAGTGATTGTTGATACCATCCAGCGTCGTATGCCAGATTACGTTAACTATATTACACCCCAGTTCTCGGAAACAGACATCAACTTCCAGCGCGTTTCTACAGTTGATACCTCTAACCCATTCATCGCCCGTGATATCCCCACACCGGATGAAAGCTTTATCGTTATTCGCTTTAAAGACCCGGTTAAATTTGGTACAGATTTCCCATACCTGCTAAATATGATCAGTGATTCATTTATGTCTCGTCGCAACACCATTGTTATACCCGGTGGCAAGATGGGCCTGGCAATGGAAATTATTCTAACCCCGATTATTCATGACATGATTGAGAAGTCCAGAAAGGCTCGTTAGTTTTTATGTCACTTTAAATAACTTAAGAGAGCCGGCTTTATGCTGGCTCTTTCTGTTTCTGCAATAGCTGATTTTCCAGCTTGAGCTACACTCTAACCATGAATCAGTTTCGATTAGCCCACAGTGCAGACAAGCCTGCTCCAGACTTGCTCGACGAGTGCATAAAACAGCTAGGCGATATCCCGCCTGAGGCAACTTTTGGCTTTTTATATCTGAGCGATCTTTTAGTTGATGAGGCTGACTTTGTCTTAAATCAGCTAATCCAGAGAACCGGCTTAACCTACTGGGTAGGTAGCACGGGCATAGGCCTTATTGCAAGCCACCAGGAATATTTTGATCAACCTTCCATGGTGATTATGATCGCTGATTTTAATGAAGCTGATTTCCACATGCTACCTAACTTTATAGATGACACATCAGCGATTTGTGGAGAGCTTGCAGAGTGGTGCAATCACAATGATTTTAATGTGGGACTGATTCACGCCGATCCGCAGAATCCCAATGTGCAGCCCCTGATACATGAGTTAGGTAAGAGTATTGACGGTGCTTTTCTGCTGGGCGGCATCAGCTCATCGCGTAATCTTAATATTCAGTTTTCCACTATACCGTTACATGGTGGTATTAGCGGTGTGTTATTTTCACCACAGATACCCATATTGAGCAACCTTACCCAGGGCTGCACTCCCATTGGCCCAAGGCATAGAGTTACCGATAGTGACAAAAATATTGCCTTTACGCTGGATAACAGGCCCGCACTGGATGTATTGACCGAGGATACAGGCGAGACTATTGCCAAAGACTGGCAACAGGCCGCAAACTATATCTTTGCGGGTCTGGTCAGTAAAAACTCAGACCTGGGTAACTACACTATTCGCCAGTTAATCGGCGTCGACCCGGATACCCGACTGATTGCAATTGCCGATAATTTGCAAAATGATCAGGATATTATTTTCTGTCGCCGTGACAGTAATTCTGCACTGGAAGATATGCAACACATGTTGCTGCAACTGAAATCTCGCCTCAACACACCGATCAAGGGTGGCATTTATATTTCCTGCCTGGGCAGAGGCAGAGAACAGTTTGGTTCTAATTCAGAAGAAGTGCGCCTCATTCATTCGGTATTAGGTGATTTCCCTTTGGCGGGTTTTTTTGCCAATGGCGAAATTCATAATAACTTACTCTATGGTTTTACCGGTGTGCTCACTTTATTCATATGATTATCGATAGCCATTGCCACCTTGATTTTACTGATTTTGAGCCTGACAGAGACAGTGTTTTAACTCGTGCAAAAGCGGCTGGCATCGATAAAATCATCATCCCCGGCGTAATGCAGAGCAGCTGGATTAATATTAAAACCTGCTGCAATAATTATTCACAACTTTATCCCAGTTATGGACTTCACCCATACTTTATTGACAAACATAAACCTGACGATTTACAGGCCTTAAAAAAATGGCTAACAGAAAACAAAGCGGTTGCTATTGGTGAATGTGGCCTCGATTATTATTTAAAAGATCTGCATAAAAAAAGCCAGCAATTCTATTTTACCGAACAACTCGATATCGCCATAGAATTTAAACTGCCCGTGATTATTCACGCCAGAAAATCAACCGAAGATGTAATCAATGCCATTAAACTACGCCCGGGATTACGCGGCATGATACATAGTTATTCCGGCAGCTATGAGCAGGCAGTTAAATTAATTGAACTTGGTTTTTATTTAAGTTTTGGTGGCCCTATAACCTATGATAACTCTACCCGGCTAAGAAAAACTGTAGCCTCATTACCTCTGGAGAACTTGCTGATTGAAACTGATGCGCCCGATCAGCCCGTTGCCAGTGCAGTGCAAAAAAGAAATGAACCGGCTTTTATTGTTGATGTAGCTAATGCCATGGCAGAGCTGCATAATACAGATGTAAAAACTATTGCCAGAATTACATCCGCTAATGCCATGCAACTATTTCAGCTAACATAGACTGAATGTCTTATATTATTCACGGCAAAACAGTGGCAGCCATTCAATTTAAAATGACGATCCCAGATTAAAATATATTCGATCTTCGCCAATCTCTTTGTCAAAGCCTTTGCCATAACCTAAGCGCATACGCGTAGTAAACCCATAGAATAAATTAATATCTGCCTGTAACTCTACACCTGCACTTGAATAATATTTTTCCGCAGAAGAATCGTTATAGGCTGCGCCGGTTTCAGTAAAGATACTGCCCGACCATTGAATAATCCCAATCGGCGGTGCCATATAACCGCGCTCAATTAGTCTTCCCGGTAGACGCCATTCAAGAGTGGCTATCTGCATGCGTCTGCCAGTTAATTCAGGCAGACCTTCAGGATAACCACGCAATGCATATTCACGATCACCAAACAAGGGGCCAGAAACAGGGTTTAAAAAATCCAGCGGTGTATATTCATTTTTTTCACCACCCAGACTAAATGGGTAGGGAGCATCTGTACCCCAGCCCTGCACAAATTTTAATGCCAGTACGTGCTGATCTCCCATACTGATATATTCTCGCCAGTCTAAAGTATATATTTCGCCACTAAAATCACTGTCAAATGCCTCTGTTGTTTCAGCCACCAGGCGAATGCTGCGCCCATAATCCCGGCTTATTGATCGAATATAATTTTTAGCATTACTATATAAAACGGCCAGGCCTAGCAAATTATCTTTTAAAACCGGTTGTGGCGATATCCCGGCTGCTCTAAATCCGTCACTAGATTCACTTGCCAGCACGCCCAGACGATAGCTAAGATTGCTTTCAATGGCAGGATAATTAAGTGCCAGCGAAAAAAATAAATCATCTACATTTCTGGCTACTGCAAATTCACCATTGGTGTCGCGCAAAATGGCTGTGCTTCGCTGATAGCCCATAGAAAAATTATTTGCAAAGGCATATCTAATATCCCCTATAAGCCATTTATTATTTGTATCGTAAGCCATATTAAAAACATAGTTATGCACACCCAGTGCATCACCACCGGATGTGCTTACACCATATTCATTTCGATCTTCATTTAGTGAGACATAAGGAAACCACCACCTGGGATACAGGCTCGATAATGGAGCATAGTTACTGGCTTCTGTCGTTTCAACATCTGCCGCAATAGCAACCTCCAGCTGATTTGATGTCTTAATTTTTTCCAGTGCCAGTGCAGGTGTTTTATCCAGCCGATATACATCATAGCCATTACGGTTATAACCGGTGTAATACAATGGAGCCTGTGGGTTTTGCTGCAGCGGATTAAATGCACCGGATTCAACCCGGGTAATCTGTTGTAACTGTGCTTCGCCTTTTATATATCGATATATCTGATACTTTCCTGAACGTTCAGAGCTAAATACAATGGATTTTCCATTTTCACTGTAGGCAGGATACATATCGATATAACGATCATCAGTAATTTTTTTCCAGATTGCAGTGTCTAAATCAAACTCTTCAATATTCCAGCCATGATCTGTTCTGAAAACAGCTGCAATAATTTTATTTTCTACTGGCGATATTTTAAGCTGTGTGACTATATCTGTGTTATTTCCCTGCCATAAAATTTTTAACTGTTCACCCTGTTTGTTTAACAACACCAGCTGGCTAACTGCTTTATCTGTTTTTACCGCAATAATTGATTTACCATCGGCAGACCAGCTTGCTGAACGGTATCGCCCGCATTGTGTTATGGCGACTGGCTCACCTGTGATTTCACCGTTTTCTGCCGGTTCAATAATATAGATATCGCTGTTTATATTATATTCATCACAAAACTCCATCTGCGTTATGAGTATACCTGACTCGGCATGCACATTGAGTCTTGCGCCTCTGTGTACGTCTGAAATATACTGATGAATATTATTATTTATTTTCATTAATGCGGCATGCTCAAACGCACTATTTGCAATATAGTACAACGTCTGTTTATCTGCCGCGTCAATTGGCCCTGTGGAATACCCTAAATCTGTTATCTTTTTACCTTCCACTAACTGTGCATGAAAGTCTGCCTGATATTTTTTATTAAGCCATACAGTAAACTCATCCCATAGATCATTGATGTCTTTATCAAACACCTGCTGTGCATTACTATTAATCATAAACGGAATAATATTATTGCTGTAATTCTCAATTAAGGAATCAATTCCCTTTACACCATAGGTATCTTCTACAAATTGATAAAAATGCACGCCGTACAAATAATTTACTGTGTTTGTTGGCCAGCTAAGAATGGGTAAATTCACCTGACTTACCGGCTTGACTCCATTCGCAACTTCAACTCGCATCATCATTTCATATACACGACTCTGGCCTCGGCCTATGCCTTTATCAAGATCGGTTTCATAATAGGTTGCCAGGCCTTCTGTGAACCAGCCCGGCTGATACAAATTGGAAAAAAGAAGAAAATGCCGGCCCAATAGCTGCCTCAACATTTCTGCACCACCGCTGGCTTTATCTAAATGCAGAATATGTGTGTATTCATGAATAATGATCGTTTCCATCCAGTCATCAAAATCTTCCAGCCCGGCTACTGAGTCGGGTGGCGCTAAAAATACTACACTGCGATTAAAATAAACTGGTGTAGCAAATCCATTAGGCTGGTCTGTTTCATCACTAATAACCAGATGGGTTTTGTCATCCGGCTGCCAGCTTAATACAGGCTGCAACTTGCTATGCGCCTGCTCTGCTGAATTGGCTGCTTTTTGAGCCAGACGTTCATAGCCGAGTGCATAGTGAATATAAAAATGATCGGATTCGATGGTTTTCCAGCTAAGGTAGGGGTCAACCGCATGAACAGAAAAACTTAAAAACATAAAAATAAGCAGGACTAATATTTTTTTTATTTTCATTATTGTAATTCTATACCCGCATTCCGGGATCAGGCATAAACTCAATATAATTACTCCCTGTTAGATTATTTTTTAAGAAACCCCTGATTAAGTCATAATGAGATAGCAGATCAAAATTCACAGCGCTGATCGCAACAAATAGCATGATCATAACTTAATCAGCGGTTTCTTAGACCCAACCAGACGAACACAATACCCGTCGTTACAGCTATCCAGCTTAAAGCAGGCGCATTAAAAAACTGAATATGATTCTCTGCTGGATGACCTGATATAATTGCTGAAATAATAAAAGCTGATATGCCTATTAACGTATAAGTCTGGCTACGATGATTTCTTTTAAGGTTGTTTTTTAACTTATTGAGTGTTTCCACCTGTTGCTGATGATTTTCACCTTCTGCCATTTTTTTAATGGCTTCAAAAAAAAGCTCAGGCATATCGGGCATTTTCTCAGCGAGAAAAGGCAGGTTCTTTTTAAAGCCTTTTAAGAATGCTTTAGCACCCACCTGTTCATTCATCCATTTTTCTAAAAATGGCTTGGCCGTTTTCCATAAATCAAGCTCTGGATATATTTGCCTGCCCAGGCCTTCAATATTTAATAATGTTTTCTGTAGCAGCACCAATTGCGGCTGAACTTCCATATTAAAACGCCTGGCGGTCTGAAATAGTCTTAATAATAACTGACCAAATGAAATGTCTTTTAACGGCCTTTCAAATATAGGTTCACACACACAGCGGATAGCAGATTCAAATTCATCAACTCGCGTACCTGCCGGCACCCAGCCTGAATCCACATGTAACTGCGCCACACGATTATAATCTCGCTTAAAAAAAGCTAAAAAGTTTTCTGCTAGATAGCGCTGATCTTCAGGGCTGAGAGTTCCAACTATGCCGAAATCTACCGCTATATATTTCGGTTGCCGGGGATCCGTGGTATCAACAAAAATATTCCCGGGGTGCATGTCTGCATGAAAAAAATTATGTGTAAATACCTGGGTAAAGAAAATTTCTACCCCCAGCTCGGACAATCGCTGCATATTCACACCGGCCGCTTTCATCTGTTCAATGTTAGCCATGGGCTCACCATACACCCGCTCCATTGCCATTACATTGCGCCGGGTATAATCCCAGTATATTTCAGGAATATACAGCTGGTCATTATTTTCAAAGTGTCGCCGCAGCTGACTGCCATTAGCCGCCTCACGCATTAGATCCAGCTCATCGAGTATTGTTTTCTCGTATTCCCTGACTATTTCTATTGCACGTAAACGCCTCGCATCTTTGGAATAGCGCTCTGCCAGCCTTGCAATAATAAACAGTAATGCTATATCCCGTTTGATAACCGGCAGAATATTGGGCCGCAATACCTTTATGACTATTTCTTTGCCATTTTTTAATTTAGCAGTGTGCACCTGAGCCACCGATGCGGAAGCTAATGGCTTTGTATTAAACTCATCAAAATATTCTTCAATGCTAACACCATAAGCCTGCTCGATTAACTGTTGCGCTTTGTCTCCAGAAAAGGGCGGCACATTGTCCTGCAGGGCTGTCAGTTCTTCTGCTACATCCTCTGGTAGTAAGTCTTTTCGCGTGGAAAGCATTTGCCCGAATTTAATAAAAATAGGGCCTAGCTCTTCTAGTGCCTCGCGTATTCTCTGCCCTCTGGGTGCCCGAGTTCTGACGAACCAGTTCCAGGGCATTGTGTAGATTAAAAATCTAAACGGACGAAATAGATGAATCGCAAAAATAATATCATCCAGCCCATGACGTGCCAGCACATAATTGATATGCAATAGACGCAATATTTGTCGTGGCTGTATCATATTTTTTTAAATCCTGCACTTACACCAATCATGATGAAATTATTTTTTTGTCACTTATTGTTAAATAGTAGCCTGCAAACAGGGACGGCGTAAAATATCTATTAACCCGCATCACTACTGCCCGCTTGCTCGGCATACCTGCGAGACACACCAGTGTCTGGAATAAAACATAACAGCCTCATGAAATACCAGACGTAGAATAAAATTTAAACAAACATGTCATCCCAGCATGATTCTGGCTGGGATCCAGCGACTTTGAGTAATCAAAAGCCAGTAGATTATAAAGCACGTTTACATTTTATACGGTCAAATTTTTTCATACGCAAAAATAATAGTTGTTGCCTTATTTATTTTATCTTTTTTAATAAGTCAATTTTTACTTTTAATCTATCTGTAGCTTCTCTTACTTCATCAACCTGCCGAATGAATTTTCTTAATTCTGCATTTGCAGGGCTTAAATGTATTTCTTCCTGTATATATTCTCCGCTGTCCATGCATACTGATTTTGTGCTGCGTCTAATCCACTGGTTCGCACCCCGCAATACATTGCCTAATTTATGCGCGGCTATGTCACCAATATTTTGTGCCAGTATTTCTTCCCAGTCTATATCTAGCTGCGACAATAAGGCACTAAACTGACTAGCTAACTGCGTATCACCGCTGATTTTTATTTCACTGTTAAATAAATGTTCTTTTGGCTTATCGGCCAGTGCAAGTTTTGCCAGTGCCATGGGGGAGCCGCTAATAATTGCATCGGCTTCACCATCAAAATCTGCGAGCACTAAAAAACCATCTGCTGACGGGAATAAACTTAACGTCTGCTTCAGGCCCTGAAGTTCTATGGCAATAATTTTGCCTTCCATGGATGAAAAACGAGGGAGTGCTTCGGGATCGAGAGACAGATAGCGATTTAGCGCAGATTCAAAACTCGCGGTAAATGCCTGTGCTAAATCCATAAAATTTTAAACTTTGTAACCTTTATGCAGGGCAACTATTCCACCGCTGAGGTTATGATATTTTACTTTGTTATAGCCCGCCGACTGCATCATGCCTTTGAGTGTTTGCTGATCAGGGTGCATACGAATTGACTCTGCCAGATACCGGTAACTGTCTTCATCCTTAGCAATATACTTACCCATTAAAGGCAGCAACTTAAATGAATAGGTGTCATATAGCGGCCCTAATCCAGGGGCGACAGGTTTTGAAAACTCTAGCACCAGCAGGCGTCCGCCGGGCTTTAAAATACGATACATGGAGCGCAGAGCCACGTCTTTATCCGTTACATTACGCAGGCCAAAGGCTATTGTAATGCAGTCAAAAGTGTCATCTGGAAAGGGCAGGCACTCTGCATTTGCCTGAATATATTGCATATTACCGGCAATGCCGTGGTCAATTAAACGCTCACGCCCACGACGTAGCATGGAGCCATTAATATCGGATAATACCACCTGTCCGGCAGGCCCGACCATGGTGGACATTTTCATTGCCAGATCGCCGGTGCCCCCCGCGAGGTCTAATACCCTGTGACCCGCTTTGAGCCCGGTCTGGCTTAAAGTGAACCGTTTCCATAAACGGTGTACACCGAATGACATCACGTCATTCATAATATCGTAGTTTTCTGCCACAGAATGAAACACATCGGCTACGCGCTTAGCCTTTTCTCCTGGCGGTACCTGCTGATAGCCAAAATGCGTTTTGTTGTCATTCATATTGTTGCTCGTTTTAAATATTTAAAAAGCAGGCTCGATTTTTTTACAGCATACCGGGTAATTCTGAGCCTTACTTTAATTCGGCATGGATATGGCCAGCTTCTTTTAGACGCTGTAAATAATTCTGCCATTTGGCATCATAATTTTTACCTAAATCATATAAATATGACCAGGTGTATAAACCACTGTCATGCGTGTCATCAAACACCAGCTTAACAGCATACACACCCACGGGCTCTACTGCATCAATATTCACATCAGATTTACCCAGCTGAAGGGTTTCCTCTCCAGGGCCATGGCCTCTTACTTCGGCTGAGGGAGAGTAGACCCGTAAAAATTCTGTGCTGTATTTAAAATTACTGCCATCATCAAATTCGATTTCCAGAATACGTGATTTCTGGTGCAGGTTAATACTGGTTGGCCTTGGATCTGCCATATGTTTGCTCCGCATAAGAATGAGTGTACATCCCGGGGAGGGATGGGTATTTTACATGATTTGCTTTTACCCAGGTATGCCTGTTTTACGAAATTTAGCCCCACTATGTGCCCACAGGTGCCCTTTTTTAAATTCGTTCCGGGTAGTTGCTTTGTATATTCGTGTTTATCTTAGTATGCGATCTGCGCGAAAATCACGGGCTAAAGCGTCGGTTTTTATAAAATCTGCTTACGCTTAATAGCGGCTTTACTGCTTTAAAAATTTACAGAATATATCGACTTAGATCTTCATCTTCAACCAGTTCGGCCAGATTCTTATCGACAAAACTTGCATCAACCGATAAAGATTTACCCGCGTTATCTGATGCCGCAAAGGAAACCTCTTCCAGCAATCGCTCCATCACCGTGTGCAGGCGGCGCGCACCAATATTTTCAGTGCGTTCATTCACATCATGGGCAACCCTGGCTATTTGCTCTATGCCCGACTCAGTAAATTCAATAGAGTAGCCTTCGGTTTCTAACAGGGCTTTATACTGCTCGGTTAACGAGGCATCCGGCTCGGTTAATATACGTATGAAATCTGCTGTGCTAAGGGCTTTTAGCTCAACTCGAATCGGCAATCGCCCCTGCAGCTCAGGAATCAGATCAGAAGGTTTTGACAGATGAAATGCACCGGATGAGATAAATAACATATGATCTGTTTTCACCATGCCGTATTTGGTGCTCACTGTACAACCTTCTACCAGGGGCAACAGATCACGTTGCACCCCTTCTCTGGAAACATCAGCACCCGAGGTCTCACCCTTTTTACAGACCTTATCAATCTCATCAATAAATACTATGCCATTTTGCTCGGCATTTTGCACCGCATTCAGCTTAAGCTCATCTTCATTCACCATTTTACTGGCTTCTTCGTCGATAAGGATTTTACGAGCATCTTCAATGCGTAACTTGCGATGCCTGGTTTTATCACTACCCATACTCTGGAACATGCCCTGTAGCTGGTTGGTCATTTCCTCCATGCCGGGAGGAGCCATGATTTCCACACCAATTTGCTCGGCTCTTACTTCAATTTCAATTTCCTTATCGTCCAGCTCTCCTTTGCGCAGTTTTTCACGGAATTTTTCACGGGTGCTACTTTCTGTAACTTCCGGCTCACCAAATTCATTTCTAGCAGGGGGCAACAGAGCGTCGAGAATTCGCTCTTCGGCTGAATTTTCGGCCCGATAACGGACTTTCTCAATTTCCAGCTCACGGGTCATTTTCACTGACATATCGACAAGATCACGAATAATACTGTCAACTTCACGCCCCACATAACCCACTTCGGTAAATTTTGTGGCTTCAACCTTGATAAACGGGGCATCTGCCAGTTTCGCCAGACGCCGGGCAATTTCTGTTTTGCCAACGCCGGTGGGGCCAATCATCAGGATATTTTTGGGGGTGATTTCATTGCGTAATTCTTCACTCACCTGCTGACGACGCCAGCGATTTCGCAGCGCAATGGCGACTGCGCGCTTGGCTTCGTCCTGGCCAACAATGTGTTTGTCGAGTTCCTGTACAATTTCTCTGGGTGTCATTTCAGACATAGCTCAAACCTGTTTTTTTGTTGGATCCCATCACGAGCTAAAGCGACGCGCCAGCAACTCATGGCTCTGGTTGCTGTAGGAGCGTAGCTTTAGCTCGCGATAAGACAGGATAATCTAGAAAGCTCATTTTGAATTAATCTGAGGTTCCAGGGTATTTAATTTCTTCCAGCGTCAAATTATGGTTGGTGTAGATACAGATATCACCGGCAATGTTCAGACTTTTTTCGACTATTTCGCTGGAGGATAATTCAGTATTATCAAATAATGCTCTGGCCGCAGCCTGTGCATAGGAGCCACCGGAGCCAATCGCCAGCAGGTCATCCTGTGTATCTATTACATCTCCCGTACCGGAGATTATCAGCGATGCTTCTTCATTGGCAACAATCATCATGGCCTCCAGCTTGCGTAGCATTCGATCGGTGCGCCAGTCTTTGGCCATTTCTACGGCGGAACGCACTAACTGACCATTATGCTTTTCAAGCTGGCCTTCAAACCGCTCGAACAGGGTAAATGCATCGGCAGTGGCGCCAGCAAAGCCCACCAGCACCTTATCTTTAAACAGGCGGCGCACTTTAACCGCATTGGGCTTCATTACCGTGTTGCCCAGGCTTACCTGGCCATCGCCACCTATCACAACTTCATTATTACGTCGCACCGAAAGTATCGTGGTGCCATGTAGTGTGGTTTGCAAAACACGCTCCTGTTTATGTTGACTGGGTTAGGAATAACAATTTATATAAATGAGGCTACTAGACAAAATTTCAAGTGTGTTGTTAGAACTAATATTATAAACCTTCTATGAACTTCTACCTGTATTATGCCAATGAAGTAAATAGCCACGTTCTAAGAACGTGGCTTTGATTTCGCCCTATAAGGGTGCAGAAAAAACGAACAGAGACTTCGTCATCCCAGCATGTTTCTAGCTGGGATCCAGTGGCTTCAAATTACTTAAAGACGCTGGATCCCCGATAAAAACATTCAGGAATGACAAATATTTTTAAGGCTATAGCCCAAAACCACTCCACGTTCCTTAGAACGTGGTATTAATTATTAATATAAGATAAAAAACTTTAAGCACAGAGAAAGCACACATTTTTTTGTGCGCTGGATTCACAGAAATTTTAGGAGCGTTTTTTCAGGCCTCGCTTACAAAAAAGATCTCTGCGAACCTCTGCGTTCTCTGCGGTTAATGCTTTTTATTTTAAAGCAGCAGACTGTTTCAATTTTAAGGCCGTTAAAAGCTACCAGACACCTGCTTACTTTTTCTTCTGTGCGCGGGGATGAGCCGCATCATAGGTTTTTGCCAGTTGTTGAAAATCGAGATGGGTGTATATTTGCGTGGTTTTTAAATGAGCATGCCCCAGCAATTCCTGCACCGCGCGCAAATCATGGGATGATTCCAGCAGATGTGAGGCAAATGAATGGCGCATTAAATGGGGGTAAACTCGCTGGCTGATGCCCTTCTCGCGACATAGCCTGTGAATTCGCGCACGAATACCAGAGCCACTTATACGATCACCCCGGTTATTAATAAACACTGCATTTTCACCCTCTTTTACCAGCAATTCCCGGTGTTTTAGCCAGCGTTTAAGCATTAATTTCGCTTTTCCCCCAAACTGGCACAAACGTTCTTTATCACCTTTTCCCAGCACTCTTACCTGCTGAGACTGCCAGTCAATATCTGCAAGATTAAGTGCAACCAGCTCAGCCAGACGCAGGCCGCCGGCATATAGCAATTCAAGCACGGCATGGTCACGAATGACCAACGGCTCATCGCTGTTGGTGAGCAGTAAATGCTCTATTTGCTGCGGGTGCATTACATCCGGCAGTTTGCGCTCTGATTTGGGGGCCCTGGTATGGGCTGCAGGGTTGATAGTGATAGATTGATTGATTAGCAGAAACCGAAACAGGCGGCGCAATGCACTAAGCAGGCGCTGTATGCTTCTTCCTCCCAGCCCCTGTCGATGCACCTGACTAACAAACTGGCGGAGATGCTGCTCATCAATGATGCGCCAGCTGCTTACCGACTGCTCCTGCAGAAAGCTCATAAACCGGGTGATGTCCCGCTGGTAATTTTTTAGCGTGTGCGGGGAAAACTGTTTTTCTGACTGCAGAAATTGATAGAATTGCGCCAGGTCATTTTGAAAGGGATCTGATTTCAATGGCATTCATTTATCCTGAGTAGCCCTGACGTTATTTTTGCAGTTGCGCTCGCAATGCAGCGCCAATCAAATCTGCAAGGCTGCTTAGAAAATCTGTGCCCATACCTGCATGATAGCGCTGCTTATCACAGCTTCCCAGGGCAATCAGGCCACTTATGCCCGCATCTGACACAGGGATTACCGCTGCCGATGCGACAGCCTCCGCATCCTGCAAAAACAGCTGCCGAATTTGCTTATCGGTAAAATGGCCGCATTGAATCCGGCTTTTATCGATTAAAACAGAAAAATCCTGTAGCACCTCATCATCTTTTTCGACATAGGTGTGCTCATTACTACCACTGCTTACGGTTACATCATCACTGTGCAAGCGAAAATACACAAAATCAGTGCCCAGTTTATGGCGCAGTTCATCATCAACCACGCCCATAATGTCATCCAGGCTATTGGCATCAAATAAATTTACAGCCAGGCGATGCAGGCTGACATGCAACCGCTGGTTGTCATGCACCGCATCAACCATATCTCGCAATTTTTCTTCAAAATGCTGATTTCTTTCCCGCAACACCGTCACCTGACGCTCAACCAGTGATACGGCACCGCCTGCCTCATGGGGTATTTCCAGCTCATTTAATAACAGGGAATGCTGCAGAAAAAAATCTGGATTCGCCATTAAATAGTCCACCACCTGTTTTTCATCCGGCAGTGTAATTTCAGCCGTCTTCTCTGCCTGTTTAGTCACAGTATTATTCTTCCTTCAAAAACACGGGTTGCAGGCCCGGTCATATATAGTGGTTCATTTTCTCCGCTCCAGCGTATAACAAGCTCGCCTCCGGGTAAACTGACTTTTACGGTTTCAGATAACTTTCCCTGCTGTATACCAGCGGCTACCGCTGCACAGGCTCCGGTGCCACAGGCCAAAGTTTCTGCAGCACCACGCTCATACACCCTGAGCCGAATTGCCTCAGCAGAGACAATTTGCATAAAACCCACATTGACTCTTTGCGGGAAGCGGGCATGATTTTCAATTTCAGGCCCCAGGGTTTTCACGTCTGCCTGATCTACATTTGCCACTTCCAGCACCGCATGCGGGTTGCCCATGGATACCGCTGCGATATCCAGTTCGCCAACACTGGTTTGCAACCTATAAGCCGGGCTACGGGATTCGGCAATAAATGGCAGACTGGACGGCTCAAACTGTGGCACCCCCATATTGACCGTAACCTCACCATTGCTTTCCAGCGTCAGCACTATCTGCCCCGCCGTGGTTTCAACGCGGATGTCAGTATTCTGAGTAAGGTCATTGTCCACCACAAAGCGTGCAAAACAACGCGCTCCATTGCCGCATTGCTCAACCTCACCACCATCTGCATTAAATATTCGATATCGAAACTCAGCTGCAGCCGTATCTGACTTTTCCACCAGCAATAACTGATCACAGCCCACGCCAAAATGACGATCAGCGATAAGGCAGATTTGCTCAGCGCTCAGTGCAATCGACTGGTTGATGCCGTCAATAACAACAAAGTCATTGCCAAGACCCTGCATTTTGGTGAATTTTATATTCATATTGTGAAGCATAGCATGCCTGATATAGTAAGGTTCTATACGACGAGAATGTCTATTTTCCTGTCGATACTAACATTCTCACAACAAACTGGCTCCGGGACATAGTCTGAGCTATCGCCACGATTATTTTCTAAAAGCTAAAAGCATATCGCCTGCAAATGACACGCGAATACACGCAAATTTTTCTTATTTATGTACCAGCTTCATACCAGGCGACCCATTCCCGAATCATTATATGGAGTGCTTTTCGCAGGACACACTGCACCCTGTTAATGCGATTGCTTCTATTTGCGTGTATTCGCGTTCATTTGCGGAAAAAATGCCTTATGCTTCTGGTTTTTATCTATATTTCGTTGAGCCAGGCTCAGGAAGCAGAGCCCAGACAGTAGAGATTTGCCCCAGCTCACGATTTAACCGACGAATATACGCAACAATAGATATATTAAGTAATTGTCGGTAGAATCAACTATCAGACAAAAAAGGGATTCTCCATGAAATCAGGCGCTATTTTAATCACCTCAATCTTTTTAATTGTACTCATCGGATGCTCATCTTTATCTGTTAATTATGATTACAACCAGCAAACTGATTTTACAAAATACAAAACCTATGACTGGCTGCCGTTTCCGAAAGACCTCAAGGCAGATGAACTTAGCCGCGCACGATTCATTACCGCGGTTGATAACAACCTTGCTGAAAAAGGCTTTATACAAAATTCATCCAGGCCTGACTTTGTTATTGCCACACATTTTGGCACAGAAGACAAAATTGATATCACTAACTGGGGTTATTCCTATGCGCCAAATAGCGCCTATGGTGGTTATGGCTATCGTTACCCCAATCGCTATGGCTATGCCGGCAGTTATGCAAGCACGGGTAGTGTGAGTGTATATCAATATGAACAGGGCACCTTAATCCTGGACTTTGTTGATGCCAGTAATAAACAACTTATCTGGCGTGCCACAGCTAAAGCCATTTTGAGTCCCGCATCCACACCTGAAAAACAGACGGCAAAGGTAAACAAGGCAGTTACTAAAATTTTACAGAGTTTCCCGCCTGAAAAAAAAATTGAAGAGCAATAAAAGACATAACCCGGCGCGGAGTAGTGCAGTGTAGTCTGCGCCACTAAAATATATGGCGTGTTCCAAAACTGAATTTATAATTTTTATCTGTAAACCCATAACCCACATCGATACGTAAATCCGTTTTTACAAAGGATCTTATTTTCCACCTTAAACCCAGCCCTGCACCCACATTTAAGGGCTTATGAAAAACATCCCTGACTTCCTTATAGGTATTACCAACATCAATGAAATACACATAGCGAATAGCCGGGCGGCCTTCTCTAGGAAACATATATTCTATATTGGTCAAAAACAGGGTGTTTCCTTGAAATCGTCCGTTTTCATAACCACGAAGATCATCACTGCTTCCCAGACTAAATGCATAGTCGCCCAATATTTTATTATTTGAGTGGCCAAACAGGGTTTGAACATTTAAATTTGATATGGGATATTTTTCAAATCGATAATAGCTGCGGTAGTATAGTTGATATTTTGTATATTCATCTTTACTGCCTATATTTTCATCAGACCAGTCCAGTTTATAACCAAATGCTCTGCCGCCACGATTAAATTCATACTCATTATAATCGATATACCCAACATCAATACCTAAAACTACCCCCTCAATATTTTCTGAAACAGTGTTATTTGTTAATGCCTCATTAAATCGCTGCTGGTACAACAAACTACCACCGGCAAACCAGCCTCGATTACGACCTCTTTCATTCATCCAGCGCAATACACCTACTCGGTAACTGTCATTCTGCTGATTGATATCGCCATTCACATCATTATCTTTTTGCAAACTCACATCAAGCCCATAGGAACTATTATTAATATTCGGATAATAATACCTGAAGGAATTTCGGCGCTGCTTAATGCCATTATTGTTGCCTCGATCTTCAGCCAGCAATCGAGTCTTATGATTTAAACCCAGCACATTATCCCATTGAAACTGGATACCCAGATTATAATCACCATTTTCAATTTTAAGTTTGGGAATTACTAATATAAAATATTTTTCCTCGACAATAAAAACAACTTCGATTTCTGATATGTTTTCATCTTTTTCATATACATCATAGTTTTCTTCAAGATAGAAATGCACTGATTTAAACAGGCCAAGGTCCATTATGGCCTGTCTAGATTTCTCAATTAACTTTTCATTCAGAATATCACCCGGGTTTATATATATCTCCCTGTTGAGAACGGAAGCCTGAGTAACTGCGTTTCCCTCATAGCGTATACTTTTAATGATTGATACTGCTTCTGCAGAAAAACTGCTTAGCAATAATATCAGCCATAATAATTTTTTCGTTTTCTGCATATGCTTTTATATAGTAAATCTCCACCCTGGTGCAATGCAAGGCCGCTTAAAACAAAGGCCGTTCCGGCATAAATACTGGCACTAATCGTTTCATTATTTAATACATGACCTATCCACAATGCACAGACAGGCGTAATCAGCGTGATCAATGCCACACTGGAAGCTGTCATCTGCTTTAAAAGATAATAATAACTAACAAAACCCAGTACAGAGCCAACAACACCTAAATAAACTATAGACCATAATGCCCTTGACGGAATTATTTCTGGTAAAGGCGGCGCCAGTAACAGATATACGATAACAAAAAAGGGCATGGAAAATATTAAACCGCCGGCGACTAATACCAGTGCCGGAATATCAGGTTTGATACTTTTTATCCATACCGCACTGGCGGAGTGCAACAAAACGGCAATCAGAATAGCGATAACACCGTATATGTATTCATCACCTGTGGCCCCCCTGTTTAAAAAAATAACAACCAGACCCAGCAGACCCGTTAACGCACCGCCTATTTTTAACGCACTAAAACTTTGCTCATGCAATATGCGCCAGGCAAGATACCCCGTTACTATGGGTGTTACCCCAAAGAGCACCGATATCAGACCTGATGAAATATATTGCGCGCCCCAGTATACCGGCATCATGCCGCCAAATATTGTAATAGCCACTGCAAAATAGGCTTTAAATGCAGATTTTGTGATGGGCATTTTTTTAAATTTTATCATTACAAGAAACAAAGCCAGTACAGTGCCTATAAGCATGCGCAAGACTATACCAAAGATATAGCCCACCTCTTCACCACTCCATTTAATAGCTACGGGTGTTGTCGACCATATTAATATCACCGCTACATAAGCAGCAGAAATAATCAGCTTTTGAACCCTGGCGTCCGCTTTATTCAATATTTGCATCACTGCTTCCTTTACTTTGTCTCCCACAACGAAAAAAGCCACAGACTTTTTCAATCTGTGGCTTTTAATAAATAGTTTAAATGAATATCTAGATCATAAACCAGGCACACAGACATAGCGACCTCGCCACACAGGGCGAAGGCAAAACACTAGCGGTTTGCGGTACTGCATATTCATCATCATATAAGTAGATTGTGTTATATCATTCTAGCTGTCAAGTTATTTTTCAGCCTGTTTCACTATTTGCTGCTGCTAAATCAGCAGAGTTTCATCGATCCAGTATTGCTCTCTCAAAAACGCTCTAAGCCATTGCCGATTTACCCTGATGATTTCTGATGGTACTATGCCAGTTCCTTTAAATTTTCGGCTCAGCTATGGAAAAGCTAAAGAATACTGAATTCATTCAATCCATTATTCGCCTCTGTATTGGCATACTCACTTATTTTTATATTTCTGCCGGTATAGACAGTGGTTATTTTCAGACCAATCATGAAGTGCTCAATCAGTTTACTGCTGCTTTTTTCATTTACAGCTTTATCAATATACTGAGTATTTTAATCCTGCCTGTCTGTACTACTCGGCGCTATATTGCCCTCACCTTTGATATTGGCAGTACAACTTTCTCATCTTTTTTAACGGGCGGAATCAACAGCGTTTATGTGCTGATATATTTATGGATTTATATTGGCTATGGTACTCGCTACGGTCTGAAATTTTTAACCGTAGCGGTATTTTTAACGCTTATTGGTTATAATATTCTGCTATTAACTGAAGATGCATGGCATTTATTAACGCTGGAAGCGATTGCATTTTTGCTACTTATTATCGCCTTACCGGCTTATCTTTACACACTACAGAAGCGTCTTATTACTAGCGCAGAACTGGCCGAATCGAATAGTCTCGCCAAATCTGAATTTTTATCGACTATGACCCACCAGATCCGCACCCCTATCGGTGGCATTGTGGGCATGATAGACCTGCTAAATAAAACGGGCTTAAGTGTACAGCAAAAGCAATATTTACAATTTCTGAGCCGATCCAGCCATTCACTACAGGAAATAATCGAGGATATAGTCGATTTTTCACGCATTGAGAATGGTGATATCCCCCTTAATCAGGGTAGCTCTAATCCACACATATTAATTGACAGCCTGATTCACAGCCTGGCACCCATTGGTTATGATCGACAGCTTGACCTGATTTGCTATATTGACAGCTCATTTCCCGATGAAGCCTATATTGATGCACAGCGATTTCGCCAGTTGCTATCCAATTTAATCTGCTATGCCATAGAACATAGCACCACTAAAGGCATATATATTCATGCTTATGCAAGCGATACAGGTTCTGCCCAGCATTTGAATGCCAGTGTTGATATCAAATTTCAGCAAAATACTGACATTGAACACCTTCAGTCGACCCAGATTCCCGATACAAATAATGCCCTGCCTCTGCGTATTGGCTATCAACTGACCCGACTTATGAACGGACTATTTGAAATTCAGTTCAATGATAAACAGGATATAAGTTTTAATCTGCACTTTAACTGGAAAAACCCGGAGATTAAATCGCCTAAAAAACCTGCGGTAACGCCTGATTCTGCAACAAACCCGCTTGAAAACAAACGCGCACTGGTATTTGATACTGACAGACTCAATCGTGAAGTACTTGAGAAATATTGTCAGCAATTAGGCATGCAGGTTTATACCACATCCGGTCATGATAATTTAATTGCTCATATTCTCTGGAGTAATGAAAAAAACAGCCTGTTTGATGTAATTATTCTTAGCGAGGATTATAAGCATAAATACTGTCACGAACTGATATCACGCATTCGAAATGAAGCCCACTGTATTGCACCCATTTTATATGCCACTTATATGCGCAGCATTGAACATATAGAGTCTGAAAGCTTACAGGATGTTCAGGCAACCATAATAAAACCCGTCACTCTTCACGATTTAAAAAATTCAATTAACAATTTATTGCTGCAGGAATCGCAGAAGGATGCAATAGAGGCCGACCATCAGCCTTCACTACATATACTTATTGCTGAGGATAACGAAATAAATGCCAGTGTAGCCTATAGCCATTTAAACGACCTGGGTCACAATGTGGATATTGCAACCGATGGTACGACCGCGCTTTATGCCATGCACAAACATCATTACCAACTTGTGTTTATGGACGTAAATATGCCCAATTTAAATGGCCTTGAAGCGACCCGCCAATGGCGTCGACTGGAAAAAAACAAAAGCCACCTGCCTATTATCGCACTGACTGCAAAAGCCACCTCAGAAGACAGGGATCGTTGCCTCGATGCGGGCATGGATGATTTTCTTTCCAAGCCAGTTAATGAGTCACAATTGAAAGAAATTCTGAAAAAGTATACACATCAGGCTTAAATCATTACTGCTTCAGACATAAAATACTGCACTAAGCCATATAAAAATAGCTCCTGTAGGAGTTAGCTTTAGCTGACGATAATGACTGCGAGGCGAAGCGAGCCGATAAGCTTATCGGCTCGCTTCGCCTCGCCAGGTGCATCGTTAGCTAAAGCTAACTCCTACAGAAGAAACCATTTTTGTTAACCTCTGTGATATAAAACAGCTATTCTTTTCACCTGATTCATTAGAAAATATCGGCTGTTAGACTAATACAGATATCAGATTTTGCTGTCGCCGCCATTCATATAAAAACACCGCCAGTGCATGGCTTACATTCATAGAGCCATTGATACCATACATGGGTAAATGAATTACTCTATCACAGAGTGCTATTATTTCTTCTCTTATGCCTTTCGATTCATGCCCAAGTATGATGGCATCACAGTTTAAAATTTCAGCTTCAAACAGGCTTTTAGACTGAGTTGTGATTTCCAGAGCATACAGGTTTTTGAATCGACTACGGTTAGTCATAAATTCTGCCAGCGACAGCTGTTCAATTGATATGTGTCTGTCGGCGCTTCGAGCCAGTTTGGTAATTTTTTTATTATTTAAATCAAGATGACTATCAAGCAATATAATGCCGCTACTACCAGCGGCATCTGCGACCCTTAAAATTGAGCCTAAATTATCCGGTGTTTGCAGACCGTCACAAATAATTACCGGGCCATTGTACTGAGTGTGCTTTTTCTGACGCTGATATAAACCAGGCCCTTTTATTTTTTTTTCAGCTGTCATTTTCATCAAAAGTTTTTTTAAATTTTTGCCAGCTTTGCAGTTTTCGCCACAGGGTTGATTTGTTTATGCCTAAAAGAGAAGCCGTTTGTTCTTTGTTGCCATTGCATTTATCCAGCATTTTAATAATGTAGCGTTTTTCCAGCGTATCAAGGGTGGGTGAATCTGCATCAATACCTTCACCCGTACCGCTACCTATAAGGTTTTGATCAATACTGAGTACCGGCCCATCGGCCAGGGCAATATGCCTTTCAACCATATTGCGCAGTTCCCGAATATTACCGGGCCAGCTATAGTTTTTAAGTTTTTCCATAGATGCAGCGTCAAAGCCCTGTATATCCCGCTGGTAACGTGTTTTAAATTCAACCACAAAATGTTCTATTAACAACTGAAGATCAGCCTCACGTTCACGTAAAGGTGGCATGGTGATTTTTACAACATTCAGACGATGATATAAATCATGCCGAAACTGCCCTGCCGAAATCATTTCTTCAATATTACGATTGGTGGCAACCACAAATCTTACATCTATGTCTATAGGTGTTATACCACCAACCCGGGTAATGGTCTGGGCCTGCACCGCACGCATTAATTTCATCTGCATAGAATCTGAAATATTACAGATTTCATCCAGAAAAATAGTGCCTCCACTGGCGACTTCGAGTAGCCCCTGTTTGGTATGCGTGGCTCCGGTGAAAGCGCCTTTCTCATGCCCGAATAATTCACTTTCTAATAGTGTATCGGTTAAAGATCCGCAGTCAATTACGATAAAGGCCTGATCTGCAAATACAGAATGATTGTGCAGGGCATGCGCAACCAGTTCTTTGCCTGTACCGGATTCGCCTTCAATAATAACATTGCAGCGAATATCTGAAATTTTATCAATGATTTCATATATTTTTGACAGTGCATTGGAGTGCCCGATCATACCAAACTGATCCTGCCTGTCTTTAATACCGGGGCGATTAAGCTTTTCGGTTTTACGCACTTCTGATTTTATGAGTACCCTGTCTACCTGATTGATCAGTTCATCTGCATCATAGGGTTTTTTTATAAAATCCGTTGCCCCCAGACGTAACGCTTTTATTGCATTATCTTCAGTTGAAAACCCGGTGATCATAATCACTGGCACTTCTAAATCTGTTTGTCTTATCGCATCGAGCAAATCAAGCCCGGACATGCCAGGCATACTTAAGTCAGTGATGACCAGGTCGCTATGGTTGTTACGGATATCCTGCAGAGCTTCTACAGGGTCTTTAAAAATATGAATATCATAATCTTTGTCACTGGCAAAGCGACGAAATAGATCGCCAGCAGCTGGGTCATCATCTATAAAATGTACATGTTTACTCATAGTGCCTGTTCATTCATATGTTGCAGATTTATAACTAACGGTATTTGCATCGTTGCATCTACACCGCCACGTTGATTATTGGTTAATTTAAGGCTCCCATTATGGTATTGCATAATACCAATGCTGATGGACAAGCCTAACCCACTGCCTTCGCCTACATTTTTTGTAGTGAAAAACGGGTCAAATATTTTATCTTTATTAGCATCATTAATGCCAGTGCCCTGGTCAGAAACCGTAACATAAACCTGCTGCTTATCTGTACGAGCACTGATAATAATTTCATCCCCCGACTTGCTGGCCTGAATCGCATTCATTAATATATTCACCAGCACCTGCTGCAGCTGATTACGGTCACCGCTAAGAGGAATGTCTGGTGTTTCATGAATCTTCAGTTGGATATTAAATTTCTGCGCCTGAGCATGAGCCAGTAATAATGTGTCCTTTAGCCAGACAAGCAAATCAAATTCCACGTATTCCGGTGGCATCTGCCGTGCAAAATTCAATATACCCTCAACTATTTTGCTCGCCCGTTTAGCCTCACTGCGTAAACCCTGTATATCCTTTGAGAGCTCTTTGTTTTCTGTGGGCAGGTCACGTTCAATTAATGTGGCATAGGATAATATATTATTAAGCGGGTTATTGATTTCATGACCTATGCCGGCGGCCATTTCACCAATACTCGCCAGTTTGGCATTTTGCAGCATCATTTTCTGGGCACTATCCCTCTCCTGTTCTGTTTTTTCCAGTGTGCCCACCAGGTAATGAAATGATCGGCCCAGTTGTTTTAATTCTTCAGCGCCCTTTAAGTTATGCTCTGAAAACCTGGATTCACCGTCAGCATAACGCTTCAACAGGTTGGCAAACAGTGATATAGGCTCGGCAATAGTGCGGGCACCTATATTGGCCAGCATTAAACTGATAATCAACGCGAGACCCGCAAATGCCAGCAGACCAAATCGAATGCGCTGAAAGGGGGCGGCAATTTCTTTATTATCAAGATGAAGCACCATTATCCAGCTAACAAGCTGGTTATTGTACGGGTAAAACTCACGAAAATAATAGCGTCGATCTTCAGTACTATTTACAAAAGAACCAAAGCGTTTTTGCTGAATGTTATCCCAGGCCTGCTGGGTGAGGTGTTTATTCAGTTTAATATCCGAGTTTAAGGGCTGACTAAAATTTATTAACAGCTCATCGCTATACAGAATCATGCCATGACGGTGAGGGGCGTTCGGATTAAGCTCTGCAATCGTTAATTTTATGCCATTGGTACGAGGCAAAGATTCAAGAATGTGATCAAACTGGTCCCCCAGTGCCCGAGCGGTTAAAAACCCGGTGACCTTATTATTGTCGAAGGCCACGGGAACGATGGAATTCATCAGGGATAATTCCTGGCCACTAATATAATCGCGCTTACTCAGTGGCAGGTTGCCATACACCAGCTTATTCGCGGGGAGTTGCCACATCCAGCTTAAGAAAGCGGCATCTACCAGCTCTTCTTCTGCCAGAGGCAAGTCTGCTATGCTCTCAAAATCAGCGGGGATCTGTTTGCCAAAGCGCACTTTTATTAAGGTATGCCCATCTATATCCAGCACACGTACCGTATCCAGGCCGGGCACTGAATGCTGAAACCCTGCTAGAAAATTATTTAGTTTATCTACTTCCTCGAAGTAGTTAATATGCAGATCACCTTCTGCAGCGGTTTGTAAGATAGGTGCAAATTGCTTCATTGCTGGCGAACTGGCCAGAGAAAGTATCACCTGCCTTTCATAATTGAGCCTGAATTCCAGCTCTTTGGCGATATTTTCGATATTGATATAGATATCACTATCAATATTTTTGCGATAAACATGCTCACTATACGCGGTAATCCCCAGAATCAGGGCCGTGAGCGGCAGAGTGGTCGCCAGAGAAACCCAGAGAAAAATGCTGCTTTTTAGACGCATATATATAAAATAATGTTTTAGAAATTTAACAGAGAGTATAGCAATGGCATTAAAACGAAACATCGCTTTATTTTTTATAATATTATTTATCTCCGGCATCAGTGCCTGTGGTAAAACCGGATCGCTTTATTTGCCGGACGAATCAGCCGGAGCAACGTTTACTGTAGTTGCCAATGCATTCGCCGCTACAAACGAAAATTAACATTAAGATAAGACGAATGGATCATTTCAAATACAAAAATAACCAGCTGTTTGCTGAAGATGTAAACCTTACAGAGCTTGCTCATCAGTATGGTACGCCAGCCTATGTTTATTCACGGGCAACCTTTGAGCGCCACTGGCTGGCGTTTGATCAGGCGTTTGGCTCACGCCCCCATTTAGTGTGTTATGCGGTAAAGGCCAATTCAAACATCGCTATTTTGAATTTGCTGGCAGGCCTGGGCTCGGGCTTTGATATTGTGTCAATGGGTGAGCTGGAGCGTGTGCTCACAGCGGGCGGTAGTGCGGCAAAAACCGTTTTTTCAGGCGTGGGTAAAAAGCCGAATGAAATTCGCCGGGCGCTTGAAGTGGGTATTCGTTGTTTTAATGTGGAATCTGAAGCAGAACTGCAGGTGATAAATACTATTGCGGCTGAAATGGGGAAAGTGGCCCCGGTTTCCCTGCGCGTCAACCCAGATGTGGATGCACAGACACACCCCTATATTTCAACCGGCTTAAAAGAAAACAAATTTGGCATTAGCCATGAACAGGCACTTGCAGTGTATCAACAGGCACAGGGGATGCAAAATATTGCTGTGCATGGCATAGATTGCCATATCGGCTCACAGCTAATTCAAATTGAGCCTTTTGTAGATGCATTAAAGCGTGTGCTGGAGCTGGTTGACCAGCTAAAAGCGAATGGTATTGAGCTGCAGCATATGGATCTGGGCGGAGGCCTGGGTATATGTTATCAAAATGAAACACCACCACAGCCTGCTGAGCAGATTAACGCTTTGCTTGCCGTGCTGGGTGACAGGGATATTGAAGTGTTAATTGAACCAGGGCGCGCCATTGCGGGCAATGCGGGTGTATTGTTAACAGAAGTTCTGTATTTAAAGCATTCTGACGTGAAAAATTTTGCCATTATTGATGCCGCCATGAATGACTTAATGCGCCCTGCTCTATATGGCGCATGGCAGGAGATTATTGCCCTGCAACCACGGGAGGGCGTGGCTCAGGCTTATGATCTGGTGGGCCCCGTATGTGAAACCGGAGATTTTTTAGGCAAAGACAGAAAACTGAATCTTAAGCCTGGTGATTTGCTGGCGGTAAAATCCGCCGGTGCCTATGGGTTTACCATGAGCTCCAATTACAACTCACGGCCTCGCGCAGTAGAGATTATGGCAGATGGTTCTAAAGCTCATGTAATACGCCAGCGTGAATCTGTGCAGCAATTGCTTGAAGGGGAGTCAATATTGCCCGCATAAACAGGGCGAGGGTTTCTGGTGGTCTATAAATAGCCGATATGAAAAGTACCCACCTACATAAGGCGTGTACACTGCTGCACATTACCGAAGCAGGCTCTTTTCTACTTCTTGTCTTTTTGCTTTTCCTTCAAGTTGCTCAATCAGTGCTAACGCAAAGTCCATCGCGGTACCTGGCCCACGTGAAGTTATCAGCTTGCCATCAATTTCCAGCTCACTGCCGGTTTGTGTGGTATTTTTTAAATTGAATGAATCCAGCGCACCGGGAAAGCTGGTGACGGTTTTATTTTCTAACAGTCCTGCCTGTGCCAGCGCCTTTGGGGCTGCACATATTGCTGCCACATATTTATTATTTTGTGCATGTTTTTTTAATATGCTTTGCACGGCTTCATTATCACGCAGATGATTTGCGCCCGGCAACCCACCGGGTAATACCACCATATCAAACGGCCTGTCTAACACCTGATTAATATTTATCTGTGGAATAATTTTAGTCCCCCGTGAAGCCACCACGGGCTGATTATCCAGGCCCGCAGTGATTACTTCAATACCTGCGCGTACCAGCAAATCGGTAATTGTGATAGCCTCAAGCTCTTCACAACCCTGTGCCAGAGGAACCAGTACGCTCGTCATTTTATTTGCTCCCGGCCTTATTTAAAGACAAAATATGCATACCTTTTAATAAATTGAGCGCTTCGTGAATTTTATAATCACTGTGTAATTTTTTAAGCACTTCATTTTCTACCTTTTTGGTTTTTTTAGCGTTTTTGGCTGCTTTTTTACCATTCGGATTACTTATGTGCCCGGATAAATCAGATTCTTTTAATTGCCTGAGTCCATTTCTATGCTGTTCTGTCATTTTCATATTTTCTAAAATAATGTCCGGCTCTATACCCTCTGCCTGAATTGACCTTCCATTTGGCGTGAAGTATCGCGCTGTCGTAAATTTAACCGCGCCTCCGTTTCTCAGTTCCTGAATAGTTTGCACCGAACCCTTACCAAATGATTTTTCACCCATCACCACCGCACGCTTATGATCCTGCAATGCCCCGGCAACAATTTCTGATGCAGATGCAGAACCACCATTAATTAAAACAACCATTGGCGCCTTGTTTAAAATGTCCCCGGCTCTTGCGTTAAACTCGAAGTATGAATCCTTGATTCGACCTTTTGTATATACCAGCTTACCTTTTTCAATAAATAAATCAGACACTTCAGCTGCTGCATTTAATACGCCTCCCGGGTTATTGCGTAAATCGAGTATTAAACCATTTAGTGGCGCTTTATTTTTTTCTACTAACTTATTAATTGCATCTTCCAGATGCTGAGATGTTTTTGACTGAAAGGTACTCACCCGTACATAAGCAAACCCCGGCTCCAGCAAATTACTTTTTACACTTTTAACTTTTATAATGGCGCGTTTTATTTTGAACTTCAGCGCGTCATCCTCGCCTTTGCGGAAAATGCTCAGCTCGATTGAAGTTCCCGGTTTGCCTCGCATCAGTTTTACCGCATCATTCAATGTCATATCTTTTACTAATTTACCATCAAGACGAATAATTAAATCACCTGCTTTAATGCCTGCTTTAAATGCCGGTGTATCATCTATTGGTGATATAACTTTGACTACTCCGCCTTCCATGCCAACCTGTATGCCGAGACCGCCAAACTGACCAGTAGTGCCTATTCTTAGTTCTTTATACTCTTCCGGATCAAGGTAGGTTGAATGAGGATCAAGCCCGGACAACATACCGCGTATGGCATTTTCTAATAATTCTTTATCACCCACCTGCTCAACATAATCTGACTTGATACGTGCAAAAATATCCGAAAAGTTTCGTAGCTGTTCCAGTGGCAGGCTCTGTTGTTTTTCTGCTTCATTTTTATCATTCTGCGCAGATTCAGCAAAACTTAAATTGATCAGGCTGCTGCCTAATACACCAGACAGGGTAATAATTGTGGCAAATATCAGCCGTGTTTGAACCATAAGTTGCTCCAGTTTAAAATCTATAAGACAGGCTTTCAGACGATTATTATTTTTTCTGTAATGCCAGGTGCTGCATATTATTTGAACACCATTGTTTCGGGTTAATCGGTTTACCCTGTTTTCTTATTTCAAAATATAGGCCAGATTGGGTCTGACCGCCACTATCTCCCACGCTTGCAATCACCTCACCGGCCTCAACCCAGTCGCCCACCTGCTTATAGAGCTCCTGTGTATAACCATATAAACTCATATACCCATCATTATGGTCGATTATGGTGATAAACCCATAGCCCTGCAGCCAGTCTGCGAAGGCGACACGACCATGGCTTACTGCCCGCACCTGGGTATCATATTTCGCATTGATCACCACACCATTCCATTTCAGATCTCCCTGCTGCCGCGAGGTTCCAAAAATTGCACGGAATTTTCCCTTAACCGGCCAGGGTAATTTACCCTTAAGCTGCCCGAAGGGTTTCTGGTTAAGGGCTTCAGCGGGAATATCTGCCAGCAACTCACCCAGCGACATTAGCAGGTCTTCAATACGGCTTCTGCTCGATTGCAGATCATCCAGAGTCAGCTGCTGGTTATCTATGTCCTCATTTAATTTCACCAGTATTTTTTTACGTTTAGCGCGATGCTGGCTCAGTTGTTTTTTCTCACTGATTTTTGCGCTCACCAGTTGTGCCAGCTCCTTAATGGTTTTGCTTATGCTGAGCTGCAGATTTTGCTGCTTTTCTATGCCCGATAGAAAGTTTTCAATTTCCCGGCCCCTGGCGCGATTCAAATAGGTGAAATACACCATGGCACGCCCCATTTCCGTTGGGTCCTGCTGATTTAATATCATTTTTAGCTGTGGTTGCTGCCCCATGGCGTAGGCAGAACGTAGTTGAGCTGCCAGTAATCGACGTTGCTTATGCAAAACCCGCTTTAGTTTTTTTAACTCATTTTGAGACCTTTTAAGCTTTTTAAGCGATTTTTTATGCTTCCTCTGGGTTTTTCTTAACTTTTTAGCACTTCTGGCAATTTTAACTTCCAGTTTTTTCAGCTCGGTGCGCACAGAATTACGCTGATCTTTATTTTGAACCAGCGCATTTAATACGGTGCTGATTTTATCCCTTATTTTATCGAGTCGCTGCTGGTAGTCAGTTGCTACTTCCGCCGTAATTGAGCAGGGCATCAACACTAAAAAGCCGAACAGCAGCAGGCTTTTTATGGTTTTAAATCTAAACATATTGTTGAATACGACCATTTTTAGTGCTTACCGGGTTACTGATTGTCGGTTAAAACGTATATTATTAAAAAAACACTGGATATGATGATTTAATTTAGTTAAAAAGTATGTATCATTTTATGGTAGATTACTAATATAAGCGAAAGCAATTTCAGCAAGAAGGTATCAAATGGTTGCAAACATAGAAGAACACACACAATTAATGACCCGCGAAGAGGATATTGAACGGGCATCTCGCTCATTAAAAGCAATGTCACACCCCTTGCGTCTAAAAATTCTATGCACGCTGCAGGATCAGGAAATAAGCGTACAGGATATAGTCGATAATGTGGGCACGTCTCAAAGTAATATTTCACAGCATCTGGCTATATTACGTGACAAGGGCATTCTGGCATCACGTAAAGATGCTAATCGGGTATTTTACCGGGTGGGTGATGCCCGTACTCTACGCCTCATAGGCATGATGCAGGAAGTTTTCTGCTCACAAAACCCATTTGACGAATAATTAACTAACACGTTTAATGCAGGGCTGCATAGCACCATATCCGTGTTGAGTGGGTCAAATGACGTGTAAAATTTACATATATACACTTACATTTTCCACTATGGCAAGATGCACTGCATTGATTAAACACAGAAAAATGTAAACAGTTACAGAGTAACTGCATACAAATAAGCCTGATTTTTATGGCTTAATAACCATACCGAGAGCCTCTGGCCACATAGTGTGATCAGAGGCTTCATGGTTTAAACTGGAGTAAAAAATGTCTCAACTAATCGAGTTTGCCGGAAATAATCTTATTCTGGTTACTGCATTAGCGGTTATCGCCGCGCTGATTCTTAAAACAGAAATCGGCCTTAAACTCAGCAATGTTCCTCAGCTCAATGTCAATGATGCGGTGCGACTACTCAATGACGATGATGTAGTGGTGCTAGACGTACGTGAAAACAATGAATATAGCAGCGGCCATATACGCAATGCGATACACATCCCCATGGCATCCCTGACAAAACGCGCCAATGAGCTGGAAAAGCATAAAAATAAAACCATCCTGACCTACTGCCGTTCTGGAAATCGCTCAAACGGTGCCTGTCGCACCCTGAATAAACTGGGGTTTGAACACGTCAACAACCTGGCTGGCGGCATTATGGGCTGGACCAGTGCCAACCTGCCCATCTCAAAGAAATAATGTCCAATATATTAAAGAAGTAACTATGTCTCAAGCTGATATCACCGTTTATTACGCCCCTTTTTGCCCTTACTGTGGGTGGGCCAGGCAATTGCTAAACAGTAAAAAAGTCCGATTTACCATGATTAATGTAAATGACAGTCAGGATATCCGCCAGGAGATGGAACTACGTGCGGGCCAGACCAGCGTGCCACAGATTTTTATTGGTGATACCCATGTGGGAGGTTACGATGACATGGCAGCTCTGGATGATAAAGATGAACTGGATTCACTAATAGCCGAAGGTTGACTGCTATATAAAAAAGATCAACAGCGATTTGACGCAAATAAACGCTAATTGAGGCAAAAAATGCAAAAGCTTTTGGTGTGTTCCTGAGCTACAAGCTCATAAACCTGAAACATTCGCGCATATTTGCGTTCATTTGCGCTAAAAAGCTTTTGTTTTTAATACCCACATAAATCATCAAATTCGCAGCATACCCACTTTAATGGTATTCTCTGCGCACATAGAAAAACTATTCAATTTTATATTTTAAATTCAGGTTATTACAATGAGCGATGAACAAAATCAGCAGCAGTTTGCTATCCAGAAAATCTTTATAAAAGATATTTCATTCGAATCACCCAATGCACCCGCCATTTTTACTGAAGGCGAGTGGAAACCAGAAGTCAATGTGCAGATTCACACCGATGCTAAATCTGTTTCTGAAGAGCTGCATGAAGTCACTCTAACGGTTACAGTAACAGCGAAGCAACTGGAAAAAACTGCATTTCTGGTCGAAGTAAAACAGTCAGGCATCTTCCAGATGAAAGGCTTTGAGCAGGAACAAATGGCTGGCATGTTAGGCGCTTATTGCCCTGAAACTCTATTCCCCTATGCCCGTGAAGCCATATCAGACATGGTTACCAAAGGTGGCTTCCCGCAAATGCTGTTATCACCTGTCAACTTCAATGCTCTATTTATGCAGCACCAGCAGCAACAGGCTGAGCAAGCTGCACCAGAAACCGCACACTAAACTGGACACACCGGCCCAATGGAAAACAGCAGGCCTCAACATAGAAAAATTGCCGTATTAGGGGGTGGTTCCTGGGGAACCGCGCTGGCGATTCAGGTCGCCCGTGCACACCACGATGTGGTGCTGTGGGATATCAACCCGGAGCATGTAAAAAACATGCAGCAAACCCACTGTAATCAACAATATCTTCCCGATATCCCCCTGCCCGAATCATTAAAATTCAGTGATCAGCTCGAACAGACTATTAGCCAGGCAAATACACTGCTGCTTGCCATTCCAAGCCATGCTATACGCGGCTTTCTACAAACAGCCAAAGGCTGGATTCGAGATGATCAACATATCGTCTGGGCCACTAAAGGCCTTGAAGAGGGCAGCGCCAAACCGGTGCACCAGGTAGTGGCTGAAGAACTGCCCAACTGTAAATCTACCGCAGTCGTATCCGGCCCAACCTTTGCCGGTGAAGTCGCCAGAAACCTGCCCACCGCCGTCACCGTTGCTGCCAGCAGCCATGCCATTGCCGATGAAGTCGCCGGTTTTTTACATTACGGTAATTTCCGCGTCTATACCTCGGAAGATATGATTGGGGTTGAACTTGGCGGTTCCCTTAAAAATGTGCTGGCGATTGCAGCTGGCATAGCCGATGGCCTGGGCTTTGGAGCAAATACCCGCGCCGCGCTAATTACCCGCGGCCTGAAAGAAATTATGCGCCTGGGCCTGGCCATGGGCGCTCAGGCTGAAACCTTCATGGGCCTGGCAGGCATGGGTGATCTGGTACTCACCTGCACAGACAACCAGTCACGTAACCGGCGCATGGGGCTGGCACTGGCCGAAGGTTTAAGCATTGAACAGGCCAGAGAACGAATTGGACAGGCGGTAGAAGGCATTAAAACTGCGAAAGAAGCCTGGCTACTGGCACAAAAATACAAGGTTGAAATGCCGATTATAGAACAGACCTATCAGGTGCTTTATGAAGGCAAGCTTCCCAGAGACGCAGTCCAGGATTTATTAGGCCGCGAAGCCAGGTCAGAATAAATACCTGTTAGAGCCAGAAAACAAAACAATGAAGATAATAATATTTTTACTTTTGGCTTCCTTCTCAGGTTTGTCAACTTCTAGTGAAGTAAGTGCAGTCGATTTACTGAAAAGAGATCTAGGAGAAAGAATAGATGTAATAAGTAAATATGAAATACACTTTTGTCCTGACAACACATGTGAAATATACAAAATAAAAACATATAATAAGAACTTTGAAAAATACATATACTTAGATATTTATCATAACTCAAAAAATATTTTTATAACCGAAAAATACGCAGGTGAAAAAGCATTTAAACTATTGGCAAAAGAAGAGCCTGAAATCAGAAATAGTGTAAAAAACTATTGCCAATCCCAAATAAAAACACCAGCTTGTGTCATTAACGGCATGAAGGAAAAATTAAAAATAAAAAAATGCTTTGGTCGCTACGATGAAGGGCACTTCTGCTATGGTTGCGAAAAAAATGAGAATATTTGTAAAAAACTCTAACAAATAGCTGCACCGGCATTAGCTCTTCCATTTATAATCGGTTTGCTATAATGCAAGCCAAACTCAACTTTGAAGTCTGTGGCCATTACTTTAGGAACTAATTTCCCTTCTTTTTTAGGTAGCTCGACAATACCATATTTTTCTAGAGTTTTAAGAGTTCTTGATAAATTAGATTTTTTTCTATCACTAAGCTTTTCAAGCTCAGCTAGAGACCCAGGTTTATATTAAAAAATTACTTTTAATAAATTTTGATTGTCACTGCTAAGAACTTGAGACATAGAGCTCAATGACTCGAACCATATTTTTGGCTCATCTCTGCGTGGTTTATACTCTCCTTTTGCTATTGCAATAGCAATTGTTCTCTTAGCATAGTCTCCCCTAGAAATAATTCCCACTTTCATAACTTTAGTAATCATAATTTTTACCTCTAAGGATTTCCTGCAATTTTATAAAAAACATTCCAAAAATATTCTAGAAGCTCGCCAGCACTTTTAAATTCATAAGTGTTGACTTTGTTTTTTTCATGCTTGTATCCCACTCAGTTTTCTTTGCTTTAAATTTTGTTTTGTCAGGCTTAACTCCATGTGCATTATCATAGCCAATTATTCTTGTATTATTTTTATCATGTAAAGTTAGTGAGTATTTTATTCCATGTGGATTTTTTTCATTTGAATCCACTTGTTTCGCTTCAATTTTTGTCCAATAGCCATTATCCATGGGAAAAATTTCTCCATCTAACTCTAAGAGATATTTCAAACCAGGTTTATTGTCTTTTAAATCAGTCATTTAAACGCTGGATTTTCAGTTATCACTGGATGATAAGAGAGGTATAGCAGAATTTATTCGGAATTCCGTAATGGTAGAACGCCCCGTTACCGGGACGCCCCCAAACAGATCCGGACGTGCGAAACTATCGCATCCGGCTCTTCAGTAATATATTCACC
>QIDK01000104.1 GCA_003228405.1 Gammaproteobacteria bacterium | reverse complement strand
ATGTCTGCCGGAGTACGTTGGGGTACCACTATATTAAAAGGTGACTGGATTACCATGGAAGATGTTATGACTCAATGTGCCATCACCTATGGCGAAACCTATGTAAATGAAATGTCCGGCCGTGATTTAATGCGAATACTGGAAGGTGTTGCAGATAATATATTTGATACAGATCCATACCTGCAGTCAGGCGGTGATATGGTGCGAGTAGGTGGAATGGATTACACTATCGACCCATCTAAGCCTTTATACGAGCGTCTTACGAATGCAAAGCTGGATAATGGCCATGCGATTGAGCCAGATAAAATTTATAAAGTAGCGGGTTGGGCTACGGTAAATAAGGCCCCGGAAGGACGTTTAATGTGGGATGTGGTGCATGATTATATTTTAAATAATCGTGATAAAAACAATGTGCTGAATTTGCCTAAAATTAATCACCCGACGCTGGTGGGAGTAAAAGCTAATCCGGGTATTGCGGATTATCCAGGGAAAATAATTTAATCTGGTAATTTAAAAGCAAAAGCTATTTACCACGGAGGAGACAGAGGACACGGAGAAAAGCGAATATTGGTTACTGTGCCTACGGCGCAGCAATCAAAAAAACTCTGTGTCCTCTGTGGTTCAATCTTTTTTTTAACTTCCCCCATCTCTCCTACGTGGAAATGCATATTATGAATCAGTTTCACTGGTTAAATAGTAGCGTTAATATGTATAGCTAATGCCTAATATAAAATTCAGGTCATCGGCTTCAGGGGCTATACCCTGGTCATCAACAGCAGCGTTATTGATTCGACGCCAGATAAAAGAAACATCAAAATCAAGGTCGCCGGTTAATTCAGTTTCAAATGTAGCGGTCATATCGTGTGAGTAGCCTCCAGACTCCTTGCTTGAAAGCTGAATATTGTATTTAAATATAAAATCTACTCTGTTATTTATTTCTGCTTCAAAATATGTGTTTAGAGCAAGTGAGGCTGAGTCTGCCTTAATGTTTTCACCCGGTAGAACTGAGACATAGGTTGTTGAAAGGTAGGAGGGGCCGCCAGATATATTCCAGTCCATGTCATCTGTATCTATCAGGGTATAACCTATACCCACACCTAATGTAGTTCGTTGCTCAATATTCTGAAATTTGTCTTCGAAATATTCACCAAAAATAGGGGTATAGAAAAAATATCGGGTTACATATTTATCTAAAGAGAAATTTATGCGCTGATTATTTATGGTTTCTTCAGGGCTGCCTGACACTGCATCGGTCTGTGAAAAGTTGCCGGTATAATTAGTTGTAAATCGTGATTCTGCAGTGCGGCGTTTGGCAGAAAACTGGGTATTAAAATCGATCTGATCGGTATTGCCTTTTTTAATATCAAAGCCCATGGATAATTTGATAGCCCATAGGTCAATTTCACGGCTTCCGGCGGGAGTAAATGAAATGAGTTCAGTGCGTTTAAATTTTCTAATATTGTCTCCCTCGGTAACGGTAATTATTTCATTTACAATATTCAGTTTTCCATGGACAGGGCCAATATTTTCAATACTAATATGGCAGGACTTAAAGCTTTGCAGATATTTCACATCGTTCAGTTTTATGGATTGCAGCTTGAGTTTGTCACTATCGAACTCAAGCACCTCATTGTACATGGATTTTATTTTACCTTTCAGCCATTCCCCTGAGGTGAGTTGCACCCAGTCAAATTCAACTGCATTCGGTGTCCAGTTGGAATTATCTGCTTCTGTAAAAGTGAAACATGAGATAAAGATAGTCAGGGCGAAAATGCGTATGGGTAGAGATGGAAACAGCATATTAATTATTTTTACTAATTTTTATAGAGGTGGGCAGATTAACTGCATATAATATGCTGTAGAAGTCGTAAATTCAATATAAGAGCATTGATTCTTAGATAATTAGTGTGTAACGCTATCTGTGCTACAGGAGTTAGCCATAATGATACTGTCTGAGCAGGAAATTATTAAAAAAATTAACCAGCGTGAAACCTTTATTACGACTACAGAAAGCGGGGGTTTTACGCTGAAAATTGAAAAATACCTGCCCGCCATGTGTGCTGCAATTCATAATGGTAGTAATCTGCGGGATGAGTTAAAGGATAATTGCCTGCTAACTCAGGCAGAGCGATATTATGAGGAAGACCCCTATACAGGCAGTTTTATTGAGCAGCAGGCGATTACATTAATCGGCCATGATTCACGCTACGAATATGACCTGAATCGCAATACAGATAATTGTGTATATACAACTGCCTGGGGAAAAGATGTATGGGAAAACCCGTTAAGTAAACAGGCTATTGCAACCAGTAAAGGAAAACATGCGCAATTTTACCGTATTGTTTCAGCCGTAGTTGAGGCGCTGCTTGAAGATTTTGGGCAGTGCATTGTTTATGACAGTCATTCCTATAATTACCGTCGCCATAAACGAACTGAGCTGCCGGTATTTAACCTGGGCACAACTTCAGTTAAAAGTGATAAATGGCGGCCGCTAATAGATTCCTGGTTGTCTGTACTTAAACACATGTCAGTTGAAGGGCTTGAAATTACGGCGGATGAAAATGATGTTTTTTATGGAAAGGGTTATTTGGCCGGGTACTGTCATGGTTTGTACGATAATGTTCTGGTACTGGCAACCGAGGCTAAAAAAGTATTTATGAATGAGCTTACGGGTGAAGCGGATAATGTGGTTTTAGCTTCGCTACAAAAAGCGTATAACCAAACAGTTAGTCAACATACTGCAGCCTGTATTAAAGCGCTTGATCTGTCTCAGGTTTACTAAATATCTGTATCTCACCCACGCTAAAAAACACATTCAAAAGTTTGCGGAATATGTGCAGATATATTCTGTAAAATGGCAGGATAATAAATATTTTTGAGAAATAAATGAATTTCAGCCCGCCTCTAATCAAAGGCAAACTCATAAAACGTTACAAACGCTTTCTTGCCGATATTGTTTTAGATGATGGCACAGAAATTACCGCCCATTGCGCTAATACAGGCGCCATGACGGGCTGTGCGCCCGCAGGAGCCAATGTCTGGTTAAGCGTGTCGGATAATCCCCTGCGTAAATATCCCCATAGCTGGCAGCTGGTAGAAGTGAAAGCGGATGTGCTGGCCTGTATTAATACGGGCCTGACGAATAAGCTGGCGCATGAGGCTCTGTTGCAAAATCAGATCACGGAACTTGCAGGCTTTGATACCTGTCGTAGTGAAGTTCCCTATGGAAATGAGAAAAGCCGGGTAGATTTTGTATTGAGTTATGCAGAGCAACTGGCCTATGTTGAAGTAAAACACGTTACCTTAAGCCTGCAGGATGGCGTGGCTCTATTCCCCGATGCGGTTAGCAAACGTGGGCAGAAACATCTGCGAGAGCTAATTCTACAGGTTAAATCCGGTTATCGAGCCGTATTGCTGTTTATAATCATGCGCACTGATGTTAACCTTGTCGCGCCGGCGGATTTGATTGATGCCGAGTATGGACGACTTTTAAGGGAAGCCGTTAAGGAAGGGGTAGAGATACTTGCGTACAGGGCGAGCATTGAGCCAGATGGGATGTCGATTGACAGGGCTATAGCGTTTGCCTTTCAGGATTAAAATTAACAATTAACAATTAACAAAGAAGAACCCCTTCAGATATGTTTAGACCGAAAGAGCTCTATATCGGCCTGAGATACACTCGTGCCAAACGCCGAAATGGTTTTGTGTCATTTATTGCGCTGATTTCCATGCTGGGCATAGCCCTGGGAGTGGCGGCTCTAATAGTGGTGCTGTCTGTAATGAATGGCTTTGGCAAGGAATTACGAGATCGTACATTAGGTATGACTGCCCATGCTACCGTGTCAGGTCAGGATGGCAAACTCAGTGACTGGCAATCGATTCAGGCAAAAGTAGCCCTGCATCCCAATGTTATTGCGTCCGCACCCTTTACCCAGAATGAAGCCATGTTAAGTAATCGCAACCGGGTGAGCGGAGCCATTATTCGCGGTGTGCTGCCCGAGCAGGAGCCAGGTGTTTCTGAAATCGATCAGAAAATGGTCTCCGGCAAACTGTCCGATTTAAAAGCCGGCCGTTATGGTATCGTTTTAGGCCGTGAACTGGCCAACGCCATGGGGGTATTTGAGGGTGAAAAAATCACCCTGATTACACCCCAGGCAAATGTGACTCCAGTGGGTGTAATGCCTCGCTTAAGACGCTTTACGGTCGTCGGTGTATTTGAAGTGGGTATGCACCAGTATGATCGTTCTATGGCCTTTATACATATTAAAGATGCACAGAAATTATTTAGTCTGGGTGAAAAAGTAGAGGGTGTTCGGCTTAAGCTGGATGATATGTTTAATGCCTATAAAGTCACCCGCGAGCTGGAAAACACGATTGGTGAAGATTACTGGGTGCGCGACTGGACTAAAATGCACAGTAATTTATTTAAGGCCTTAAAAACTGAAAAAGTGGTGATGTTTATTATATTGCTGCTCATAGTTGCCGTGGCCGCCTTTAATATTATTTCGACTCTGGTAATGACGGTAAATGACAAGCAGGCAGATATTGCTATTTTGCGTACCATCGGCATGACACCGAATAGCTTAATGTGGGTATTTATAGTGCAGGGTGTGGTCATTGGCTTAGTGGGTACATTATTAGGAGTCGCCATCGGTGTGCCGGTTGCGGTTAATGTGGGGGAGATAGTGGCCTTCTTTGAAATGCTGTTTCAAACTAAATTTCTGCCCGCAGATGTGTATTACATCACCGATATTAAATCAGACCTGCGAGCCTCCGATGTATTAATCTATACCATATCTGCATTTTCTCTGTCTGTGCTGGCCACCATTTACCCGGCCTGGCGTGCAGCCCGAATTCAACCGGCTGATGCTCTGAGGTACGAGTAATGAATTATCTGGACAGTTTTTCAGACTCACAGATATTCCCTGCTGGCACCGGAGACCCGATTGTGATGGAAGCCGTGGATATCTGTAAATCTTTTAGTGAAGGCGGTGGCAATCAACTGGAAGTTTTAAAAAATATTAATCTGACGGTAAAAGCGGGTGAAAAAATAGCCATAGTGGGTGCCTCCGGTTCCGGTAAAAGCACTTTGTTGCATTTATTAGGCGGGCTGGATTCGCCTACTTCAGGCCAGGTGTTTGTTGATGAAAAAGACCTGGTGCGCATGTCAGAGAAAGAACGCTGCCGGGTACGTAATAATTACCTGGGGTTTGTGTACCAGTTTCATCATCTGTTAGCTGAGTTCAGCGCACAGGAAAATGTCGCCATGCCTGCATTAGTGCGTGGCATCAGCCCATCTCAGGCCTTAAATAAAGCAGCGATGTTACTTGATAAAGTGGGTATGACACAGCGTTTGCTGCATAAGCCCTCAGAGCTTTCCGGCGGTGAACGTCAGCGTGCGGCGATTGCCCGTGCGGTAATTAACGAGCCGAGATGCATTTGTGCCGATGAGCCTACCGGTAACCTGGATAAGGCGACCGCAGAGCAGGTGGTGCAGGTGATGCTACGTTTAAATAAAGAATTTGGCACCAGTCTGATTGTGGTGACCCATGATATGGAGTTTGCTAAAAAGATGGATACCATTTATGCCATTGAAAATGGACAGTTGAAAGCAATATAAACGCGGGGTGGATCAGGCGAAGCGGATCCATTATTTTATCGGCTATCGGTGGATCTGCTTCGTTGTGATCTACCCTACTATAAACAATATCAATGCCAAAAAAATCAGCCACGCTTAACGAGCGCTCTCAATATTTATTAAAAACCCTGATCAACTGCTATGTTGAAGAGGGAACGCCGGTGGGCTCAAAAACCCTGGCAGAAACCGCCGGTTTAAATATCTCTACTGCCACCATTCGTAATGTAATGGCTAATTTAGATTCCATGGGGCTGGTTTCCGCACCCCATACCTCAGCCGGTCGTGTACCCACCAATATGGGCTTTCGCATGTATGTAGATTCCATGCTCGAATTCAGCCCCATAGAAGTCGCGATTAAGGAAAAATTACAGCAGCAACTCAATGCAGATCAGGATAAAGACACCCTGATTAACATGGCGAATAGCCTGTTGTCTGATATTACCCAGATGGCAGGGGTTGTCACCCTGCCTAAAAGTGGCCAGCTTAACTTACGCCGTATTGAATTTTTGCCCCTGCCGGATAAAAAAATACTTGCCATTCTGGTGGTCAATGAACGTGATGTGCAAAACCGAATTGTGCATGTGGAAAAAGACTACACCCAGGATGAACTGGTTAAAATATCCAATTACCTGAACCAGCATTTTATGGGCAAGGATATTTTTCAGATTCGCGCATTGCTGGTAAAGGAAATGCAGAATGCCCGCACACAGGTCGATAAATTAATGGCGGCGGCGGTTAGCCTGGCAGATCAGGCGCTGAAGCCCGATGAAGCTAATGAGCGCTACCGGTTACAGGGTCAGGCTAATTTAATTCGCTTTAATGAGGCTGATAATGCCAACCAGCTGCAACAGCTGTTTCAGGTGTTTCAGAGTAAACGGGATATGCTGGGGTTGTTAGATCGCTGTATTCAGGCAGAAGATATGCAGGTATTTATTGGCTCTGAAGCTGGCATAGAAGGGCTGGATGAGTTCAGTGTAGTCTCTGTGCCCTATGGAAGCAGAGATAATATTCTGGGGGTGCTGGGGGTGATCGGGCCTACGCGAATGGAATATAGCAAGGTGATCACGGCGGTGGATATTACCGCACGGTTTTTGAGCCTGGCGCTGGGTGCTGAAAAATCTTAAAAGCAGTTTTGTCCGCAAATGAACGCAAATAAACGCAAATTTTCGGTTCATGCGTCTGCGACGCATTACAACAGCCAATTAAAGTTTTTGATTTAATTTGCGTTCATTTGCGGACAACATGCCTTTATCTTTTGCTTTTAAAGACCCTTGAATTTCCAATGAATAACCCCATATTCCCTAAAGACCTAATAATGATGGAGATCTAGAGATGCCAAACGAGGAAATCCTCGATAAGAATCAACCAGATGCAGCTGTAGAAGGTGAAGTTGTCTCACCTGAAGAAGAAACGGCTGATGAAGAAGCGCTTGAAGTGCTTAATGAAAGCCACGGTGAGGCCCTGTCAGCAGAAGAGCTGATGGAGAAGCTGGATTCGGCTGAAAAGAAAGCCATTGAAAACTGGGATCAGCTACTGCGCACCAAGGCCGAGATGGATAATATCCGCCGGCGAACGCAGAAAGACCTGGAAAACGCGCATAAATATGCATTAGAGAAATTTATTGCCGAAATGCTGGCGGTGAAAGACAGCCTGGAAATGGGCGTAGAAGTGGCCGGCCAGGAAAATGCCAGTGTCGAAAAACTACGTGAAGGTAGTGAAATGACGCTGAGCATGCTCAACGGAGTGTTTGAAAAATTTAATGTGGTTGAGCTTAACCCGGAAGGTGAGAAGTTTAATGCAGACCACCACCAGGCCATGTCTATGCAGCCCAGTGCTGAGCATGAGCCGAATACGGTGATAGCGGTAATGCAGAAAGGTTATCTATTGAATGACCGTCTGGTACGCCCGGCGATGGTGATGGTGTCAAAAGCCGCCGAGTAAACCATCCCCCTCTTTGAAAAAGAAGGGCCGGGAGAGAATATTGCTCCCCTCTTTGAAAAAGAGGGGTTGGGGGAGATTTAAATCTGGAATAAATCCCCCTCAACCCCCTTTTTCCAGGGGGGAGATTGTTAATAAAAGCTAAGTAAACACACTTAAACCATTGAAAAATAAAAACCCGCCCCTATCTAGGGGATAAGTTAAAAATTTATATTTTTGGAGCAAAACATGGCTAAAATTATCGGCATCGATCTGGGTACAACTAACTCCTGTGTCGCCATTATGGATGGTGACGCACCGCGTATTATTGAAAACTCAGAAGGCGATCGTACAACCCCGTCTATCGTCGCATTCGGTGAAGGTGATGAGGTGATGGTAGGTCAGTCTGCCAAACGTCAGGCGGTAACCAACCCTGCAAATACCCTGTTCGCGGTTAAGCGTCTTATTGGTCGTCGTTTCGACGAAAAAGTGGTGCAGCGCGATATCAAACTTGTGCCTTACACCATTGTTAAAGCGGATAATGGCGATGCCTGGATTGAAGCCCATGGCAACAAAATGGCGCCACCCGAAGTATCAGCACGTATTTTGCAGAAAATGAAGAAAACCGCTGAAGAATATCTGGGTGAAGAAGTCACCGAAGCAGTGGTCACCGTACCGGCTTATTTCAATGATTCACAGCGCCAGGCAACCAAAGATGCAGGCAAAATCGCCGGTCTGGAAGTTAAACGCATTATTAATGAGCCAACCGCTGCGGCACTGGCTTATGGCATGGATAAAAAACTCAAGGGCGACTCTACCATTGCGGTATATGACCTGGGTGGGGGTACTTTCGATGTATCCATTATAGAAATTGCCGAAATTGACGGTGAACATCAGTTTGAAGTACTGGCGACCAACGGCGATACATTTCTCGGCGGTGAAGACTTCGATATGCGTCTGATAGACTATCTGTCAGATGAATTCAAGAAAGACACAGGTATGGATCTGCACAATGATCCACTGGCTTTGCAGCGTTTAAAAGAAGCCGCTGAAAAAGCAAAAATTGAATTATCAAACAGCTCGCAAACCGACGTAAATCTGCCTTACATTACGGCAGATGCATCTGGCCCTAAACACCTTAATCTGAAACTGACTCGCGCCAAGCTTGAGTCACTGGTTGAAGATCTGGTCGAGAGCACAATTGCGCCCTGCAAAACAGCATTGGCAGATGCGGGTCTAAGCATCGGTGAAATTGACGATGTGATTCTTGTGGGTGGCCAGACTCGTATGCCAATGGTTCAGGAAGCGGTTAAAAACTTCTTTGGCAAAGAAGCACGAAAAGATGTAAACCCGGATGAAGCCGTTGCTATGGGCGCGTCTATTCAGGGCGGTGTACTGGGTGGCGATGTAAATGACATCCTGCTGCTGGATGTAACACCTCTGTCACTGGGTATAGAAACCATGGGTGGCGTTATGACCAAGCTGGTTGAAAAAAATACCACCATACCCACCAATGCATCCCAGGTTTTTTCAACTGCGGATGATAATCAGGCAGCGGTTACGGTTCATGTGCTTCAGGGCGAGCGAGAAATGGCAACGGGTAATAAATCACTGGGTCGTTTTGATCTGGCGGATATACCACCTGCTCCTCGCGGCGTACCCCAAATTGAAGTTTCGTTTGATATTGATGCAAACGGCATACTCAATGTATCAGCGAAAGATAAAGCCACCGGTAAAGAGCAGTCAATCGTGATTAAAGCGTCTTCAGGTCTGTCGGACGAAGAAGTTGAAAAAATGGTGAAAGATGCTGAAGCTCATGCGGAAGAAGATCACAGACAGAGAGAACTGGTTGATGCACGAAACGTCGCAGATAACCTGATTCATGCCTCTGAAAAATCACTCAAAGATCTGGGTGACAAGGTAGAAGAAGCCGAGAAAACAGCCATTGAAACGGCCATCACTGAACTGAAAGAAGCCGTTGCTGGTGATGATAAAACCCAGATCGAAACTAAAACTACTGCACTCACTGAAGCGGCGGGCAAGGTCGCTGAAAAAGCCTATGCTCAATCGCAACAGAAAGAAGGTGCTGCGGATGCAGGTGGTGAACAGGCTGCCGCTGGCAATGCCGCCGATGACGAAGTAGTCGACGCCGAGTTTGAAGAAGTAAAAGACGATAATAAATAAGACATTTACTCAGGTATTTGCCTGCAATGAAATGCCTGGTTTTTTAGCCGGGCATTTTGTGTGTTTAAAAGGCTAAAAGAAAAAGCTTGAACCGCAGAGAGCGCGGAGGTACGCAGAGGAAAAACATGTTATTTATTACAGCGCCGTAGGCGCAAAAAATAAATAGAAAACTCTGCGTACCTCTGCGCCCTCTGCGGTTCAAAAATAAAAAGCTGTTAAGTATTCAGCTGAAAGACAGAGACAAATAAAGCATGTCAAAACGAGATTATTACGAAGTTCTGGGAATATCCAAAGACGCAAACGAAGCGGCTATTAAAAAAGCGTTTAAACGTCTGGCGATGAAACATCATCCAGACAGGAATGCGGATAACCCGGAAGCCGAAACAAAATTCAAAGAAGCTAAAGAAGCCTACGATATTTTATCTGATGCGCAAAAACGTGCGGCCTATGATCAATATGGTCACGCCGGTGTAGACCCATCTGCCGGACACGGCCCGGGCTATGGTGGCGGAGCCGGAGCCGGAAACTTCAGTGATATCTTCGGTGATGTGTTTGGAGATATTTTTGGCGGTGGCGGTGGTGGCCGGAGTCGTTCTTATCGTGGCTCAGACCTGCGTTATAATATGGAGCTGAATCTGGAAGATGCGGTTGCAGGCACCACGATTAAAATAAAAATTCCAACCTTAGTCAGCTGCAAAACCTGTCATGGCAGCGGGGCCAAAAAAGGTTCATCCCCAACGACCTGTACAACCTGTGGTGGTACCGGTCAGGTGCGCATTCAACAGGGCTTTTTCTCGGTTCAACAAACCTGTCCGCACTGCCATGGTCAGGGTAAAACCATTTCTGACCCATGTAACGACTGTCATGGTCAGGGCCGAATTGAAGAGCGCAAAACCTTGTCTGTTAAAGTACCGCCAGGTGTGGATAATGGTGATCGTATTCGTTTATCCGGTGAAGGCGAAGCCGGGGAAAATGGAGGCCCATCAGGTGATCTATATGTACAGGTACATGTAAAACCTCATACAATTTTTGAGCGTGATGGCAGTAATCTGTTATGCCAGATGCCTATCAGTGTGGCAGTGGCTGCATTAGGTGGTGAATTAGAGGTGCCTACATTAAATGGACGTGTTAAATTAAAAATTCCCGGTGAAACTCAAACTGGCAGAATGTTCCGTCTCAAAGGCAAAGGTGTCAAGCCGGTGCGTGGCGGCATGATTGGCGATTTGTTATGCAAAGTGGTTATCGAAACGCCAGTGAAGCTAACCTCAAAGCAAAAAGAGCTTTTGAGAGAATTTGAAGAGAGCATTCATGGCGATAAACAAAAACATAATCCCCAGGGTAACTCGTGGATGAATGGTGTTAAGAAATTTTTCGATGATATGAAACTATAATGATTACACGCAGACGATTACTGGCTGGTTTTGCAAGCATTGCGGCGGGTTTTTTTAGCACTCGTCATGTGAGTGCATCTGAAAAAACATCAGATAATGAACTGCGTTTTCCAGGTGATCCTACCGAGCATAATGTAGTTTACCAGTTAAATAAAGATGACCAGAAATATCATGATGCGATATTGTTTTCTGCAGGTGAAATGCTGCGCAAGTATAATGATAATATTACGGTTGTAATCACGGTATTTGGTCCGGGTATACATGTTCTGGGTAGAAAACCATTGCGTGATGTTTCTCATCAGGTTAAACAAAAAATTAACAGCCTGGCAGACTATGGTATAAAGTTTCATGCCTGTGGCAATACCATGAACTCATTAGGCTGGAAAAAAGAAGACATGTATGATTTTGTTGAAGTAGTGAAGGTGGGGGCAGCAGATTTAATGGAGCTGCAGGAAAAAGGATATAGTTACATCAGCTGGTAATAGCCTGTCATACCCGACACAGCTATTCACAAATGACAAAATAATAAAACTATTTATAATTTTTCAGAGAATAGAAATGCTAAGAATCGCAATCACCGGTGCCGCAGGCCGCATGGGAAAAACCTTAATCACAGCCTGTCAACAGGCAGAAGGCTGCTCAGTTAAGGCTGCAATTGAGCGCCCTGGCATTAGTTTAATAGGTGCAGATGCGGGCGAACTGGCAGGTGTCGGTGCAATCAATGTTAAGCTGGTAGATGATATTACCAGCGTTGTGGATGATTTTGATACCCTGATTGATTTCACGTCTATAGAAACCACACTGAATAATCTCAAAATATGCCAGGCCAATGGTAAACAGATCATTATTGGAACTACTGGTTTTAGCGATGAACAAAAACAGATAATTAAAGACGCTGCGCAACAAATCGCTGTGGTGTTTGCACCGAATATGAGTGTAGGTGTAAACCTGTGTTTGAAATTATTACAAACTGCAGCCTCTATTTTAAATGAAGATTACGATATAGAAATTATCGAAGCCCATCACCGGCATAAAGTAGACGCACCCTCAGGTACCGCATTACGCATGGGTGAAGTGGTTGCAGAAGCACTGGGTAGAGACTTAAAAGACTGTGCCGTTTATGGACGGGAAGGGCACACAGGTGCGCGTAAACCAGATACCATTGGTTTTGAAACCATTCGCGCGGGTGATATTGTCGGTGAACATACAGTCATGTTTGCTACCGAAGGTGAGCGAGTTGAAATTACGCACAAAGCATCGAGTCGAATGACTTTTGCAAAAGGGGCTGTGCGCGCGGCTAAATGGCTGCAGGATAAGGATAAGGGACTGTATGATATGCAGGATGTTTTGGGCTTATAAAATCAAAATCGGTTTACCGCACACAAATGAACGAAAAACACGCAAATAAAAGTTTTAATTCAGATTTATGCGCCGCAGGCGCATAAACCTGAAAAATATTTGCGTTCATTTGCAGTAAATCTTTTGCTTCTAATAAAAAGGTAAATCTATGAAATTTGCATGTGTATTTCCGGGTCAGGGGTCGCAGTCGGTGGGTATGATGGCTGAGCTGGCTGAAGCCTATCCCGTTGTAAACGAACTATTTTCCAAAGCCTCAGACGTTCTGGGCTATGATTTGTGGAATCTGGTGCAGGAAGGCCCTGTAGAAGAGCTAAATAAAACAGAAGTAACCCAACCTGCGATGTTAGCCGCAGGTGTAGCAGTGTATGAAATTTTAAAAAGCAAATTAGATGCAGAGCCTGCAATAATGGCAGGGCACAGTCTGGGTGAATACACCGCTTTAGTGTGCGCCGGTGCATTACAGTTTGAAGATGCAATAAAGCTGGTGGCTGAACGGGGTAAGTTAATGCAGGAAGCGGTGCCTGATGGTGTGGGTGCAATGGCTGCTATCCTGGGTTTGGATGATGATGTCATAATAGAAATTTGTGATATGTGCAGTGATGATAATTTTGCGGTGCAGGCGGTGAATTTTAATTCACCGGGTCAGGTCGTTATTGCGGGCAATGTACAGGCAGTTGAAACCGCCATGGCGATTGCAAAAGATAAGGGTGCTAAACGCGCCTTAAAACTTCCAGTGAGTGTGCCTTCGCATTCTAAATTAATGAAAGATGCAGCAAAAAAACTGGCAACTTATTTAAAAAATATAAAAATTAAAAAATCAGCAACATTGCCAGTGATACAAAATGTTATAGCAAAAAATGTTAAGACGCCTGCAGATGTTAAAAAGAATCTTGTGAAACAATTACATAACCCGGTTTTATGGGTAGACAGTGTTAATAATTTAATTGCCGAAGGGGTTGATACCGTTATTGAATGCGGGCCGGGCAAGGTATTAATCGGTTTAAATAAACGCATTAACAAAGAAGTGGCGAATTTTACTATTAATAATGTAGAGACATTAGATAAAACACTTGAAGAAATCGCGTCATAATTTATATAGGTATTCTCTAAAAACAAAAAAGCATTTTGTCCGCAAATGAACGCTAAAACATGCAAATAAAAGCAAAAGCCTTAATAAGGCGAGTGCGCCACAGGTGTGTAAACAATAAAAATTAGCATTTATTTTCGGTGAAAATGCCTTTATCTTTTTGATTTTGATTACGAAAGCATGAAAATATCAGATTCTTTATAACAGATAAAGATAATTTAAACAGTCATCCCGAACTCTTGTATCGGGGTTAAGGATTTAGAATGAACTTAGAAAATCAAATTGCTTTAGTCACCGGTGCCAGCCGCGGCATAGGCAAGGCCATTGCAGAAACTTTAGCTGCCGCTGGAGCAACCGTTATTGGCACGGCTACTTCAGAGGCTGGTGCTGAAAAAATCACTGCTTACCTGTCTTCGAAAGGCGGTAAAGGCATGTGCCTTAATGTGGCGGATGATGCATCGATTAAAGATGTAATGGCGGCGATTAAAGATGAATTTGGTGCCATCAGCATTCTGGTCAATAATGCCGGTATTACCCGTGATAACCTGTTAATGCTGATGAAAGACGATCAGTGGAATGACATTATTCAGACTAACCTGACCTCTATTTTTAAAATGTCAAAAGCGGTTATTCGGCCAATGATGAAAGCACGCAGTGGTCGCATCATTAATATTGCATCGGTAGTTGGCTTAACGGGTAACGCAGGACAGACCAATTACTCGGCATCCAAAGCCGGTATTTTAGGTTTTAGTAAGTCACTGGCACGTGAAATTGGCTCGCGTCATATTACGGTGAATACGGTGGCCCCTGGTTTTATTGATACCGATATGACCCGTGAACTTCCAGAAGAACAACGTGAATCACTGATATCACAAATACCATTAAACAAACTCGGTGATCCACAGGATATTGCTAATGCGGTAGCGTTTCTGGCATCGCCTGAAGCCAGTTACATTACCGGTGAAACTATTAATGTGAATGGTGGCATGTATATGCCTTAAAATTAGAAAGATAAAGCATTTTACCCACAAGAGCCGCTATTTGAGGACGATAAGCTTTTGTTTTTTAGAAAATATTCCTCAGGGCAGCCCGGTATCTGACCCTGAATATGCAATACCTTATTCAAATATTCAATGTAAGTTATTGAATTTATTTGATTTTAATCGAAATCAAATAGATTAAAAAAACACTGGCAGTCTGTGGCGTTATTAACTAAAATACCGCCCAGCTCAAACATATTCGTAACGAGAGGAAAAATACATGAGCAGTGCAGAAGAACGCGTTCGCAAGATTGTTATAGAACAGCTAGGTGTTAAAGAAGATGAAGTAACTAATGCAGCTTCTTTTGTTGATGACCTGGGTGCAGATTCACTGGATACCGTTGAACTGGTTATGGCTCTTGAAGAGGAATTCGAGTGCGAAATTCCTGATGAAGATGCTGAAAAAATTACCACTGTTCAGCAGGCACTGGATTACGTTAACGCTAACAGCTAATTTAATTCAATCCAGTAAAAAGGGCAGGCATAGTGCCTGCCCTTTTTACGTTTCTGGCGAAGTAGTATTATGCTTTGTCAGCTTTTAATTCTGGAGAATACTCTTGGCTAAACGTCGCGTTGTCGTTACCGGTTTAGGTATCGTTTCACCTGTAGGCAATGATTTGAAAACCGCATGGAATAATATCCTGGCGGGTAAAAGTGGCGCCTCACTGATAACTGAATTTGATACTGGCGATCAGGCAGTGAAATTTGCCTGTACGGTAAAAGATTTTGATGCGACTGAGTATATTCCGAAGAAAGAACTGAAAAAAATGGATACCTTTATCCATTACGGTATAGCTGCTGCTGATCAGGCAATTAAAGATTCAGGTATAGAAATTACCGATGAAAATGCCGAGCGTATTGGTGTTGCCGTTGGTTCAGGCATTGGTGGTCTACCAATGATTGAAAAAAACAAGGATGCCATGGAAAAAGGCGGTGCACGACGCATATCGCCTTTTTTAATTCCCGGCTCCATCATCAATATGATTTCCGGCAATCTATCTATTAAGTATGGCATTAAAGGACCTAATATTGCGCCTGTGACTGCCTGCACCACCGGTACTCATAGTGTAGGTTTAGGTGCACGCATTATCGCCTATGGTGATGCAGATGTAATGATTGTGGGAGGGGCAGAAAAAGCCAGTTCACCTCTGGGTATTGGTGGTTTTGCCGCTGCACGTGCCCTGTCGCGCAATAATGATAACCCTGAAGGTGCCAGCCGCCCCTGGGATAGAGACCGTGATGGTTTTGTATTAGGTGACGGTGCCGGTGTGATGGTGCTGGAAGAATACGAGCACGCCAAAGCCCGAGGGGCTAAAATTTATGCAGAAATGGCGGGTTTTGGTATGAGTGGTGATGCCTTTCATATGACCAGCCCTTCAGAAGGTGGCGAAGGTGCGGCCCGCTGCATGATAAATGCGATAAAAGATGCGCAGCTCAATGTGCAGGATATTCAGTTTGTTAATGCCCATGGCACATCAACCCCTGCGGGTGATGTTGCAGAAACCATGGCGATGAAAGTGGCATTTGGTGCGCATGCCAAATCACTGGCCATTACGTCGACTAAATCTATGACAGGCCATCTATTAGGTGCTGCCGGTGGTATCGAAGCGGTATTTACGATAATGAGCCTGCATGACCAGGTGGCTTCACCCACCATTAATCTGCATAATCAGGACCCTGCCTGCGACCTGGATTTTGTACCCAATATAGCGCGTGATATGAAAATTGATGTCGCCATTTCAAACTCATTTGGCTTTGGTGGTACTAACGGCACGATTCTGTTTAAAAAGATTTAAAAAACTGAAATCATTTTTTTCCGCAAATAAACACAAATTTCGCCAAAATTTTTCCTGTCATTGCCGAATGCCTGTGTCGGGAACCCAGCGACTTTTAAATTATTTAATGGCCCTGTGTCCACAACACAGGCAATTTGGGATGGTGGTATGTAAATTAATATAATGTCTGATTCATTAATTATTCATGCCCTGAAAAACATTCCTGACTTACTCGCACTTCATGCCAGTAACCCCGAACGCTATCCCCATTTATTAAGCAGTAATGCTTCTACTGATGAAAGCAATAAGCTGGCTCGATATGATATTTTATTTGCCTGTCCGCAACAAACCATACAAAGTGATAATGGTGATTTCTTACAACAGTTAGATCAGGCATGGCAGGCAGAAAAGCAGGAAATAGAAAAAACAGATTTGCCATTCAGCGGCGGCTGGTTTTTATATTTAGGCTATGAATTAGCACAACAGATCGAAATCGGATTAAACCTGCCGCAGGCGGTGGATGGATTACCAGTAGCATTTGCCACTCGTTTTCCTGCTGCCATTATTATTGATTCATATAAACAGCAGGCTTATTTAATTTGTGAAGCTGCATTCGGTGACTGTGTGGCTGATATTGAAACCGATGTATCACAGAAACTTTCTACTTCAGAATATCAGCAGGCATTTCAGATAAATGAAATAGAGGAAGATAGTGCATCTGATTATTTACACCAGCTGGAAACCTTGCAGCAGTATATTATTGAGGGTGATGTATTTCAGGTCAACCTGTCGCGGCGCTGGCAAACAGGCCTGAAACAAACGGTTAATCACAGCAGCCTGTTTTATCAGCTTAGCCAGTCAAATCCCGGGCCATTTAATGCACTGCTGACATTAGGTGATAAGGCTATTATCAGTTCATCACCGGAGCGTTTAATTCAGGTAAAAGACGGTTATCTGCAAACGCGGCCTATTGCGGGCACACGACCTCGGTCTACTGACAACGCAACCGATACCGACTTATCAGAAGAATTACTGGCTCACCCTAAAGAACGTGCCGAGCATATTATGCTGATTGATCTGGAGCGCAATGATTTAGGGCGGGTGTGTGTACCGGGCAGTATTGAAGTGAATGAGTTGATGGTGCTGGAAAGCTATCGTCATGTGCATCATATTGTCTCCAATGTACGCGGCAGGCTACGTGATAATGTAACCCCGGGTCAGCTAGTTGCTGCTGTTTTTCCAGGTGGTACAATTACCGGCTGTCCCAAAGTACGTTGTATGGAGATACTGGCGGAGCTGGAGCAGGTGGGACGAGGAGCCTACACCGGCTCGTTGGGATATTTAAACCATGATGGTAGTATGGATTTAAATATACTGATTCGAACCATTACCCGTGATGCCAGTAAGCTGCAATTTCGCGCCGGTGGCGGCATAGTAGTTGACTCAGATCCACAAAATGAATTAAATGAAACCAGAGCCAAAGCAAAGGGCCTGATCCACGCACTACAGACAGGGAACCGATGAATAAAATTTTAATAAATGGAATTGAAGAAACCCGTATCGATGTACGTGACCGGGGTTACCAGTATGGAGATGGCTTATTTGACACCATTGCCTTTAAAAACAGTAAATTACAGCTCTGGAATGAGCACATGCAACGCTTGCAGGCGGGTTGTAAACGTTTATCTTTAAACACAGTTGATGAAGCTGTCTGGCTCGATGATATAAAAAAACTGAATTTATCCGCTGATGCAGTTATTAAAATCAGCATCAGTCGAGGTATTTCCGCCAGAGGCTACGCATATAATCAGCGGGATGCTAATACAAGGGTTACCGCTGCTTATTCCTGGCCCGATTATCCTGCAGATAATCAACAGGGCATTATTGCCACATTCTGTAACACACCCATTTCGATAAATCCGGCTCTGGCGGGGATTAAACATATAAATCGACTGGATAATGTGCTCGCCAGAAATGAATGGCATGATAGTGAGATAGTCGAAGGTTTCATGCTTGATAACAAGGGACATATTATTGAAGGGACTATGAGTAATGTATTTTGTATTCTGGGTGATGAGCTGTATACACCATTACTTGAGCAATGTGGTGTGGCGGGTGTGATGCGCCAGCAGGTGATTAATCTGGCCAATGAGTTAAACATAACGGTGAATATTGTAGATATTAGCCAGCAAAATTTTTTGCAGATGGATGCGTTGTTTATAACAAATAGTTTGATTGGGCTGTGGCCGGTTAAGACAATAGTGGATGAAAAGAAATCTGTAAACTTTCTTCAGAATAATTTGCTTGATGAAATAAACAGTAAATTAGAAAAAAAGTTGTAATTTGAACTATTAAAAAATATTAAAATATAGCAGAATGTATTCGTCATCCCGGTATGTTTTTGAGCCGGGATCCAGTGTCTTTAAGTTCTGCAAAGCCACTGGATTCCAGCTAGAAGCATGCTGGAATGACGAAGTGTTTTTGATTTTATTTCAAGTAGTGGGATGCTTAGTGCAAGCGTGAGTCTTTAAAAATAATGATAAAAAAAATATTAGGCCTGATTTTAATTGCATCAAGTGCACTCGCTGTTGATGTTTATTTCTTTTTAAATAAACCCCTGGGTGTGGAGTCTGAAGAAATCTATAATTTCAAACCCGGTACCAGTGTGGCTGCACTTGCCCGTGACCTGGAAAAGAAAAATATTATTTCTAATCGAATGTACTTTTCACTCTGGGCCAGAGTAACGGGTAGTGCCAGAAAACTTAAAGCCGGTGAATATCTGATTAGTCCCGATTTAAGTACGCTGCAATTATTTACCTTAATGCAAAAAGGCAAGGTGCGATTATATAGTTTAACCCTGATTGAAGGCTTAACCTTTAAGCAAATGATGCAGCTGGTCAATAAATCACCCTATTTAACTCATTATTTAACAGATCTAACCGATAGCCAGATAATGCAAAAAATAGGTTATGCCGGAGAACACCCGGAAGGCCGGTTTTTTCCCGATACCTATCGTTTTCCGAAAGACATGAGTGATATAGATCTGCTAAAAAAAGCCTACGAGGAAATGCAGCAGCGGTTAGATAAATCCTGGCAACAGCGGGATGCAAATCTACCCTTAAAATCTGCTTATGAAGTTCTAATCCTGGCCTCAATAGTTGAAAAAGAAAGTGCCATTGCTGAAGAGCGTAGTCGAATCGCCGGTGTATTTATAAATCGTTTACGCAAAGGTATGCGTTTGCAAACCGATCCAACGGTGATTTATGGAATTGGTGATAAATATAAGGGGGATATTCGGTTTAAACATTTGCGTACCGATACACCGTATAATACCTATACCCGAAAAGGTCTGCCGCCTACGCCGATTGCCATGCCAGGGCAGGGTGCCTTAGATGCGGTGAGTCGCCCTGATTCAACCGAGTATATTTATTTTGTTGCCATGTCAGATAAATCAGGCCGGCATATATTTTCAAAAACCTTAAAAGAACATGAGCAGGCAGTCGATGTTCATCAGCGCAAACGTAAAAAGAAGAAGTAATGACTAAAGCAATGTTTATAAGCCTGGAAGGAACTGAAGGGGTCGGTAAAACATCCAATATGGAATTTATTAACACTATACTCAAAAACAGGGGCATAGATTTTATAGAAACCCGTGAACCCGGAGGTACACCCTTAGGCGAAGCACTGCGTGCCATGTTACTGGGTGAAGACTTTAAAGGCATGTCTGATGATACCGAGTTGATGTTAATGTTTGCTTCTCGCGCAGAACATGTGGCACAGGTCATTAAGCCTGCACTGGAGAAAGGTCAGTGGGTATTATGTGATCGTTTTACAGATGCAACCTATGCCTATCAGGGAGGCGGCCGCCATCTGGATATGCAACGTATTCAGGGGCTGGAAAACTGGGTACTAGGTGATTTAAAACCCGACTTAACAATTTTGCTGGATGCGCCGATTGAGGTGGGTCGTGCACGCGCGGGCAGGCGCAGTGCGCCGGATCGCTTTGAGCAGGAGCGTGACACTTTTTTTAATCGGGTAAAAGAAACCTATCTGGCTCGCGCTAAAGCAGAACCCGAAAGAATAAAAGTGGTTGATGCATCGGGAGATCTGCAATCAGTGCAGCAACAAATTCAGCGTATTTTGAGTCATTATATGCAGTTGTAGCCCGATTCATATTTAGCCAGCCAGATTCATTTTTAGCCAGGCAGAGTCGTTAGCTTGAGTAAATGTCGAAATATCGATAATCATACAGCTTGTTTTACCCGGCTGGAATGGGGCCTGATAAAGGCTGATTTAAAGCAAAAGCCCGCCACAGAGACGCAGAGTACACAGAGAAAACTGTTGCTTTTGTACAGGCTCTCTCGCTACCCGGTTACTATATTCACCATAAAATCATTGCTTTATCGTTAATTCGGGTAAAAGTTTTCACTCTGTTGCCTCACCACAGATATTTTCTTGACCTTTGGGAATTCGATGTTATTCTAGTATTCAATAGATTAATTGAATATAGATGCCTGTCCGCCTGTTCAAGCATCTAACACCCCATTAAAGGAGATGGATATGTCCATTTCGATTGTTATCGCGGGCCTGGCTACCGGTATACTGCTAGGCGTATTTGGTAGTGGTGGCTCAATTATCACCATGCCTGCCTTACTCTATTTACTGAATGTTGAACCCAAAGCCGCTATTGCCATGAGCCTGGGAATAGTGGCCGTTACCGCTGCAATTACCGCTCTACAACATTGGCGCCAGGGTCATGTAAATTTCAAAATTACGGCAATTTTTGGCCTGTTCGGAATGGCAGGCACCTATGTTGGAGCACTGCTTGGCGTGATTACGCCTGTCGTGATCCAGCTCGGTTTATTTGCACTGGTGATGTATATGGCGGCCTGGAAAATGTTAAGGCCATCGCTGCAACATAAACCCGTGGAAGACACAATCACAAACTGCCCTGATGGGCATTGTGAAGACCTTCAGTACCGTCATATCGCGATTCACGGCATTGCTGTGGGCATATTAACGGGTATTGTGGGTGTGGGCGGGGGGTTTCTGATTGTTCCGGCGCTGGTGCTGTTATCAGGCCTGTCCATGAAAAGAGCTGTGGGTACATCGTTAACAGTAGTTTCTCTAAAATCATTTGCGGGCTTTGCCGGGTATGCGGGCTCAGTGGCTATTGATTATCAAATGATGGCAATATTTACGGCCATTGCCGTTGTAGGTAGCGTTATAGGCAGTCAGCTGGGGCATCGTCTACCGGCCGATTTACTCAAAAAAGGTTTCGCGCTTTTCTTGTTGCTGGTGGCCAGTTATATTTTATTGAAGAGCGTTATATTTAGTTAGGGAACCACTGATTAAGTCATGATGGTGATCTTATTGTCAAAAACGTCCCGCTACTACGTTGAAAAACTTTCCAGAATATTTTATCGAGCGGTTTCGTGAAGAATTATTAAGCGTGCCGATAAACCCTGAAGGGGCGGAATTACTGGATAAAATGCAAAGTATGAAAATTAAGTCATTTGTAAAATATGATGATAAAATCAAACAGATGACAAAGAATCTGTTAATAACAGGCCGCTTATAAGCAGCTTCTGCTTAATATGAATCATTGCAGATAGTTAAGCTCAAATTTTAAAAATTGTATATTCCCTGCAACTAAAGATATGCTAAATACAGGAATGATATAAACTACTTTTTATGAATCCTGGAATTTTTTATCGCCTGCTGCTTAGCCTGACACTGCTGTTTTTAGTAAGCACCAGTTTTATAGCATATGGCCTTATAAATGAAGCTAAAAATGTCTATGAAAAGGTCAGGTTGCATCAGGCGCATATGATGGCGAAAGGCCTGGCTGAAAGTAGCCTGGATTTTCTGGCTACTAATGACTATGAGTTATTAGAAGGCGGGCTCAGGGGAACCACTGCAATTGATAATTTTGCCTATGCCTATCTGAGCAAGGGTAATGGGGTTATTATTTCACATACAGACCCTGCTTTAGTGGCACATAAGGTCGATTCTGTGGGTGAAATAGTCGCGCCTGTTGTCAAAGATGTTTTCTATTTAAATCGTCCCGTGCGAGAAGTTATTTATCCAGTCTATCTGGCTAATAAGCATATGGCTAATGCCCATCTGGCTTATTATATGGATACAAAATCCGAATATTCCGAAGAAATTATCATTAAAGTGGTCGTCTTGCTTTTTGCGATTCTGCTCATCTTATCTATTGCCACCTTTTTTATATTGCGCAGTTGTTTAAAGCCAGTTGAAAATCTGGCATATGCAATGCAGAAAGTTACCCATAATAAAGATTATAGTGCTCGTGTGGGTAAACAGAGTAATGATGAAATAGGGCTACTGGTAAATTCATTTAATACGATGCTTGAGCAAATTCAGCAACATGATAATGAATTGAATTCGCAAAAGGAAAATGCGGAGAAGTTAGCAGATGAAGCAAAGATCTTTGCGAATGAAATGTCACTCACCAACAATGACCTTGAAAATGAAATTTCAGAAAGAGTACGTATCGAATCTCGCTTAAAAGATTTAAGTGAAACATTAGAGCAAAGAGTGGGAGACCGCACTAAAAAACTGGAACAGCTGAATAAAATTATTGCTGATGTTTCACGCAGTGCCGGCATGGCAGAAGTCGCCAGCGGAGTATTACATAATGTGGGTAATGTATTAAATAGCGTAAATATATCTTCATCAATAATAAGGGGGCAATTGCTAAAATCTAGTGCCGTAAATTTAAAAAAAGTGGTTACAATGCTGAATGAAAATAAGGGTCAGCTTGGTGAGTTTATGACTACTAATAACAAAGGCATGCAAGTTCCTGAATTTCTAAAACTATTATCTGACAGGTTGCAGCACGAGCATGATTTTTTTATTGCTGAACTGGATAATCTTGACAGTAATATAACGCATATAAAAAATATAATACAAATGCAGCAATCCCATGCAGGTAATTTCAGCTTGACGGAACCGGTGCAACTAGCCGATTTAATTGAAGATGCTTTAAAAATTAATATGGATAAAAGTGATTTTTATAAAATTCAAGTTGTCAGGAAATTTCAGAAATTGCCGATAATGCAACTGGATAAGCATAATTTGCTACAGATCATAATCAATCTGGTCAGTAATTCGAAACATGCCCTGCTAGATGCAGATATTGAAAATAAAGTTTTAACGATTGTGTTATCTAAATCAGCTAACATGGTGGTTATTGAAGTGAAGGATAATGGGATTGGTATAGCGAAGGAAGATTTACCACGCCTGTTTGAATATGGCTTTACAAAGCGTAAGAATGGTCATGGTTTTGGTCTGCATAATTGTGCACTGGTGGCAAAAACACTGGGCGGTGAAATTACTGCTGAAAGTGAAGGCCTGGGTACAGGTGCAAGTTTCAGCTTTAGTTTTCCTGTTGATGCTGGAACATCCCACAGTTGATTTGCCTGGGGACAGAGCCTGAGTTATCCCCATGAATATTTTCTAACAGCAAAAAGCAGTTTGTCCGCAAATGAACGCAAAGGCACGCAAATAAGAGCAAAAGCATTAAAAAGGTATAGTGCGAGCGGCGCAGGCCGCACGCACAAAAAAAATATGCGTTCATTTGCGGGAAAATGCTTTTTTCTTCTGATTTTAATGGCTATATCATTAACGAACCTTCCTGTCTTACTATTGCAGGTATAACTCAATCATCTGGTTGAGGCATGGGCAAGCCAGCCAGTTTGCATACCTCATGGGCAGGGTCAGTTGGAAACAGCATATAGATGTGTTTTTCATATTCTTTCTGATTATGAAAATGCTCATTTTTTTTGCCCAGTTCACGTATTACCTTATGCATGGTGGGGCAGATCTGATTTTCTTCATAATAATCTCTAAAATAAAAAATCAGTTCCCAATGATCATCATATAAATTGACACTGTCATTTTTGGCGATGGTTTCGGTGAATTCTTCACACCATTCGCCAGGGTTGGCGAGAAAACCCTGTTCATTTGTCTCTATATTTTTACCGGCTACGTTTAACATCATGACTGTAGTCTCCAGTTGTTTGGGGGGGGGCAGTTCCACAACTAAATTATAGTTAGTGAGCTGATGTTTTTAAATTACCATAAATTAATTCAGATTAATGGAGAAAATCATTTAAATACGATTACTTATGGTGATTTTATGATGTAAATAGTAAAATCATGATCAATCAATATGCGGCGCTGCTTTAAATGCACATGACATGTCTGTGTTTTTTTAGATAAGACGCTATATCTACACACCATATGAGTTACCCATGACCTACCCCTGGCAACAATTGCAATGGCATAACGTACAGCAGCAGCTACGGCTGGGCAGGATGCCACACGCCATATTAATGGCAGGGGCTGAGGGGCAGGGTAAACTGGATTTTGCACGGCAACTGGCACATAGCATGCTTTGCCAGACGTCTGATGATCAGGGCCATGCCTGTGGGCAATGTGGCGCATGCCAGCTCATCGCGGCACAAACTCACCCTGATTTATTTATGCTGCAGGCAGAAGAGCGAGGCAAGGTAATAAAGGTGGATGATGTGCGCCAGCTTTCGGCAAAATTGCACCTGACCAGTCAGTATGGGGGCTATAAGGTGGCCATTATTGTTGATGCACATGATATGAACATTAATGCTGCGAATAGCCTGCTAAAAACCCTGGAAGAGCCCACCAGTGATGCCGTTCTGATGCTGGTAAGCTCCAGCCCACAGAAATTACCGATTACCGTACGCTCCCGTTGCCAGGCGATTAATTTTACAGTGCCCGATGCACAACAGGCCACTAGCTGGTTACAGGCTCAGGATATTGAGCAGGCCAGCGAGCTGCTCAGGCTGGCACATGGTGCGCCATTACTGGCGATGGAGCTGCAGCAGTCAGATTTGCTGGCGCATCATAAACAACTGCTATCTGCCCTGATCAGTGTGGCTAAAAATCAGTCCGTGGTAGAACAGGCTGAGCAACTGCATAAATTGCCCTTAAGCTATTTGCTGAACTGGTTGCAGGACTGGGTGCAGGATCTGATAAAGCTACACCTGTGTGGTAATGCAGCAATTCTGGTGCATGCAGCCCAGCAGATAGAATTAAACCAGCTGGTGCCCCGCTCCAGTTTAGCCGGGCTTTATGAATATCTGGATCAGCTAACTAAAAACAGACAATTGCAATCAATTCCATTGAATACTCAACTGTTGTGGGAAGATTTGCTATTATCATGGTACAAGGTACTCAAACGGGTTTAAAATATGGCAGCAGGCGGCGCCCCAAGACAGGGCATACTCTCATTAACTATCAAGGATAAGGCGGCACTCTATGCAGCCTACATGCCATTTGTGAATAATGGCGGGCTATTTATTCCTACCAATAAATCCTATGGACTGGGGGAAGAGGTGTTTATGCTGCTAACCCTGATGGATGATAAAGAACGCTTACCCGTGGCGGGAAAAATAGTCTGGATTACCCCGGCTGGAGCCCAGGGAAATAAAGCGGCGGGTATCGGTGTGCAGTTCGGGCCCCAGGATAATGGCCAGACCAGAACCAAAATTGAAACATATCTGGCGGGTGCACTGAAATCCGACCGGACTACTCACACTATGTAAACAAAGTCGTAAGTCATAAGTCATAAATCAAAGCGGTGCGCCGCAGGCGCGTATTTTGAGACTTATGACTTAAGACTTACGACTTAAGACTTCTTTTATGTTCATAGACTCCCACTGTCACCTCGATCGCATCGATCTAAAAAAATTCGATAATAACTTCAGCCAGCTTATGCAAACCATCCAGCAGGGTAAGGTTGAACGCCTGCTATGTGTGGCTATAACTCTGCAGGATTACCCGGCAATGAAAGCACTGGTAGACGAGCTGGATTATGTTGATATCTCCGTGGGGGTGCACCCGGGGGATATAAAAGATGAAGCCATTGATTTACAGAATTTAATAAAGTTGGGTGCGGATGCAAAAGTGGTCGCCATAGGTGAAACCGGGCTGGATTATTATTATACAAAAGAAACCCGCGAGCAGCAGATGGCGGCATTCAGAGTGCATTTGCAGGCGGCCAATGAGCTGCATAAACCGGTGATTATTCACACTCGCGATGCCCAGCAGGATACATTAGATATTCTGGGAGAAGGTGATGTAGAAAACTGTGGTGGCGTGATGCACTGTTTTACAGAAAGCTGGGATATGGCGCGTCAGGCACTGGATATGGGTATGTATATCTCATTTTCCGGTATCGTTACTTTTCGCAATGCGCAAGAGTTACGAGACGTCGCCCGGCAGGTGCCGGATGATCGCTTTTTAATTGAAACCGATTCACCCTATCTGGCACCTGTGCCCCACCGCGGCAAGCAGAATCACCCCGGCTGGGTAGGGCATGTTGCCGAGTGTCTGGCAGAAGTGCGGGGCGGTTCGCTGGAGCAGATTGCAGAATTGAGCAAGCAGAACTATCTGCGGTTATTCTGTGGTTAGTAGAGATTGGGGGCAGAGCCTAATGGCACTTAATTAAGTCAGGATAGCCACAATAACTGGTTTTTCGTAGGTTGGCACTGAGGCACGAAGCCCAACAGTGCTGACAGATGTCGGGGTTCGTAAACTCACCACCCATCTACAGCGCTATATACGTTACATGCACTCGCCTTAAGCCTCCCCCTTGGCAAAAGGGGGATTGAGGGGGATTAGGTTCAGCTGCAAAAATTTCCGCTACACCAACAACAAAACAATGTCCTTATAAAATGCTATAATCTGCGCCGAATAAAGCCTGTAGAACCCCATTTCATGAAATATGATGTACCCCCCGAAGACTTAAAAAAAGCCCGTGTTCCCCATGAGGTGTTTTTAACGAATTTAATTTTCAACCATATACTGGTGTTTGTTGCGATTATGAGCGCAAGCTCATTGACGCATTTTGTTGTCTTTATCCCCGTTTTTTCAGTTGCCAGCTTAATCTATATATTCTGGGGCGCACAACGAGCTAAAAAAAAGGCCAGCTGGTATGTCAGTGGGCACTGGCAGATTGCAGCACGGCGTAGCCGGTTTTTTCTATTGATGCTGGCTATTATGGGAGCAATATTCGGCATTATTTATCTGCTCTCCGGTGGCGATATGAAACCACAGCACTGGGCATTTGGCGGCGCTGCTTTTTTACCCACCATGGTAACGGTACTGGGCTTAATCATATTCGAATCTGAATCTCTGAATATGGCAAAAACGGCCATGTTACCAAACTGGGTAAGTGAACGTTTTCCTGAAAATGCACTGCCCCCGGTCGAAGAAAATTAATATGCGTAAACATGTTTTTTTAAGCGTACTGGGGTTCACCATACTGGCACTTGCAGCAGGCATTTATTTATCCTCATTTAAACAGGTCGAAACCGAACACGCGGGTTTCCCCTGGCAGATAGAACAGCTTGATTCTGGCTATACTCGCGTTTTTCATTTAGTGATTGGCCAGTCTACGCTTGGTGATGCGCAACAGTTATTTAAGGAAATACCTGAAATATCCCTGTTTGTGCCCAAACAGTCAAAAGCTGTTATCGAAGCTTTTTTTAGTGAAGTGAAAATTGCCGGCCTTAAATCTAAAATGGTGATGGCCATTGATATATCAGATAAAGAAATCGAAGCAATGTATAACCGCGGTTTGCGTATTGCCACTCTGGGCAGTGGCACGCGTAAAGTGACCCTGACTGATGAAGATGTTGTTAAAGTTAAACGCTCGCCCATTGCCTCAATAACGTATTTGCCTAAGGTTAATCTGGATGCCGAGCTGCTGGTAAACCGTTTTGGTCAGCCGGCAGAAAAACGGGCAGATGTAGAAAGTGATGCGGTTCATTGGCTATATCCAGAGCTGGGTGTGGATATTGCGCTGAGTGAAAAAAATAAAGAAGTGATTTTATATGTGATGCCATCAAAATTTGATGCAATAGTTAAACCATTAAAGGAAACAACATCTGAATCTACGTCTGTAGACTAGGTTTGTAACTCGTTCCCTCGCTCCTGCGTGGGAATGCATATGGCTGCATAATATAATAGGGTATGGATTCCCACGGGGACCGTGGGAACCAGATAATTCTGGTTTGTGCACCGCAGGTGCACAAATAAAAACATTGCGTGCATTTGCGTTTATTTGCGGTAAATAGCTTTTGACTTTTATTTTATGGCTTCTCACAGGGGGCCGTTGGAACAGGATAAAACAGTAGTGAACAGGAGTAAATAACATGAATTCAAATAACACTCTGCCCGATATCGAAGTCGTGAAAAAATACCTGCTTCAATTACAGAAAAATATCTGCAATGCACTGGCCAAAGAAGACGCTGGAAAAACATTTGTAGAAGATGAATGGCAGCGAGAGCAGGGCGGAGGTGGAAAAAGTTGTGTACTTGCTGATGGCAATATATTTGAAAGCGCCGGCATTAATTTTTCCCATGTGTTTGGTGGTAAATTACCTGCATCCGCAACTGCACATCGTCCCGAGTTAGCCGGGCGTTCATTTCAGGCAATGGGAGTATCGTTGGTCATGCATCCCAAAAACCCCTATATTCCCACCTCACATGCCAACGTGCGTTTTTTTATTGCCGAAAAAGAAGGAGAAGATCCGGTGTGGTGGTTCGGTGGTGGTTTTGATTTAACCCCATATTATGGCTATGCAGAAGATGTAAAACACTGGCATCAGGTATCTAAAGAAGCCTGTGAACCATTTGGTGACGATGTATATCCAAAATATAAAAAATGGTGTGATGAATATTTTTATTTAAAACATCGAAATGAACCCAGAGGGGTAGGCGGATTATTTTTTGATGATTTAAATGAATGGGGTTTTGAGAAAAGTTTTGCTTTTATGCAAAGTATAGGCGATCACTATATCAAAGCCTATTTGCCGATAGTGCAAAAACGTAAACACATAGAATACGGTGAACGTGAACGGGATTTTCAGTTATACCGTCGAGGGCGTTATGTTGAATTTAATCTGGTGTATGACCGAGGTACATTGTTCGGCCTGCAATCGGGTGGGCGTACTGAATCTATCTTAATGTCCATGCCGCCTAATGTTCGCTGGCGTTATAACTGGCAGCCGGAAGCGGGTAGTGCGGAAGCAGAACTCTATGAAAAATATTTAAAAGCTCAGGACTGGGTTTGATGCTGTAGATTATAAAATAAGTACTTCATTAAATTGAATTTCAGGTCAAACTTGCTGTTTATTTTAATGTCAGGCATGCTTACAGTATTAGGGTTAGTGATGCTAATTTATTCAAATTAATGAAATGTGTATAAAGGCAAAATATAAATGCTTCGAAAAAAAGGTAATAGTATTTACTTTATTATAACTATAATGGCTGGCACTGGAAATACTGAGTATCGTGATGGAATTACGACCCAATAAAAATTCACTTGATGTGGGCTATGTGCTCCACTGGTATGAAATTATAAAAGTCATCGGTCGAGGTGGCTTCGGCATTACTTATCTGGCCCGTGATAACAACCTGGATCGTAATGTCGCTATAAAGGAGTTTATGCCCGAAGATTTTGCCTCTCGTGAATCAGATAGCATGGTTTATCCTAAAACGGGAGAGCAGAAAAAGTTGTATAACTGGGGGCTGGAGCGGTTTGTTGCTGAAGCCCGAACCCTGGTAAAATTTAACCACCCCAATATCGTGCGCGTGCTGAATGTATTTGAAGAAAATAATACCGCCTATATGGTAATGGAATACGCCCAGGGTAAAGATCTGTCAAAGGTATATAAACAGGAAACTACATTTTCAGAAGATAAGCTGCTTGATACCTTTATTCCCATTATGGATGGTTTGTCTCTGGTGCATAATGCGGGTTTTATACACAGAGATATCAAACCTGCAAATATTTATATCTGTGATAATAGTTCACCCATCCTGCTTGATTTTGGCTCTGCTCGACAGTCAATTGGTGGTAAAACCAAAGCCCTGACCAGTCTGGTTACTATTGGATATGCACCTTTTGAGCAATACAATGAAGGCTCTGGAAAGCAGGGGCCATGGACTGATATTTATTCAATGGGTGCCAGTATTTATTTCGGCATTACCGGCAAAAAACCCGTAGATGCGCTATTTAGAGGTGGCGGTTTTCTGGAAAAGGGCATAGATTCCTATGAGCCGGTTTCCATACTGGCAGAAGGTGAGTATTCTGAAAATTTCCTGCTGGCCGTAGATAAGGCCCTGATGTTTAAAATAGAAGAACGTCCCAGAAATATTCTCAGCTGGGCCGATATGTTACTTGGTAAAACCCCGGCTCCAGCCTTACCCGATTATATGATAAATCCACCCGAGCCTGCCGATGAAACGGAGCTGTCATGGTCTGATACGGAGCTAGGTTATAATACGGAGATGTCCAGATCAAGTGGAACTCTGGGGCTTATTGATGCGCAAGGTATAAGAAATACGGGCTATAGTGATGCAACGTTTGCTGGAGGTGAAAATAGACCGGCAATTACAAAATCATCTGCTGCAGAAACCGCGATACCTGATTCAGCTAAACCAGCATCTGGCAGTAGTATTAAAAAAGCAGGCGGGTTTACTGCCAGCTTTGAAAAACCCTGGCAGCCCATAGCGATAGTCGGTTCTGTAGTCGTTTTATTAATCGTCTTTCTAAGCTGGATAATGAGCGATTCAACCGCGCCTGAAGATATTAATACTGTTCAGCAGGCCAGGCAACAGCCGCCGCAACAGCAAAATCAGCTGCCCAGTCAACAGAAAGACCAGCAGTCTATAACGCAACAGGAAAAACTGGATAACCTGTTTAATCAGGCCAGAAGTGCTGTGGCAAGCAGAGATTATGTTAAACCTGTAAATAATAATGCATTTTATTTTTATGAGCAGGCATTAGAGCTGGATGCTGAAAATAAAACCGCAAAACAGGGCATGCAGAATATTGAAAATCGTCTGTTAAAACTGACGGCTTCAGCCTATGAGAATAAGCAGTATAAGGAAATGGAAGATTATATAACACAGCTGAAGCTTATTAACTCAGAGGCTTTAGATTTTATATTTTTTCGGGATCAGCTAAAAGTAATTCAGGCTCAGGGCAGACAGGCTAAGATTAAAGAAAATTAAAGGGATGCTACTCTTTAATCATGTTCGTTGCACTGTTAAGGCTCAAACATTTGCATATTAATCTGTTGATATTCTGTTACAGGGCCAGCAGAAATTTAGTTTAAACTGAATTTTTTGTAAAGTATTCTGATCCGTATGATGAAAATAGCATTATTAACGGGTAACCAGAGCTGGGTGTGAATATTGCGCTGAGTGAAAAAAATAAAGAAGCTATTTTATATGTGATGCCATCAAAATTTGATGCATTGCTAAAACTCTTAAGAGAAGCCAGGGAACTTCTGATTAAGTCTGGTTGACAATAAGATCACAATCACGACTTGATCAGAGGTTCCCTGGTTCTGAAAACACGGTATCTATGACTGTAGAATAGGTTTAAGCCTGTACCCTCGATACTGCGTGGGAACCATATTTAAAAATACTGCTAATAAGCTTTAGAAAAAATTGTACAAGGAGTTAGCTTTAGCTGATGATGTTCCTGACAATACGAAGCGAGACGATAAACTATAATATAGTTTTAACGGCTCGCTTCGCATCGCAATCATTATCGTCAGCTAAAGCTAACTCCTACAGGAGAAACTATTTTTGTTATGCTTCTCTGGATAAATGACAGGTATTCTTTTATCCAGATTCATTAGTAAGTGCCATTCGAGGCAGTTACCTAATTTGTCGCTCGTTTAAATGCCGGCCTGTCGTTTAACCTTTTTATGTAAGCCTGTAATTCTGGAAATTCTGTCAGGGTCTCCGGCACGAACATCAGTGTTGATCCAACCATAATATCGGCTGTGCTAAATTCATCTCCCAGTAAATAATCTTTACCCTCAAGCGCTGCATTCAGTACCTTTAAAATTGACTGATGGCGTTGCTCGGCCCAGGGAACAATATCATCTACCCGATCTGCTTCAGGCAATATTTTTGAATGCAGTAATACCAGCCATGGCTGCATTTCCAGAGTGGCCTGAGAGAACATCATCCATTGCTCATATTTTGGCCTTGTCGGGTCCTGAACAGCAGGTGCCAGTTTTTTATCAGGGTGAAAATCGGTCAGCCAGTGGCACATGGCACCGGATTCCAGCATTATCTGATCACCAATTTTCATGGCGGGCACGGCGCCCAATGGGTTAATTTCTTTATACTCTTTAGATTCGCCTTCACCTGCAAATAAATCAATTGGGTGCAACTTGTAGTCAAGGCCCAGCTCTTCCAGTAACCAGCGTGGTCGAACAGAGCGGGTTTGAGGGGTGTAATACAGTGTTATATCCATAGCATTTTCCTGTTTGCATTGATTATAGAGTGACTTTAATCGTTTTAAGTCAGATGAGTGTATTACTTTTATTTTAAAGTTGCAAGTCAGGGTTATTTGCGCTGGCTAAACCCAGGCAGATTCAATCAGAGGTGTCTTGCGCAAGCTCTGAATAAGTCATCCTGACTGATCAGAGTGCGCAAAAGAAAAAAGTGGGATGTGTTCCTGTGCGGCGAAACCTGTGACTTAATCAGAGATTCCCTGGATATAATTAAACTTTGTGTAATGTGTTCTGATCCGTATGATGAAAAATGGCATTACTAACGGGTATCCATAACTGGGTGTCTTCTTTATAGCTGAAGCTGGCATCATCATGCACAGTGACATCCAGCAGGTATTTTTTAGTTTTATAGGTTTCATCTAAAAATTTATTAGATAGTATGCCATAGGTTTCAGAGCCGACTTCTGCCTCTAAATGAAAGCTTTTACTATTGGCCTGTGCATCTCCGCCGGCATTAATTAATACGCCCCTGGGCACCATAAAACAGCGTAATACCTGTTTGCGATCACTGTCCCATAACCAGTAACCGACTTCTTCGTGGAAGCCATCATCTTCGCCCAGGCGCCAGGCCGTTGTAGAGTACCTTAAGCCATATAATTTCTGTGGGCCATTATTAACCGGCCCCAGAGGTTCAAATACCATGCGTTCACGAAATTTTGTTTCGGTCTCCCTGCTGTTTATTCTGGATATATCTATGCCTTTGTCACCTTCCCATATGCCGGCTAATGCGGCCAGTGGCCCGAGATTTTTTATGATTTCTTCACTCATTGGTTTCTCCTGATTTCTGCCTGGAATTGCAGGTGCAAAAAAATACGCCAGATCTGCTCTGAGTTTAGAATACTCCAATATCAAGGTATGATCTGGCTATTTTGCTAATTGATGTTACGTAGCAGGCTGTGCGCAGGTCATGCACATTTTCATCATTTTCCAGGGTATTGCGTATTTGCTGATAAGACAGGCGCATGGTGTCATCAAGCCCGGAACGCACCAGGTCGAGTTCTTCTGCGCCCTGGGTAATACTGTTGCGCAGGGTTTCTGATACTGTTTTACCGGTGATTTCCTCGACCATACTGGCTATATTATGGCCCCGCAACTCATCGTGGCGTTTTTGCATGCGACCAAATCGAATGTGAGAAATATTACGAATCCACTCAAAATAGGAAACCGTAACACCGCCCGCATTGGCATAGGCATCGGGTATAATGATTGTGCCTTTTTTATTCAATATTTCATCTGCACCATAAGTCACAGGGCCATTGGCCGCCTCGACAATTAATTTAGCATTAATTCGTGCAGCATTTTCCAGGGTGATCTGACTTTCCAGTGCTGCGGGGATTAATATATCGCATTCTTTTTCCAGTGCGGCGATTCCGTTTTCATCAAAACGAGCCGATGGAAAGTTTTTAATGGAGCCGTGTTCAAGGATATGTTGAAACAGGTCTTCTATGTGTATTCCATCATCACTTATCAGCACACCGTCACGTTCGATAACGGCAGTTATCTTAACTCCGTCTTCTTCTGATAAAAATTTGGCCGCATGATAACCCACATTGCCCAGCCCCTGAATGATACAGGTTTTGCCATCAAGACTGCCAGACATCCTGGCCTTTTTAACATCTTCAGAGTGGCGGAAAAATTCGCGAATGGCGTATTGAACACCTCGCCCGGTGGCCTCAATGCGGCCCTGAATACCTCCATGATGCACGGGCTTTCCCGTTACACAGGCGACATAATTAATGTCTTCGGGGTGCAGGTGTTTGTAGGTATCGGCAATCCAGGCCATTTCCCGTTGCCCTGTACCCACATCCGGTGCCGGCACATTGGTTGACGGGCTTAAAAAACCCTTACGTACCAGTTCCAGTGTGAAGCGGCGGGTAATTAATTCCAGTTCATCCCGATCATACAGGTTCGGGTCAATCACCAGCGCACCTTTGGAGCCGCCAAAGGGAACATCAACAATGGCACATTTATAGGTCATCAGCGCGGCCAGAGCTTCAACTTCATTCTGATTAGCATAGGGGGCATAGCGGATGCCGCCTTTGGAGGGTAATCGATGGGTGCTGTGGGTTGCTCGCCAGCCAGTAAAAATCTCTATTTTGCCCCTGATTTTTACCGGAAACTGAACCTGTAAAACGGCATTACAGGATTTTATGGCCTGCGCCGTACCTGCATCCAGGTTCATTGCGGTCATTGCTTTATCGACCATAAGCTCAACACTTTCACGAAAGCTGGGTTCATTACTGATTTGCGTCATTTTTTTATTCCCGTTTATTTAATGTGTCTACCTATACATAGGCATATATTAAACTAAATACAAGTATTTCTAATACCATCAACTTGCAGGTTACACGCAGAAATTTTGCTACAATACAATAACAAATTATAGTAGCACTATGACAGACAATGAGTAAGTGTGTTTGTTCAGGTTCAATTTAAGGTGAAAAATATGAGCGGTGGCTGGGGATGCCCCCACGAAGTAGATGGCAGGTGTCAGCGAGTAGAGCATAAAAAATGTGACCCGGGTATGAAGGGCCGTGTATTAGCAGGTAAATTTATATTTAGTGATAAAACCAGGAATACCAATGCTGCCAAAATAAAAAAATTAAGCTGAAAGCCATAGCTTAAGGAAAGAGATACTTTTAATTAGCTATCTCATCAATCAGATTAAATCAGAACTTCCCCTGGCCCGGTCAGTAAATTACTAATGAATCAGCTGATAAAATAGCGGCCTTATATGCAAAGAAGCATAACAAAAAGAGTTTCTTCTGCAGGCGTTATTTTTCTAAAGCTTATTAACGGCTCTTCTCCGCTTTTGTGAGAGTATGTACGGGTATGTCTGGAAACTTCATGCTCTGTCATTCCAGCATGCTTCTAGCTGGAATCCAGTGACTCTGCAGTGTTAAGGCCACCGGGTTCCCGACACAGGTTGTTATTCTGATGTTTTATACAGACAAATCAGCCACTACATACGATCATATTCTTCCAGCTCATCCTCAAACAACTGATCCCGCGGCAAGCGGATAGATATTTCTTCCATACTGTAGTTTTGC
>QIDK01000096.1 GCA_003228405.1 Gammaproteobacteria bacterium | reverse complement strand
GAATGGCGCACTGACTGCAAAAACTTTCTGCAGCTGGAGCCTGATAAAAAAGCAACTGACATCGTTAACCTTTCAAAACCGGGATCCAGCTGCCCTGATTGCGGCCATAAAATTCGCGTCTGGGAAAATATTCCGGTTATCAGTTATCTGTTCTTACGTGGCAGCTGCTCTTCCTGTGGCACGCATATTTCTGCTCAATATCCGATTATTGAAACCGTCACTGCCATTTTATCTGCGCTGATCGCTGTTAAATTTGGCGTCAGTTTAGAAACCCTGTTTGGCCTGATAATCACCTGGGCACTGATTGCGCTCACTGTGATTGATGCAAAAACACAGTTGTTACCCGACAATATTACATTACCATTACTCTGGCTTGGTATTCTAGTGAACACATCCAGCCTGTATACCGACCTTAAATCATCGGTAATTGGTGCGGTGGCGGGTTATCTTATTCTGTGGTCAATTTATAAAATTTTTAAAAAGCTTACCGGCAAGGAAGGCATGGGCTATGGTGATTTTAAATTACTCGCAGCCCTGGGTGCCTGGCTGGGCTGGCAGATGTTGCCTCAGATTATTTTATTATCCTCACTGGTGGGTGCGCTGATTGGCATTGGCATGATGATAATTAGTAAACATGATAAAAGCGTGCCCATACCCTTCGGCCCCTATCTGGCCATTGCCGGCTGGATTGCATTTATCTGGGGTGCGGATATTAATCGTCTCTGGTTAAATATTTAACAATGTATACCATTGCCTTAACCGGAGGCATAGGTTGTGGAAAATCCACCGTCTGCAAACTGTTCTCTGCACTTGGCATTCCCATTATTGATACTGATAATATTGCCCGTGAATTAGTTGAACCTGGGCAACCCGCACTTGAAGAAATCATCGCCTGTTTTGGAGATGCTATTTTATTAGCCGATGGCTCGCTGGATAGAAAGGCTTTAGCCAGAAAAACATTTACTAATCAACAAAACCGCTTATCTTTAGAATCCATATTGCATCCCAGAATAAGACAATGCGTAAGCGAACAGCTATCCAGACTATCATCAGCTTATGTCATTATTGCTATTCCATTATTAATTGAAACATCTCAACAGAACCAATATAACAAAGTGTTAGTGATTGACTGTGATAAACAGCAGCAAATAGATCGCACCCTAAGTCGTGATCAGCGCAGCCTGCCTGAGATCGAGTCTATAATTAGCTCACAGGTAAGCCGTGAACAGAGAATTGCAGCCGCGGATGATGTCATTGATAATACACATGATATAAACTCGTTAGAAGCCCAGGTCAATCTGTTACATAGCAAATTTTTAAATATGGCGTCATAAATATCTCTGTTTAATTATTTTTTACCCGCCCGTACACAGCACAATAGCATTCAGGGCTTATGTTTAGCATGATTTTATGCCAAAATAGCGCTGTTTTTACTCAGTTCCCAGACAAGCATGCCTAAACAGATTATTTTTGAACAACCCATGAATGAACATGTCCGTACATTTCTACGACTTGAACATTTATTTAATCAGTTTCATCAACATTTAAAGCATAAATCCGAATGCGATACCCAGAGCGCGGTAAAGGTAATACTCGACATTCAGAGTATGCTGGGGCGGGGTGATATTAAACGTGAAACCATAAAAGAACTTGAGCGACAGAATACAAACTTACAGTCATTCGTAGAAATTCCCGGCATTAATCACGGTAAATTAACCCATATTATAAGCGAACAAAAAGTCTGCCTTGACGAACTTCATGATATTGACGGTAACATTGGCCAAGAATTACAGAAAAATGAATTACTTAATTCTATACGCCAGCGCCTGAGCATGCCCGGGGGTCTATGCGAATTTGATTTACCCGTTTACGCACACTGGCTAAAGCAGGCCTACGAAAAACGCCATGAAACTTTGCTGGAATGGTTTGCGCCCTTTGCAACCCTGAATAAAACAATAAACTTAATCTTGCAGGTTATTCGAGATAGCACGGATACAATAGATGAAATAGCTGAAGATGGATTTTATCAGAAAAGTCTTGATACTAACTTAAGCTGTTTAATGATACGTGTTTTATTGCCTGATGATACCCCTGTGTTTCCTGAAATTAGCGCAGGTAAGCACCGCTTTACAATACGTTTTCTAATAGCCGGTGACCTTGCCGACAGGCCGGAACAGGATAAGAAAAAAGTTGAATTTAAGCTGGCCTGCTGTATTTTATAGGAAATTTTTATTGCAAAATCAGGCAAATACCACTGCCTAATAATATCTAAATTAGATCAGCTACTTCAGCCAGTAAATTCCATCTAATTTTTACTGACTGGCTGGAGAAAAGTTAAATTTAGCTACACTGATTTTATGTTTGGTTTTTATTTTTACGCTTAATATCCAGTCACTCCTGCCGAATGAACACACGGGTAAAATAACCCTGACTTTCCAGTTCGATTTTTCTTTTATTAAAGGGTATCGGCTATATCCCATATCCATTCCATCCATATCAAATGTAATGTCTATTGCATCTGCATGTGAATTATTCATTTTTACAACCACATCAAACGGGGTGAGTGATGATGCCTTAATAAGCTCAACTGAGTATTCAAACCCCGCATGTTTTATATTGCATGCTGTTTTTGCCGGATCACAGGATGATTTAAATATCCTTGCATTATTTACAGGTTGATCTTTCTGACTTAACCATTGCCCCACTCCATAAGATACAATAATTATGAAGATAAGAATAATGCCTGCTTTCACTTTTGTGCCTTTCTCCAGAAACTTGAAATGGCGGCAACACCCTGAGCACCTGCAGCTTTTGCATCTGCCAGATCCTGCTCAGCCATTCCGCCTAAAGCATATACAGGTGCATCACTATTTGACGTTAATGCAGAAAATTTTTCCCAGCCAATACCTTTAACTCCAGCATGACTTCGGGTTTCTTTAACCGGCGATAATAACAGGATATCGGCTTTTAGCTGTCTGGCCTGTTGAATATCTGCCTCAGTATGACAGGACACGGAAAGCAATATGGAATCTGCAACGGGTCGAGCACTGAACGAATGCAAAAACTGGCTACTTAAATGCAGGCCATCTGCACCAATTTCCTGAAATATCTGCAGCTCTGTGTTCAATAGAAGTTTAGCTCTGTATTTTTTACAGATAGATTTAGCTCTAATCGCTAGCGGCTTATATGCTTCAGCGGGTAGATTTTTACATCTTAACTGCAGCAGTGATATCCCATCCTGTAAACTGCATTTAAGACGTGATTCAAAATCATCCTGATTTTCAAATGAACCTGTAATCATATATTTATCAGGCAATATCAGCGATTGAATAATTGCACGATTGGCTGCAGGAAATTCATTAACATTTAACTGATTAATATTCTGCCATTTTATCGGCTGGCCTTCAGCAGATTCGGGTTTACCACTAAATGACTCTACCATCCAGATATCTAAAAGCACGTCACTATGCGGGTATTTATATTGAATGGTTTTAAAAGGGCGGGCTTTAAGAACCGTGATATTGAGTTCTTCATAAATTTCACGTTTTAATGCGTCGTAAACTGATTCACCCTGCTCTAGCTTGCCACCGGGAAATTCCCATAAATCGCCCTGATGCACATCTTTAGAGCGAAGCGATATTAAAACCTGATCTTGTGGGTTGGTAATAATGGCAACTGCAACATGAACTAGAGCAGACATAATATCTCGCAGACTGGGTCCAGCACAGTGGATCCAGCCGGGTCTTTAACTTCTATATTCAGAATTAATTTTAACGTAATCGTAAGATAAATCACTGGTCCAGATACAGGCGGAGTGCTCACCTGTTTGCATCTCAATACGAATGGTGATTTCCTGTTGCTGCATTATTTTTTGCCCCTGCTCTTCTGTGTAAGCAGAATCTCGTCCGCCCTTTGAAACAATGCAGATATCATTCAGGTAAATCTGAATTTTATTAATATCAAAATCCACGCCGGCTCTACCTACAGCGGCCAGAATTCTGCCCCAGTTGGGATCACTGGCAAACAGGGCTGTTTTCACTAATGGAGAATGGGCAACTGTGTAGGCAACCTGACGCGCATCGTCAACCGACCTGGCTGTATTTACCTGCAATTCAACAAATTTAGTTGCACCTTCTGCATCACGAATAATCGCCTGGGCCAGATACAGACAAACTTCATTAATAAGCTGTGCCAGTTGCTGGTAATTTTCACTGTTCAGGGTAATCGGTTCATTTCCTGCCTGGCCGGTGGCTATTAATACACAGGCATCATTAGTTGATGTATCACTATCAACGGTAATGGCATTAAATGAATTATTAACAGCGGCTATTAAACATTGTTGCAGGAGTTGTTTACTAATTGCAGCATCTGTTGCTATAAAGCTGAGCATGGTTGCCATATCTGGCTGAATCATACCCGCGCCTTTTGCCACACCGGTGACCGTTACCACTTTACCCTGCAATTTAATCTGCCGTGAGATACCTTTTAGTTTTGTATCTGTGGTCATAATGCCGCGGCCTGCATTAATCCAGTTATCGTCTGCTAACTGCTGATACAGGGAAGCCATGGAATTTTCAATATTATTTACTGGCAGGTTTTCTCCAATTACTCCGGTAGAAAAAGGCAGCACTTCTTTTGCCTGACAGCCAGCCTGTTTTGCAAGCAGTTCGCAGCATTTATTTGCATCACGCAAACCCTGTTCACCTGTACCTGCATTTGCATTTCCAGAATTAATCAGTAGATATCTGGGTGCCTGTAGTTGCAGATGTTCCCTGGCAATGGTGACGGGTGCAGCGCAAAATAAATTTTGTGTAAATACGGCAGCGCACTGGCTATTTTCTGACATTTGAATTAATACTAAATCATTCTCCTGACTTTTTTTAATGCCTGCCGCGATAGATGCCAGGCGAATCCCTTTTACCGCTAAAAGTAAATCAGGTTCCAGCAGATTAACCGCCATTCTAAGTTAGTTTTCCATGACACTGTTTGAATTTTTTACCTGAGCCGCAATAGCAGGGGTCATTACGCCCAATTTTTTTATCGTGTCTTACAAAAGGCTGATGAGCGGCCGGTTGCGCTTCAGCGGCAGACTGTTTTTCACCTTGCTCTGCCTGCATTGATGACTCTGCATGTTCAAAATTCATGTCAGTTGGCATCTGCTGCTGCTTCTCCAGCGCTTCAATTTCTTCCTGAGAGCGGATTTCAACTCTGCTTAAAGTTGACATTAGTTCCTGTTTTATTTGCTCCAGCATTTCAGTAAACATTTCAAATGATTCACGCTTATATTCCTGCTTGGGATTTTTCTGAGCCATGGCGCGTAAATTAACGCTCTGTCTCAAATAATCCATCGCTGCCAGATGCTCTTTCCAGTGTGAATCTAACACCTGCAATAAAACATATTTTTCAAAGCGGCGCAGCTCATCTGCTCCAATTATATTTTCTTTTTTCTTATAAATTGCAACCAGTTCTTCAACAACTTTATCTGCTAACGAATATTCATTTAACTGATCATCTTCATCCAGCCACTGTTGAATAGTAAATTTCTGCCCGACTTCTTCCTCCAGTGATTTTTGCAGACCTTCAATATCCCATTGTTCTTCCAGAGTACCGGGGGGCACGAAGCCAGATACCATTGTATTAATCACGTCCGCACGAATTGATTCTATGATTTCACTTAAATCCGTTTCTGCCATCATGTCATTACGCTGTTGATAAACAACCTTACGTTGATCATTGGCTACATCATCATACTCCAGCAGTTGCTTTCGAATATCGAAGTTATGCCCTTCAACTTTGCGCTGTGCATTTTCTATGGCTCTGGATACCCAGGGATGTTCAATGGCTTCACCTTCTTCCATACCCAGTTTTTTCATTAAACCGGCCATTTTATCAGATGCAAAAATACGCATTAAGTCATCCTGCAGGGAAAGATAAAAACGGGTTGAACCCGCATCTCCCTGACGCCCTGAGCGCCCACGCAACTGGTTATCTATGCGCCGTGATTCATGGCGTTCACTGCCGATTACATGTAAGCCGCCGGCTTCCAGTACCTGTTTATGCCGCTGCTGCCATTGCTGTTCCAGGGCTTCTTTTTCTGCTGCAGATATTTCACCTTTTTCCGCCAGCTCCACATCGAGATTACCACCGAGTACAATATCAGTACCTCGACCCGCCATATTGGTTGCGATAGTCACCGTGCCCGGCACACCTGCTTCGGCAATAATATTGGCCTCACGCTCATGCTGCTTTGCATTTAATACGTTATGCTTAATACCAGATTTGCTTAACAGGCTGGAAAGATGTTCTGATGCCTCAATTGATGCGGTACCGACCAGCACAGGCTGTTTACGATCAATACAGTCTTTTACATCTTCTGCAATGGCATTGAATTTTTCTTCGACAGTCAGGAAAATTAAATCGCCATAATCATTTCTTGCCACTTCCAGATTCGTTGGAATAACCATAACTTCAAGACCGTAAATAGACTGAAATTCAAAGGCTTCCGTATCCGCTGTACCCGTCATGCCGGATAGTTTTTCATAGAGCCGGAAATAATTCTGGAAGGTAATTGATGCCAGGGTCTGGTTTTCATTTTCTATATTGACACCTTCTTTGGCTTCTATTGCCTGGTGCAAGCCATCTGACCAACGTCTGCCTTCCATGGTGCGCCCGGTAAATTCATCCACAATAACAATTTTACCGTCCTGAATAATGTAGCTCACATCTCTCTGGAATAAAACATTGGCGCGTATTGATGCATTTAAATAATGCAGCAAATTAATATTGGTGGCACTGTAAAGGCTGTCGTTTTCATCCAGAATGCCTTCACGAACCAGTAGTATCTCTAGTTTTTCATGTCCCTGTTCGGTGATATGCACCTGTTTGTTCTTTTCATCAACGGTGTAATCACCGCTGGGATCTTCTTCTTTTGATTTCGCCTCTTCACCCTGTTCCAGTTCTTTTACCAGTTCATTAAACTTTACATAGAGTTCTGAATTATCATTGGTGGGGCCGGAGATAATTAAAGGTGTTCGTGCTTCATCTATCAAAATGGAATCGACTTCATCGACTACCGCGAAATTTAATTCTCGTTGAACTTTTTCTTCCACACTAAAGGCCATATTATCGCGCAGATAATCGAAGCCGAATTCGTTATTGGTGCCATAGGTTATATCTGCCTCATAGGCCTGTTTTTTTGACAGGTGATCCATGCTGCCAATAACAACACCTGTGCTTAAACCCAGAAATGCATAGATTTTGCCCATCCAGTCTGCATCACGCTGTGCCAGATAATCATTAACCGTTATGACATGTACACCTTTTGCAGACAGTGTATTTAAGTAAACAGACAGGGTGGCGACCAGGGTTTTACCCTCACCGGTTCGCATCTCTGCAATATTGCCATTATGGAGTACGATGCCACCGATCAACTGCACATCAAAGTGGCGCATACCCAGCGCCCGACGACTCGCCTCTCTTACGGTAGCAAAGGCTTCAGGCAGTAGGTCATCAAGAGATTCGCCCTGATTAACCCTTTCTCTATATTCTGCTGTTTTAGCCCCCAGCTGTTCATCGCTTAAGCTTTCAAACTCAGGCTCAAGACTGTTGATGCTTTTTACAATTTTGCGATATTTTTTAACCTGCCTGTCATTGCGACTGCCAAAAATTTTTCGCGCTAAACTGGATGCCATTTTGAATCCTTAATTACTTACTATTTGCTTATAAAATGAGGCTGTATTATGCCTGAGAAAGGCTTGCGGCTTAAGGGTAAGAGACTAAAAAAAGGAATATATATCAATAATTAGTGAGTTAATTACTGTTTTGGGTATTTTGTGCCAGATGATACCCGGTAGAATATCATTCAGTTAGGCTACTTAGAGGCGGATTAGCCGTTACTATGCATATTCACCAGGGAAATTTGCTTCTTTTTGTGCTCTGTGTCTGAGCTATCTCCATTAAATTCAGTAAATTCAAAAGCATTTTTGCCGCAAATAAACGCAAAAACATTAAGCAGGTATTGTGCCCCCTGAAAAGCATGTTGGTCATAAAAATCTATGGGCTCGCTTAACCTGTAAGGAACTGGCACACAACAATAAAAAATTGCGTGTTTTGCGGTAAAAATGTCTTTGTTTTTTGGTTTTTAAGCGTATTTCGTAGCAATATCTCAGGCTGGCTCTGTCTGAACACTGCTGGCCAGTAGTCAGCAGCTTCAGAACTGCTTATTCACCGCTTGCGTGGATATTTTCAGCGTTTTTGAACATACTTATGCGGATTGATCTGGCGACCATTTTTTAGAACTTCAAAATGCACATGGGGCCCGGTAGACCGCCCTGTAGAACCCATCAGAGAGACTACCTGACCTTTTTTAACTGTATCACCCACTTCAACCAGGTTTTTTGAATTATGGCCATAGCGCGTGACATAGCCATTGCCATGATTAATTTCTACTAAATTACCATAGCCATAACGTTTGCTTGACCAGGTAATCACACCACCGGCCACTGCCAGTATATTAGTACCCGACTTGGCGGCGAAGTCCATACCCTTATGAAACTGTAATTTACCCGAAAACGGGTTGGTGCGCGTGCCATAGTATGATGAAATCCAGCCTCGTTTTATGGGCCGCCCTTCTGGAAAGACTTCTTCCTGCATGTGACTGCTCATTAAAATATTTTCCAGCACACTGAGTTGTTGCTCACGGTCTTCTAGCTCAGCAATCACGGCATCTATTTCACTTCCAAAATCCATTTCCTGAAGGTTTGGCTCATCCGGGCCGCCTAAACCCGGTGTATCTTCAAATCTAAACTCGCCTCGATCAAGCTTGGCGATGGTGACCAGTTTCTGACCGAGTGCATTCAAACGCATGGTATGGGCCTGAATCTCACCTAGCCTGGCAGCCAGCGCATCGATATCAGCGCGCGCATTAAAGCGGGTCTGGTCTATTAGCTGTCGCTGTAATTTAATTTCCTGCTGTATTGAACTGATGTTGGACGAGGAAGCCTGTGACTGCCCCACCCAGTACCCCATCATGCCTAATGCACCTGCAAAAAGTACTGCAAATACGGACAAAAACATAAGCTGTACCGGGCTGCCAATTTGAATACGACAGGGTCTGCCTCTAAATTTACTTAATAAAATAATGTCCATACAGGAAAACTTTAGTGTAATTAATAACCTAAGAATAGATCATAAACTAGAATATAGGAAAAAATATATAAAATATTGCATATCTAACGCATAATTTTGACATAATATACATTAATCACAAGTTTTTTGGCAAATTTACCGATAAAAGATCTATTGATGGATAAAATTTCTGATAAATTAAGCCTTAAGCTCATGAAAAAGGCACTTGAATTAAAGCACCTGACTCATGCGGTAAAGGTATCGCTGCCCGTGGATTGCCATGCGCATTTTGAAATTGCCGGCATCAGGGATAATCAGCTTATTATTTTAACCGACTCCCCGGTCTGGCAAACCCGGCTAAGACTGTATAGCCAGACCATTCTGGAAGCATTACACCAGCACACGGGTATAAAATTAAATCGGGTGAAGCTGCGACTAACGCCTGAGAAAAGAATCGTTAAAGAGAAGCCTGCAGTATTTCGCCACCTTAGCCAGCAAAACGCCGAGCTTATCGCTCAAACCGCAAACTGTATATCTGATCCTGATCTACAGGCCGCACTTTTACATTTATCACAAAAAACCAGAACGTCTGCAGAGAATGACTGATTGTCAGGGTTTAGTGCGTAGTGGAAATCCAGAGTCAAAAGCTTTCCACCGCAGAGGACGCGGAGATGCGCAGAGTTTTTATGGCCTGCGCTACGCGCAAACACATAAAAGTAGCTTTTCTGTGCGGTTCAATCTTATGTTTTATTCATGCCAGATCTAACAGATTTAACAAAATGCAGGCTATGACTCAGCTTGCCCCGCTACGCCCTCAGGGCAAGGCAGAAAATGTAAATTTACTGGTGTAAATGCCCATTTTCTAACACAGGCAAGAGGCAATGCCAGTAAGTTAAGCTGTAATTGCATGATATTACTAAATATTTTCTGCTAGAACTTGTGAGCATCCCCCTTTAAAAAAGGGGGAATGAGGGGGATTTAAAAGTGTTCAGTTTTTTTGGCTCTATAAATACAGCGTATTAACCTGAATATCTTCAAATCTCCCCCAACCCCTCTTTGGAAAAGAGGGGAGCCACTACAATGAAAACTTTAATGTTTTCAATAGTATAGAGCTTAACTTACTACCATTGAGGCATGAAGGACGGGATTAACGGGACAAGCCGGGCTGTTATTCAGGCGTGTACTGGCTGGGAATAGGATATAGGTGAAACTGCAGCTTCATCTTCAAAAGTCACTTCTTCCCAGGCTTCCGGGTTATTTATAAGTGTCTTCAACAGGGTATTGTTTAGTGCATGACCCGAACGATAACCTGAATAAGCACCAATCAGGCTGTGCCCCAGAAGGTAAAGATCTCCAATTGCATCGAGGATTTTGTGTTTTACAAATTCATCCTGATAGCGCAGGCCATCTTCATTAAGCACACGGAAATCATCAACACCTATGGCATTGTCGAGACTCGCACCTAATGCCAGGTTATTTTCACGTAGTTTTTCAAAATCACTCATAAACCCGAATGTGCGGGCACGGCTAACTTCTTTTACAAATGAAGTTGATGAGAAATTAATTTCGGCCTGCTGGGGTGCCCCATTAAACACAGGGTGATTAAAGTTAATGGTAAAACCCACTTTAAAGCCTTCAAATGGTTCGAACTTCGCCCATTTGTCTTCTTCTTCTACTAAAATCGTTTTCTTGATTCGTATAAAGCGCTTCGCTGCTTCCTGCTCTACTATACCGGCGGATTGCAGTAAAAATACAAACGGGCCTGAGCTACCATCCATAATAGGTACTTCATCTGCACTAACATCTACATACGCATTATCTATACCTAAACCTGCCATTGCAGAAAGTAAATGTTCAACGGTGGATACCTTTATGCCATTCTCACCAATAGTGGTTGATAGCTTGGTATCACAGACATTTTCTGCTTTTGCATGAATATCTACAGGCTGATCAAGATCTACACGCCTGAAAACTATACCTGTATTAGGTGCAGCAGGACGTAATGTTAGATAGACTTTATTACCCGTATGCAAACCAACACCGGTTGCGCGGATTACATTTTTGATGGTGCGTTGACGAATCAAATCAAAATTCCTAAATAATGGCCGTTATTCTGGCGAAATTGCCTCTACAGAGACAAATTTGTACGATTATACATGCTTTTGCGCCAATTTGAACAGAATAAGCTGTTAGCGGATTATTATAGGCAATATTTTCAATAAAACATGAATCTTGCGCACATAATTTATATATTACGTTAGCGTCGTAATATCACGCCTGCACAGCCTGCAATAACCGGGCTTAATCTGCCTGACGGCGTAAAAAAGCAGGAATATCCAGCATATCTTCATCCAGTGACCCGCTTAAGCTATTTCCCGTTGCCTTATTGCGCTGTATTGTAGGCTTATCATAGTCGCCATAATCAACTTCACCGGTGGTTGTGCGCTTTACAACTTTTATTGAGTCCTTGCCTATATTTTGCATAGGCTGTCCCAGCCCGGTTGCTACCACTGTGACTCTTAATTCCTGTTCAAGTTCAGGGTCAATTGCTGTGCCCATGACAACCACCGCTTCTTCGGATGCAAATGAGCTAATTATCGCACCTATATCTTCAAACTCACCCAGAGTTAAGTTGGTTCCGGTGACATTTACAAGAATACCCCGTGCCCCTGAAATATTAACGTCTTCTAGCAGTGGACTGGCAACCGCCGCTTCTGCCGCAAGGCTGGCACGGTTTTCACCCGATGCAAGACCAGAGCCCATCATGCCCATGCCATTTTGTGACATAACGGTGCGCACATCTGCGAAATCCACATTAATAACACCGGGATGGGTAATCAGTTCGGTAATACCCTGTACGGCATTATGTAATACATCATTGGCACCGTTAAAGGCATTCATTAAGTCAAACTCACGGCCATAAACACTGAGTAGCTTGTCATTGGGTATCGTGATTAACGAGTCCACATGCTGGGTTAATTCCAGAATACCCTGCTGTGCTATTTTCATGCGGTTAGCACCTTCAAATACAAAGGGTTTGGTCACTACACCAACACAAAGTATACCCATATCACGTGCAATTTGTGCCACCACAGGGGCAGCGCCTGTGCCGGTGCCTCCACCCATGCCAGCAGTAACAAAAATCATATCCGCACCCATAATAATTTCCTGGATACGTTCTCGATCTTCTAGCGCTGCCTGGCGACCAATATCAGGGTTAGCTCCAGCACCCAGACCTTTAGTGATATTACTGCCGATTTGCAATGAAGTTGCACCGCTAATTTTAGTCAGTGCCTGGGCATCCGTATTAGCGCAGATAAAATCCACACCTTCAATACCCGTTGATACCATATGTTTAACTGCATTACCGCCACCGCCGCCTACCCCCACGACTTTTATGACAGCATCTTGTGCTACTGAATCCATCAATTCAAACATGTGTAATCTCCTCACTTATATTTTTATTCAGACAAATATTTTTTGCCCGTATATTAATTTTAAAAAATTGTTTTGCTGTATATTTTTCCAGAGAATATTTTTGAGTCATTAGAAGTTTCCCTGGAACCAGTTTTTCATTCGTTCCCATACGCCTTTCATGCCCCCATCTGTTGAGAAATATTGAGCACCGCCATTTTGATGCTGTTCACCAAATAACAGCAGTCCTACGCCAGTCGCGTGTATTGGATTTGAAACCACATCGGATAAACCGCTCACGTATTGTGGTGAACCAAGTCGCACCGGCATGTGAAAAATTTCTTCTGCAAGATCCACTACACCATCCATTTTAGAGCTGCCCCCGGTTAACACTACGCCGGCGGCAATAATATCTTCAAAACCACTTTTTCTTAATTCTGCCTGCACCAGACTCAGTAATTCATCGTAACGTGGCTCTACAACTTCAGCTAATGTCTGACGCGATAATTTACGTGGTGGTCTGTCACCAACACTGGGCACCTCTATAGTTTCATCTGCATTTGCCAGCTGGCGTAATGCACATGCATATTTAATTTTTATTTCATCTGCGTGTTGCGTTGGCGTGCGTAGAGCAACCGCAATATCATTTGTTACCTGATCACCTGCAATCGGGATAACTGCAGTATGTTTAATCGCACCTTCAGAGAACACCGCAATATCTGTAGTGCCACCACCAATATCAACTAGACACACACCAAGTTCTTTTTCATCCTCTGTTAATACTGAATAACTGGAAGCCAGCTGCTCTAAAATAATATCATCTACTTCCAGACCACAACGGCGAACACATTTAATAATATTTTGTGCAGCCCCTACCGCACCTGTAACCATATGTACTTTAGCTTCCAGCCTGACTCCGGACATACCAATCGGTTCACGAATACCTTCCTGATTATCTATAATAAATTCCTGGGGTAGAATATGCAGTATGCGCTGGTCTGCCGGTATAGCCACGGCACGTGCAGCATCAATCACCCGATCTAAATCCATTTCACTCACTTCGCGATCTTTGATTGCAACAATGCCATGAGAATTAATACTTTTAATATGGCTACCCGCTATGCCCGCATATACTGAATTGATCTGGCAACCCGCCATAAGCTCAGCTTCTTCTATGGCTCGCTGAATAGATTGCACTGTAGATTCAATATTAATCACCACTCCTTTTTTTAAGCCTCGCGACGGGTGCGAACCCAGACCAATAATTTCTATCACACCTTCAGCTGTTATTTCACCGACAATAGCAACTACTTTTGAAGTACCTATATCGAGCCCTACAATCAGATTTTTATCTGTCTTTTTATTCATTTCTTTTATGCCTCTTTCCAGGCTACTGCAAAGCCATTGGTGTATCGCATATCAATATGTTTAATTTCACGTTTTTCTATTTGCAATGCGTCTTTATAAACAGAAACAAAACGGTTCAATCTTTCATGCACCTGTTCACGCCCCAGCCTTAATTCCATCCCGGAAAGCATTGTTAATGTCCATGATCGTCTTTCATTTAATTGCATATTCTGTATACGCAATCCCGTTTCGAGTAGCCAGGCCTGCATTCTTGCCAATTCCTTTAACATTATCTTATGTTGACCCTGTGGCCCGGATAAATGGGGCAGCTTTATTGTCAATTTTTTTCCAGGCATAAATAGTTCTCCTCTGGAACTTAAGACACCCTTTTCTCCCCAGTAAACTACTGGTGTTTTTTCAATTACACGAATTAACAACTGGTCTGGCCATTGTCTTCTGATAGAAATATCTTCTACCCATGGTAAGCCGGTCAGTGCATTTCTTACTGAGGGTAAATTCACATTAAAAAAACCACCTTTAACTACAGGGATTGCCTGTTCACGTAGTTGTTCTTTTTCTAAAAACTCAAACTCACCTTCAATTTTTACAGACTGTATTGGCAGTGCTTCATTTAAATTAATTTTGTTATATGTAACCAGCAATATGGCCAACACAAAAACAACTGATATTAATTTTGGTTTCCAGATATATGTAAAAATATCAGTTGCTCGATTAAAAAATTTTTCTATTTTTCGTTTTTTTATTTTCTTACCTCTGACAGCCTGCCCTTTTCTCACATAAGATTTATTAACCATTAAAAGATGCTCCCTGTAAAATCCTTAATACCAGCTCCTCAAATGACATGCCTGCATGCTTAGCCGCCATGGGTACAAGACTATGATCAGTCATACCTGGCACAGTATTCACTTCAATTAACCAGGGTTGCTGCTCTTTATCCAGCATAAAATCAACTCGCCCCCAGCCTTCAGCCATTATTGCTCGGAATGATTTCAACATGATCTCTGCAAGCTCTACCTCAAATGATTCAGCCAGACCGCAGGGGTAAATATACTGGGTGTCATTTGAAATATATTTAGCCTGGTAATCATAAAAATCATGAGGGGTTTCAAGTCGAATCATTGGCAGCACCTGGTCATCTATTATGCTTGCAGTGTATTCCTCACCCTGTACAAACTTTTCAGCTATTATTGCGCCACCACATTGCCGAGCCGCTTTCCAGGCAGGTAGCATTTCACTATCTGTTTTAACTTTACTAATACCAATACTGGAGCCTTCTAATACCGGCTTAATCATTAATGGCAAACCTAGTTGTTTAAGCGCTTTGTAACAGTCATCTTCATTCTGTAGCTCATAAAAATCCGGTGTCGGCAAATCGATACCCTGCCACAGCTGCTTGCATCGCAATTTGTCCATTGCCAGAGCAGAACCTAAAACACCTGAGCCGGTATAGGGAATTTCAAGCACATCTAATAAGCCCTGAATTACGCCGTCTTCACCACCTCGTCCATGCAGCATATTGAATACATGGCTATAACTTTCCTGTTGTAACAGTCTGCAGATATTACGATCCACATCAATTGCTGTTGCATTAATACCCTGTCTGCACAGGGCATCGAATACTGCCTTACCGCTGTTCATAGACACTTCTCGTTCTGCTGACCAGCCTCCCATAAAAACAGCCACATTTGTGAAGTTAGTCATTATCTATTTCCCCGATAATTTTTACTTCTGTGCACAGGTCTATTCCCTGTTCCTGTTTTACTTTTTTCTGTATATAATTAATTAAACTTTCTATGTCACTGGCTTTAGCTTTACCTGTATTGATAATAAAATTAGCGTGCTTAGCAGATACCTCCGCATTACCGATTGAATAGCCCTTTAAGTTACTAGCTTCAATTAAGCGTGCCGCATAATCATTGTGCGGGTTTTTAAAAACCGAGCCACAACTGAGTAAGCCGGTAGGCTGCGTTTGCGATCGTTTATCCAATAAGGCTTTTACTCTCAATGCAGCCTGCTCACCATCACCCGACTCAAACTGAAAATCCGCACTAACAAACCACTCATCAGAATGACCTGTAACGCTACGGTAAGCAATTTCATAATCTTCAGCAGTACGTTTAAACGTTTTTCCCTGCCTGTTTATCGTATAAACAAATTTAACCAGAGGCCAGGTTTCACCACCAAAGGCTCCTGCATTCATCGCCAGTGCACCCCCCAGTAACCCAGGGATACCTGCAAAAAATTCTCCTCCTGTTAAATTATTACGCTGACAAAATCTTGCCAGTTTTGCACAACTTGCACCCGCACCCACTGTTAAACTGTTATCTTCAATTAACTCAAGCTGAGATAAACTACCTTTTAGTGAAATAACCGTACCGCGAAAACCTTTATCTCTAACCAGAAGATTACTTCCCAGGCCTAAAAAAATAATATTTTCATCAAGCGGCAGATCACTAAGAAACAATGCCAGATCTTCTATATCAGTCGGCGTATAAAACCGGTCTGCTGGCCCACCCACACGCCAGCTTGTATGCTTTGACAATGGCTCATCAAATAACTGCTTACCTTTGCAAATGCGTAAACTGGAAACTGCCATCATTTCACCAGTGCCTCAGGTAATTTTTTAGCAATAGAGCCTATGCTTCCAGCCCCTAAAGTTAGTATCACATCGCCTTCTTCAATTACATCCTTAATAGATGAATATATTTCATTTAAATCTTCAATAAATACAGGATTGACACGTCCCCTGGCTCGAATTGCTGCACATAATGCACGCCCATCTGCGCCTGCAATATGGCTTTCACCTGCTGCATAAACTTCTGTTACAATTAACGCATCTGCTTTTGACAGCACTTTACTAAAATCTTCAAATAAATCCCGGGTTCTGGTATAACGATGTGGTTGAAATACAACTACAATTCTGCGCTCACTCCATGCATTTTTAGCTGCTTCCAGTGTGGCTTTGATTTCAGTTGGATGATGACCATAATCGTCGACTAACAACACATGCCCTTTTGCTGTTTCAATTTCACCATACTGCTGCATACGACGACCAATACCATCAAAAGTTTGTAGTGCTTTTTGCATTGCACTGGTATCAACACCCAGGCAATGGGCAACCGTGATTGCTGCAAGAGAATTTAAAACATTATGCTTACCTGGCATATTCAGAGTTATTTCCGTTTTTGATTCAATACCAGGCAAACTAAGTTCAAAATGACACTGCATACCATTGCAACGAATGTTTGTAGCTTTCACATCTGCATCAGAATCTATACCATAGGTAATCACAGGTCGTGATATCTCACCCATAATATTTTTATTTTCCTGGTCATCAAGACAGATGATTGCCTTACCATAAAAAGGCAGATGATGTAAAAATTCTATAAATGAATGTTTGTAACGCTCGAAATCACCATCATATGTTTCCAGGTGATCAGCATCAATATTTGTTACTACCGCCATCATCGGCTGTAATATTAAAAATGAAGCATCACTTTCATCTGCTTCGGCCACAAAATATTTACCTTCACCAAGTTTTGCGTTGGTTGCCGCACTAGTTAGTTTGCCACCAATAACATAGGTAGGGTCAAGCCCAGCTTCAATTAATACACTGGCAGTCAGACTGGTGGTCGTTGTTTTTCCATGGGTACCTGCTATAGCAATGCCATGTCTAAAGCGCATAATTTCAGCTAACATTTCTGCACGTCGAATAACCGGTATGCGATGCTCTTTTGCAGCAACAACTTCTACATTGTCTTCTGCTATCGCAGTTGATACGACAACAACTTCTGCATCTTTGACATGACTGGCTTTTTGCCCAATAAATACTGTAGCCCCCTGTTTAAGTAATCTTTCTATAGCCGTATTCTGCTTAATATCAGAGCCGGAAATTTTGTAACCAAGATTTAATAACACTTCGGCAATACCGCACATGCCGGCACCGCCTATACCAACAAAATGCACTCGCTGAATTTTGCGCATGGGATGAGTTTCAATTAACATCATATCCTCCCGCTAATATGCAGGCTTCGCTAACCAGTTTTGTCGATTCAGGCATACTTAATTGTCTGGCTTTAGTTGATAATTGCAGAGTTTTTTCTCTATTCATATTTTTTAAAACGTCTACCAGTGAATCTACATTTAACTCTTCCTGCTTTATTATTATTGCTGCGCCTTTCTCACTCAAATATTTTGCATTAAATGTCTGGTGATCATCTACTGCGTAGGGGTAAGGCACTAAAATCGAAGCCAGCCCTGCAGCAGCTAGTTCTGCAATTGTCATAGCACCTGCTCGACAGATGACCAGGTCTGCCCAGGAATACATTTCTTCCATGTTATCAATATACTCAAGTACCTCGGCCTTTACTTTTAATTGTGCATAATTTAACTGTGTCTGCTTTAAATTACCTGAACCTGCCTGATGTTTAATAAGCAGGTCTTTATCCTTTATTAAGTTTGCGCAAGCCTGAGGAACTATTTCATTTAACCGGGCAGCACCTAAACTTCCACCAAAAACAAAAATACGCAATGCACCCGTGCGTTGTTTATTTCTTTGTTGTGGCGAGGGTAACTCGGTTATCGTTCGTCGCACAGGATTACCTACATACTCTGCCTTTGTTTTAAAACTTTCAGGAAACGCCTGCATCACTTTACTTGCCAGCTTTGATAGCAGGCGATTACTCATGCCAGGTATTGCATTTTGTTCATGAATTAATAACGGTACATGCATTACCCAGGCCATTACCCCCCCAGGTGCAGATGCAAAACCTCCCATACCTAATACGACTGCTGGTTTACGTTTATTTAAAATTCTCAACGCCTGATAACAGGCCAGCAAAATTTTTAACGGTGCGAGTAGTAACACAAAAACATTCTTGCCACGAAGCCCACTCATGCCCAGCCAGTCAACTTCTATACCGGCTTCAGGAACCAGGCGAGCCTCTATGCCCTTTTTAGTTCCCATCCATACCACCGGCACACCCTGTTGTTTTAATTCATCTGCAACTGCCAGAGCAGGATATACATGTCCTCCTGTTCCTCCTGCCATAATTATTACAGGACGCATTATATTTTTGCTCATGCTGCCTCCTGTATTAAATCACGCATATCTTTATTTTTTCTTTTCTTTGTCTTTGTCTTTGCCCTGGACTTACGTCTTTTAGCAGTAGACACCTTTTTCGTCATTGCCTGCCCATTTGAACATTCATAGGCGATACGTAATAACAGCCCAACTGAAGCACTCACCACAATTAAACTGCTTCCGCCATAGCTCATTAGTGGCAAGGTTAATCCCTTAGTCGGCAAAAGCCCCATATTTACACCGATATTAATAAAAGCCTGTATACCCAACCAGATTCCTATGCCATACGATAAATAGGATGCAAACTGATTACCACAGGACTCTGCTTTTCTGGCAATCATAAAGGCACGAAATACCAGTGCGGTATATAAGCCAATAACAACGACTACACCAATAAGACCTAGCTCTTCAGCCATTACGGCAAATAAAAAGTCTGTATGTGCTTCTGGTAAATAAAATAATTTTTGTACACTTCCACCCAGACCTACGCCATTCCAGCCACCTGATCCAATTGCTATCAGTGACTGAGTTAACTGAAATCCGCTATCAAATGGATCAGCCCATGGATTTATAAAGGCAGTTAATCGTTGCAAACGATAGTGTGAGGTAATAACAAGTAATGTCGCTGCTGCTGAAAATAGTGTTAATACCGTTGCAAACTGTATAAACCGTACTCCTGCTAAAAATGTCATCCCTAAAACAGTCATAATAATAACAACTGATGCACCAAAATCTGGCTCCAGCAATAAAAACATGCACACCAGACCTATCATTAACATGGGTTTTAGAAATCCCCATAAACTGGATCGAACCTGCTCACCGTGACGCACCAGATACCCTGCAACATAAATCATTAAAAATAATTTAACGATTTCTGAAACCTGTAAATTTAATAAACCAATGGGTATCCAGCGGGTTGAGCCGTTGACTGTTTTTCCTACTCCCGGAATCAATACCATAATCACCAGTGCAAATGAAACAGCCAGTAAAATCATGCCTGATTTTTCCCAGTAAACCAGACGAATTTTAAAAATCATTATTGCTAAAAGTACGCCCAGGCCTGATGATATCAATTGCCGGTAAAAATAGAAAAGTGGCGTTGATGTTTTACTATCTGCGATCGTAATAGATGCAGAGGCAACCATAACAAGACCAATTGCCAACAGACTAACAACCAGCAGAATTAATACCCCATCAATGCCTTCAAGAATGACAGGTTTTTCATAGTCCGGTTTCATAACCCCGTGCTTTAGAGTTTTCTGCTTTTTCTTGAATAACATATCTACGTTCATTGCAGATCCTCAACCGCTTCTACAAACATTTCGCCGCGGTGCTCATAACTGTTAAACATATCAAAACTCGCACAGGCCGGGGAGAGCAAAACCGAATCGCCGGGGTGCGACAGGTCGGCAGCTATATTTACCGCATCCTGCATATCTTTTGCATAAAATACCGGCACACATCCCTGCAACACCTGCTCTATCTGAGGTGCATCTTTACCTATTAATATCACCGTGCGCACTTTCTCACAAACCGCAGACCTAAGCGGCATAAAGTCCGCATTTTTAGCTATGCCACCGGCTATTAACATTAATTTATTATTTGCCTGTAAACCATTGATAGCAGCAAGTGTGGCACCTACATTTGTACCTTTTGAATCATTCACCCAGGTGACATGATTTTTCTCAGCTATCCACTGAGTGCGATGCGGCAAACCTGTAAATTTAGTAAGCGCGATCAGCATATCGCTTAGTGGCAAATTCGCAGCCTCGCCGAGCGCAAGCGCTGCCAGTGCATTAGCTATATTGTGCCTGCCAGACATCTTCAGGCTTTTTTCTGTAATTAACTGCTTGCCGCCTTTACATAACCAGGCTTCACCATTAAATTTTCGAATTCCATAATCACCATGCTCAGGCTCGTTTAGAGTAAAGCCTGACACGAGTGAATGCCCTGCCTGCATGTCACTTACCCGACTATCATCTCTGTTAATCACCGCCACTTTACATTTTTTATATATATGCTTCTTAGTCCTGATATATTCTTCATAAGATTCGTAGCGATCCATATGATCAGGGCTGATATTTAATACTGCCGCTGCAACCGGCCTCAAACTATGTAAACTTTCTAACTGAAAACTGGATAATTCTAGTATATATAAATCTGCATTTGAGCTGATTATTTGTAGAGCAGGCACACCTATGTTTCCACCCACTATCGCATTGATACCCGCAGTCTGTGCCATCGCCCCTAACAGGCTAATCACTGTACTCTTACCATTTGATCCCGTTACGGCTATTACAGGCACGTTAACCTGTTGTGCAAACAGCTCTATATCACCGACCACTCGCACACCCTGCTTAATCGCATGCTGAATAACCGGCTCATGTAATGACACACCCGGGCTTATAATGATTTTTTTTGCAGCCATGAATACGGCTTCATCAAACCCTCCAAGGCACAAAGTTACATCTGGAAATTCAGCTTCCAGCTCTTCAACTCCGGGCGGTTTATTTCGACTATCTATTACAACAATATTTTTATTCTGAGCATGTAAAAAACGCACCACAGAAAGCCCGGTTACGCCTAAGCCGACGACCAGAATATATTCTGATTTTTGCCTATCCTTCATTACCATAGCTGTTACCAATGCTGCTACTGAAATACTCGATAATGTATCTACAGTTACGCCCATTTGCCCTTTATACCCTTAACTATTTATCTAACTTTCAAACTGGCTAGACCAATTAAAACCAGTATCACCGTAATTATCCAGAACCTGACTATTACTCTTGGTTCTGGCCAACCCTTTAATTCAAAGTGATGATGCAAAGGTGCCATTCTAAAAATCCGTCTACCGGTTAATTTAAAAGAAGACACCTGTAAAATGACTGAGACTGTTTCCATTACGAAAACACCACCCATTATTAACAGCACTAATTCCTGCCTGACTAATACAGCAACTATGCCCAGTGCAGCACCTAAAGCCAGGGCACCAACATCACCCATAAATACTTGCGCGGGGTAGGTGTTAAACCATAAAAATCCAAGACCCGAACCAACCAGTGCGCCACAAAAAACAACCAGTTCACCGACACCACTGATATAGGGAATGCTCAGATAATTAGCAAAATTCATATGCCCTGTAACATATGCAAACACACCTAATGCACCTGCAACCATGACCGTTGGCAAAATAGCCAAACCATCAAGACCATCAGTTAAGTTAACCGAATTACTGCTACCAACAATTACCAGATAGGTAAGCGCAATAAACCCATAGCCTAATGGGATCATGGCATCTTTCATAAAGGGGATAATTAAAGTTGTTTCAATCGGTTGTTGAGCGGTTTGATAAATATATATTGCTGCACCCAGCCCAAATATGGTTTGCCATAAATATTTTGATTTTGCAGATAACCCGCTACTGCTTCCACCTTTTAGCTTTTTATAATCATCTACAAAACCTATGCCACCAAATAACAGAGTCACAACCAATGCAATAATGACCTGCCTGTTATTAAGGTCCATCCACAATACCGTGCTTATTGCTACAGCCACTATAATTAGCGAACCGCCCATAGTAGGTGTGCCTGCTTTCGACAAATGCGCCTGCGGGCCATCATCACGAATATTCTGACCAATTTTATACATTGTTAATTTGCGTATCATCGTCGGACCGATAATCAGCGAAATACTCAATGCGGTTAATGTTCCTAAAATTGCACGTAGCGTAAGATAATGGAAAACATTGAATCCACTATGATACTGAGTTAAATAATCTGCTAGCCAAAGTAACATCAGGTCGACCTCTTAATTAATGATTCAACCACTTGTTCCATCCGCATAAATCGTGAACCTTTTACCAGTATTCCCAGCTCGTCCGACTGGTGTTGCTTTATAAATGAAACCAGTTCATCTTTACTTTCAAAAAATTTTGCTTTTTCTCCAAATGCATCAACCGCATAACGACTTGCGTTACCTGTAGCCAGCAATCGAGCAATACCTGAAGTGCGTGCTTTTATACCTGCATCAAAATGCATACGCCTTTCATCATCACCCAACTCTCCCATATCGCCTAATACCAGCCAGTGCTTACCTGGCAGCTCATTAAGCACCTTAATAGCCGCCGATAAAGAAGCGGGATTAGCATTGTAGGTATCATCAATAACGGTCAGGTTTTTATCTACCCTGTAAAAATTAAGGCGTCCTTTTACGGCTGAAAATTCATTTAATGCCTGGATAATTTTGTTATGTGGTACCTGCAGCGCCTCAGCAATGCTTATTGCAGCCAATGCATTCATCGCATTATGTAAACCATGTAGTTTTAAATTAATTTTGAGTTCATCATCGGCCAGTTTAACCTTCAATTCGCCGCCTGAATCTGTCTGCTGCCAATCACCCAGCACATCAGCTGCCTGGTCATACATTGAATATCGCAAAACCTGCCTGTCTTTACAGAGAGCGCCCCAGTAATCTGCAAATGCATCATCTTTATTGATTATGACGATACCCTTTTCTGATATGCCCAGATAAATTTCGGCCTTTGCTTCAGCTACACCTTTTAAGGAACCAAAACCTTCTAAATGAGAAGGGGCCGCATTATTTATCAGTGCAATATCAGGCCGGGTAATAGTTGTTAAATTTGCTATTTCACCGGGGTGATTAGCACCCATTTCAATAACGGCATAATCTTCCTGACCCATGCGCAGTAAAGTAAGCGGCAGGCCTATATCATTATTAAAGTTACCTCGAGTTGCCAGCACTTCACCCTGCTTCGCGGCTATTGCTGACACCATTTCTTTTACCGTTGTTTTTCCATTGCTTCCGGTAATAGCCACTACTTTGCCACTAAATGATTGCCGCCAGGCTGTCGCCAGTTCCCCTAACGCTTTGCGTGTATCTTCAACCCTAATAACTGGCAAGTCTGTATTTACCTGTTTATGCACAATGGCTGCAACAGCGCCTGCCTGCTTTGCCTGCTCTATATAGTCATGCCCATCAAAAAACTCACCATGTATTGCAATATATAAATCACCTGCCTGCAAACTACGGGTATCGGTTGATACGCCTGAAAAATCAACATTTTTTCCCTGCATTGTTCCATTTAATGCTTTTGTTGCCTGCTGCAGAGCCATCATTGATTCACCTCTAACAACTGCAATGCAATACGCTTATCACTAAAGGCTATTTTTTTGTCGCCTATAAGCTGATATTGCTCATGCCCCTTACCTGCAATCAGAACGATGTCTTCAGCGGCTGCCATTTGTATGGCCTGTTGAATCGCTTTTTTTCTATCTGTTTCAACAATCAACTGCAATTCATTACTGATGCCCTGTCTGATATCATCAATAATTTTTTCCGGGTTTTCTGAACGCGGGTTATCATTGGTTATAATAATCAGATCTGACAATTCTTCCGCCGTTTTAGCCATCAACGAGCGCTTGCCAGCATCTCTGTCTCCACCACAACCAAATACACAAATTACTTTTCCATGAGTGTGCTTGCGTACATTTTTTAATGCCTGCGACAGAGCTTCTGGGGTATGTGCATAATCAATAACAACCGAAGGCTTACCATCTATGGCTATTATTTCCATGCGCCCGAGTACGGTATGTAGTTTTTCTATACACTTAATCGCATGATTAAAATTTATACCGCTTTGCAGCAACACACAAAAACAGGCCAGCACATTATAGACATTAAACTCGCCTATTAGATGAATCTTAACCTCAGACACACCATGAGAACTATTTAACAGGAACTTTATTCCATCAGACTGATTTATAATATTATCTGCGTATACATATAACTTACTCTGCTTTGCCCTTTCTGCATTTAATCCATATAACCAGATAGCATTATTATTTTTTAACTCTTTAAATAATTCATTACCAAAATCATCATCAATATTTAATACCAGAGGTTTACTGGCGTTTTCTACAAATAATTTTTTCTTTGCCTGTTTGTAGGATTCTATATCTCCATGATAGTCAAGATGATCTCTTGACAGGTTGGTTAATACTGTGACATCAAAATCAATTGCTGCGGATCGATTTTGATCCAGCCCATGTGAGGAGACCTCCATTGACACATACGCTATTCCCTGCTGATTAAAATCGGCCAGCATTTTATGCAAGCTGATCACATCTGGGGTTGTATGAGTTGATTGTTCCAGTTTATTTATCGCACCATTACCGAGGGTACCAATAACTGCGGCCGAAGCATGCAGCTGGTTCATTGCCTGTGCAATAAAATGGCTCACTGATGTTTTTCCATCAGTACCTGTGACGCCACTTATAAATATTTTTTCGGATGCTTTGCCATAAAAATTACTCGATATTTCGCCCAGTTTTTCCTGCAGATCTCTTACCGGTATGCAAATTGCTCTTGACATAAGCCTGGATAGAATTTGCTGACAATACTGATCAAATTTTGCATCACATAAAACGGCTACTGCACCTCGACTAACGGCGGCTTCTGCATAAGCCAGCCCATGATCTAACTGCCCTTCCAGCGCTATAAATAAATACCCTGCTTCTACTTTCCGACTATCTAACGCCAGCCCCTTTATTTCAATTTCTGGCAAATAGTCGCTTACTGACAGCCCTGTTAGTAGCTGCTTTAACATAATTACCGGCTGATTATTTTTTTTCGCGGCCATCATGCTTTCTTGCCCCGATTTTTTAATCTGGAAAACTTTGCTCGTGATACTTTTAAGTCATCCGGTGGAATATCCAGTAAACGCAGGGCGCCTGAAATAACTCTTGAAAAGACAGGTGCCGCAACCTGCCCGCCAAAATACTTTCCATTCCCCGGCTCATTTAACATGACAACCATAACCAGCCTTGGATTTGATGCCGGTGCCATACCCGCAAATACTGAAAGATAACGATCGTCTGCATAACCACCTGAAATAAACTTGTGTACTGTGCCTGTTTTTCCTGCAACATGATAATTTGCAATCGATGCTTTATTAGCTGTGCCCTGCGGGCTCACCACTCTCTCCATCATGCGGCGTATTTTTCTGGCTGTGGCGGCAGTCATTACATGCTCACCTTCCACTGCTTTATCACGCCGCAAAAAAGATACAGGATAAATAATGCCATCGGCTGCAAGTGCAGCATACGCCCTTGCCAGCTGCAATGGCGTGACCGACAGGCCATAACCAAATGACATAGTGGCACGCTCAAAATCACTTAAGTGAGCGGTACGCAAATTTCCACTGCGCTCTCCGGGAAACCCACTGCCACTGACTACGCCAAAGCCTAACTTCATATACATATCTAGCTGCTGTTCCTGATCTAATGAAAGCGCAACTTTACTTATACCTACATTACTGGACTTGAGAATTATTTCTCCCAGATTTATTTTTCCATAATTACGCATATCCTTAATTGTGCTGCCCTGCACCTTGTAATACCCCGGTGATGTATGCACATTATCTTTTGGATGCCAGCGCCCTGTTTCCAATGCCGCTGCAATAGTAAATGGCTTCATGGTTGAACCCGGCTCAAAAACATCCGTCACTGAACGATTTCTGTACACACCCTGTTTTAACTGACTTCTATCATTAGCATTAAATGAAGGCTGGTTTACCATCGCGAGAACTTCACCCGTATGAACGTCTAAAACCACTGCAGATCCTGCAATGGCTTTATGCTCTTTTACCGCTGACTTTAATGACTGATAAGCCAGGTATTGTATTCGCCGGTCGATACTTAGATAAACCGGTTTGCCTGGTTCAGCTGATCTTATTCTCTCTACATCATCGACCACCTGCCCAAGACGATCACGTATAACTTTTTTCGCCCCCGGCACACCACTTAGCCAGTCATCATAAGCCAGCTCAAGACCTTCCTGGCCTTTGTCATCCACATTGGCAAAGCCAAGCACATGTGATGTTACTTCTCCCGCCGGATAATAGCGCTTATACTCACGCTGCAGATAAATACCCGGTATTGCCAGAGACTTTATCTTTTCTCCAGTATCTGGTGACACCTGACGAAGAATATACACAAATTCCCGATTTGAATTTTTGCTTAATTTATTTTGTAAATGCTGCGCATTTATTTTTAATATGCTGGCAACTTCTGTTATGTGCTGCAAATTATCTTTTAGCTCTTTTGGATTCGCCCATACAGAATCAACCGGTGTGCTGATTGCCAATGGCTCACCATTTCTGTCATAAATATCACCACGATGAGCAGATATAGGCACTACCCGCAGATGTCGGGCATCACCCTGCTGCTGAAAAAACGGCTGGTTAATCACCTGCATATCCAGCGCACGCCCAAGCAAAGCCAGAATTATTAATGCAAACACAGACAACACAACTGCGCGTCTAAATTGATAATGTGGTTTCGTATTTTTATTTTTCATTGTTTCAGGTAAATAATTTCATTTGCCTTTGGCAGTGTCATTTTTAATTTTTTTCGTGCTATTTTTTCTATTCGCCCATGTGCTGACCAGGCGCTTTGTTCAAGCTGCAACTGACCCCATTCGATGTCTAGTTCATCAATTTGTTTATTTAGTTTTTGCATATTTACAAATAACTTTCTTGTTTGATGTTTACTATAAATTACGCCAATTGCCGAAGCCATAACCGCTACTATCAGTAGCGCGATTATTATCCATATCAACTTCACATCACTCTCTCTATTACACGTAAAACCGAACTGCGTGATCGTGGATTTTCCTGTATCTCCTGCTTACCTGGCTTAACGGCTTTGCCAACTAATTTATATGGCTGCTGTAAATCTTTTTCCATCAACGGAATATCTTTGGGTATTTGCGGCCCTCGTGACATATCCCTGAAATATCGTTTTACCATTCTATCTTCCAGCGAGTGAAAACTAATGACCACCAGACGACCACCAACCGATAAAACATTTAAACCTGCGCGCAGTGCATGCTCTAATACTTCCAGCTCACGATTAATATAAATTCTAATGGCCTGAAAACTTTTTGTTGCCGGGTGCTTTTTTTTATCCTTAACAGGAATTGCCGCTGCTATAATATTTGCCAGCTGCAGCGTATCTTCGATTAGCGTTTCTTTTCTTGTTTCAACAATGGCATTTGCAATACGTCGTGCAAATTTTTCTTCTCCGAAATGCATCAATACTGTAGTAAGATCATATTCTTCTACAGTTGCCAGCCACTCTGCTGCTGATTGCCCCGCCTGCGGATTCATTCGCATATCTAACGGCCCCGGTTTTATAAAACTAAATCCTCTGGATGCATCATCTAATTGCGGCGACGAAACGCCTATATCCAGCAATATCCCATCAACCTGCTGCGTCAATCCTCTAGCCGCTATTACTTCTTCCAGATGCTCAAAATTTTGCTGCACTATTTCAAATCTTGGGTCATTTGCAAATTTCTGTTGCGCCACTTCTACCGCCTGCGGATCCTGATCCATCGCCACCAACTTCCCTTTTTCACTCAGACGCTTAAGAATTTCCTGTGCATGCCCTCCACGACCAAATGTGCCATCTAGATAAACCCCCTCCGGCTTTATGGCCAGCGCCTCCACCACTTCAGTTAGCAAAACTGGCCGGTGGCTGCTTTTTTCTTCTACCATTACAGAGACAGGCTTTCCAGCGCAACTGGCAAATCGCCTTCGTCGCTATCTGCCTCATCCAGCCATATCTGCTGGTTTTCTGTCCATAGCTGCTCATCCCATATTTCAAACTTTTTACCCTGACCAATAAGCACGCATTTTTTATCCAGCCCGGCATAATCGCGTAGCATGGTTGGCAGTAAAATTCGGCCCTGACTGTCCAGCTCTGCCTCAGTCGCATGACCAATAAGTAGACGCTGCAACAAACGCGACTGCTTATTCAAGCTGGGCAAGCCCGCCAGCTGAGCTTCTATAACTTCCCACTCATGCTGAGGGTATACCAGCAAACAACGATCCCGATCAACAGTAACAATCAGGCGCCCACCGCACGATTCCATGAGCCGGTCACGGTAACGCGAAGGAATTGCCATACGGCCTTTTGCATCCAGCGTTAGATTGTTAATGCCACGAAAAATCATTGTTATTGTTTAATTCGCCATTTATCTATTTCTACCCCACCCAATCACACAGGTGGCCCAGGCACCAGGAAAATGCATTATTACCCACAACAACCCACACTTCCCCACATATGCAACTATAGGTACCACCCCCCACCACTGTCAAGCAAAAATACGGGATAAATATGGAAATATTCCTTTGTATGACAACAACTTAGAGCTATTTCACAGAATTTATACTGAGACAAACGGAATAAGAAATGATAAGTCAACAAGTTGAGAGAACTACTTGATAAATTACTTTAACTTTGAGTAATATTTAAGATTTTTTGAAGTTTTTAGAACAGGACTGAAAAGCAGGCAATATCACACTATGAATTCACCCGCTTTTTGATAATAAAAAGGGGCCCTCAGGCAAAGCCTGAGAACAAGGACTGAACACGTAACAAGGAGAGCGATGACTCAGGTTGCCCCTGTGCGGCGTCAGATCAAGGCGGAAAATGTGAGCTTACACATGTAAGTGTCCATTTTTCAACGCAGATATGGCGTCGCACAGGGGTAAGCTGAGTTATCAGCGGAAATAAAGTGAAGCTGGCCTGTAAGCCGGGTTCTGTACAACCGAAGTTGTGACAATCATTCATCTAGGACGCACATCACTATGCGCCTCAAGCGACCTACCCAGAAGCAGCGCGGGCCACGCCTCAGCTTCTCTATTTGGTCTTGCTCCAGGTGGGGTTTACCTTGCCGCAACGGTTACCCGTTAACGCGGTGCGCTCTTACCGCACCATTTCACCCTTACCCCAGCCCACTAAAAATAGTAAACCGAGGCGGTATCTTTCTGCTGCACTAGCCGTGGGCACTACACCCCCCAGGCGTTACCTGGCACCCTGCCCTTTGGAGCCCGGACTTTCCTCTCTGCAAAATTCCACAGGGAAAAATCACACAGCGATTGCCCAGCCAGCTTCAAAGACACTATAACATAAAAATATACTGTAAAATCAAAAGATTATGATACAGGACGAAAATCACAGCTGGGTCAGCTCAGCATGATTTTCAACCTGCCAGGCATTTCTTTTTGCATACTCTCGTGCTTATATGCATTATCATCAGGCTTTATTGTTGTTCCTGGCGCTCCTTTCTAAAGAACCTGCCTACTTTATTATTTATGCCATGATTTCTGGGTAGAAAACCTATGGGAGTACTTTTTCTGACACCCAGATCATTTCTAAACTCACGCATACCTGGATGCATAGAATCTATTTTCAATCCCTTCTTTAATGATAACACTGTGCGCTTTCGATCTTTGAAATGCCATTCAGATTTAGCCAGATTATAAAATACATCGCCATCATGCATTTCATTACGCGCCACTTCACGACAGATAGTTAAACCACCCCGGTCACCATTCAGTACGCGGGTATAGCCACAAAATGAAGCATATTTATTATAATGGGCATCATTATACGACGTTTGTTCATAGGCCATTTCAAAACTATGACTGGCCTGGGAGATCATGCCACGCTTGAGAAATTCGATGCCATTGATAAAGTTTGGAGTACAAAGACTGTAATCCGAATAGGTTAAGTTTTCTATATCCATATTTTTTCCATTTCAAAAACGCTAAAGTTTAAACAGGTATTGAATTAACCCGGATACTTCATGGGTTTTCGAATTTACAGAATAATCAGTACGCACCCATGTTAAGACCCGGGTTTAAATATCGACTGAAAAAAAGCCACAGATGAAACACCTGTGGCCAACCACGCTAATACTTATTATTGTTACAGATATATATCCTGCTTTATTTTAGTTTGACCACGCTTAATTATTATGTCGCATTAATTTGCCAATGGCATGATTTAGCGGATGTGTCCGCGGTAAAAATGGCAATGAGCTACGTTGTCTGATACCCAGTTGTTCACGCATCTGACGCAAACCCGGATGACGGTTATCAATTTGCAGACCTTTCTTAAGAGCAATAACCACTGCTTTACGATTTTCATAAAACCACTCGGCACGTGCGAGATTTAAATAGACATCACCATCATGTAATTCACTTTTTGATGCATGACGACACATTTCCAGACCCGTTGCATCCCCGGAAAGAACTCGGGCAAGGCCACAATATGAAGCATATTTATTATGATAAACATCAGCTCGGTCGACTGACTCATATGCCTGCTGGAAACGATTAACCGCCTTTGGCATTGCGCGGTCTTTAAGGTAGTTAACCCCTTCAACAAACTCATCGCAACATGCGCTAAAATCTTCATATACTGCTTGTAATGGTGCCATATTGAAACCCCACCTAAAAAACGGATTATGTATCTGATTGATCAAGCATCAATCAAAACACCTGGCAAACTAATATTTTTTTCATTTAGATGTATTGCAGACCTGTATTTTATGGCCGCTTTTCTGTTTTTAATGATTCGTTTTGCGCCATCGGCTGCAAGCCCTGTAGTTGCTTACTAGCACAGCCCATACCCATTTTCATATTTACTTAAAAACCAACACCTTACAAAAAAATACAAATTCAAACGTTTTATATATTAACCCATTATGTAAAATTAATCGACATGGTTTTCTAATAATTTCAAGCTATTTTTTAGTGTTTTTATTATTTAGTTAAATATCAAACACTTACGACCACATAAAAAGTGTAAATTATTTCGACAAAAAGACTATTCTTATGCGTGTTACCTTCGATATATATACATTTTTCAATTACTTAGCAGCTATTTTCAGGGCCAGCTTATATGCCATATTTTTTTTCATTCCAGTGATTTTTGCAGCCAGTTGACTGGCCTGCTTAACCGGTAATTCTGCTAATAAAATCTTCAATACCTGCTCCAGCTCTGCAGACTGTGCATTCACTTGCTGCTCAGCGCCTTCTAGCACAATAACGAACTCGCCTTTTTGCTGATTAGCATCTGTCTGTATATATACTACCAGTTCAGACAAGGTACTACTGTGAACAGTTTCAAAAAGCTTACTAATTTCTCTGGCCAGCACTACCCGGCGATGCCCTCCAAAAACCTGCTGCAGGTCTTTTACTGAGGCCAGCACACGGTGACTGGATTCATAAAACACCAGTGTTGCAAGCTGGCCCTCAAATTCCTGATAAAAATTCAGCCTTGCTGCCTGTTTATGAGGCGGAAAACCTGCAAACATAAACCGATCTGTTGCCAGGCCGGATACGGATAGCGCAGCCACTGCCGCACAGGCACCTGGAATGGGGCTAACCTTAATAGATACCTCATGAGCCGCCTTTACCAGGCGGTAACCCGGGTCACTTAATAGCGGCGTACCCGCATCAGAGATGAGCGCAATATTCTCTCCTGCCTGCAGTCTCTGAATTAATTTAGGGGTTGCCTGCTCTTCATTATGGTCATGATAGGCCTGCATTGGCACGTTAATATTATAGTGCTGGAGTAGTATTTTACTATGCCTTGTATCTTCAGCTGCAATTAAGTCAACCTGCTTTAATACTGAAATTGCCCGTCCCCCCATATCGGCCCTGTTGCCAATTGGGGTAGCAATGACATAAAGTGTGCCCTGATTCATTGACAGTTGCTTCTCCAAAACTGATACTCTACATTAAATTGTTTGACGATTGAGCCCGAAGAGAGGCTGTTAGCTTCGCCCTGGTTTGTGGCGTTAGTGGCTCTTCAATCAATTGAATAACACCACACCACTATAATAACATCAGTTAACTACACCATTTGATAATGACATTACTTTTTCGATTTAGCCTACTTATAATCATCGGCCTGAGTTTTTACGGTTGCGCACCCAAAGATCGTATTATCGGCGATGCCGAGCCTGATCAAGCCATAACAGACGCAACTGCCGCAGACGAGATTGTCGAGTCAGCTGATAAATATATTGCGTTAGCGGCCTTTTCCACTGGTTTTGCTCGAAACCAGCATCTGCTAAAAGCAGCCCAGATTCTTATTTTGCAAAAACAGTTTGATCTGGCCGAAAAACAGCTATCTGAAATAAATTCCGAGTTAATTAGCCCCGAGGATTCGGTAGAAATCAGGCTGCTCACGGCTGCAATAGAACTTAGACGGGGCAATGCCCGGGATGCATTAAGACAGTTAAATATCGCCCGCATTCTTCCCGCTGAACAGCAGCTCAGATTAATGCGTATCCGGGCAACAGCCTTTCTGGATGCAGGCTACCCGCTGGAATCTGCCAAAACCCGCGTACAGATGGATAAGCTGTTAAGTGATCCATTTGATCAGGAACTAAACCATCAGGCCATCTGGGAGGCACTCTCCCTGCTGCCAAAAACCAGCCTGCTGCAAATCAGTAGTGCCCCGCTCAATTCTGATTTTCTTGGCTGGGTTGAGTTAGCGACCATTGCCAAACGGGGTCAGGTCGACTGGCAGTTTCTGCAGGATGGCATTTATCGATGGCGACAGAAATACCCGCAACACCCGGCAGCGAGGGTATTTATTAAAGAACTCGGCAACAAACAGATTGAGCTCATTGAACAGCCGCAGCATATTGTTGTGTTACTGCCATTAAGTGGCAGGTACGCACAGGTTGCCAGCGCAATTCGTGATGGCATTATGTCGTCCTACTACCAGCACCCTGACAAAAAATTTCAACCCAGAATCAGCTTCATTGACACAGGTGAAAACCAGGCCGCTATCTGGAATTACTATAAAAAGGCTGCCGATCAGGGCGCAGATTTTATTATAGGGCCATTTCTTAAATCTGCTGTGGATATTCTTACCCGCACATCAGAGTTAGAGGTTCCCACCCTCACCCTAAATTATGCCAGCACGCCGGCCAAAACCAGCAACAGGCTGTTTCAGTTTGGTTTACTGCCAGAAGATGAAGCACGCCAGTCAGCTGAAATGGCCTTTCGCCAGGCGCATACCCATGCGGCCGTGCTAGTACCTGAAGGTGCCTGGGGTGAACGACTACGCAATGCTTTCCAGCAGCGATTTGAAGAGCTGGGTGGTAAGGTCGTTAGCGTACAAACCTACACGCCTGATGAAAATGATTTTAAGCGTCCCATACAGAACATGCTGAATATCCGCCAAAGCTATAGTCGATACCGAAGTATTCAAAATGTAATGCGCGCTAAAATGCAGTTTATCCCCTACCGAAGACAGGATGTGGATATGATTTTTATGGCAGCAACACCAAAAGATGCGCGTCAGCTAAAACCACAGTTTAAATTTCACTATGCAGGTGAAATCCCGGTGTATGCCACATCCCATGCATTTACCGGGCAACTGAACAAGCAGGCAGACCGGGATATAGATGACCTGAATTTTTTAGATATGCCATGGATACTGAACAAGCCTGGCAAATCTAAACAATCGTTAATCAACTACTGGCCCGAGCAGCTGCGTTATACCCGCTTTTTTGCACTCGGCGTAGATGCCTATAATTTAATTCCCTTTCTGGGTCGACTCCAGGGAAAAAGCTATGAACGTTTTTCAGGACAAACCGGCAACTTATACCTTGATCCATTCAACCGTATTCACCGTGAACTATTATGGGCACAGTTTGATCGTGGCATCCCCAGATTAATTGACATTAATACCTTACCTGTTAATTTAAGCCTTGATGAAACTCACCCCGTTCAGCACTCGATCCAGTAAAGGCCGAGCTGCTGAAGAACTGGCCTACAACCATTTAAGGAAAAATGGTTTAAATTTAATTGATAAAAACTTCCATAGTCGCCATGGTGAAGTAGACCTTATTATGCAACACCATGACACTCTGGTTTTTATAGAAGTTCGCTACCGGAAAAACCTCGACTACGGTGGTGCAAAAGAAAGCATAACACCGAACAAGCAGCAGAAAATACGCAAAACTGCACTCTATTATATGCAGAAAAAAGGTCGAGAATTTAATGCCCGCTTTGATGTTATTGCCATAACGGGTGAAAATAAAAATTTAACTATTGAGTGGATTCAAAACGCTTTCTGATAAAAATATGAACCTGACTGAAATTATAGAAAAAAACTTTACTGAAAATACCAGAACCATACAACGCACCCTGGATAGCAGCCTGAACACCATTGCACTGGCTGCGCAGCTAATGACCCATAGTCTTTTATCCGGCGGCAAAATATTATCCTGTGGCAATGGTGGGTCGGCTGGTGTAGCACAGTTATTTTCATCAAAAATGCTGAACCGTTTTCAGATGGAACGCCCCGGTTTACCGGCTATTGCACTTTCTACTGACACCTCTATTCTTACCTCTATAGCAAATGACTATAATTATGACCAGATATTTTCAAGACAGATTGCCGCACTGGGGCAGGAAGAAGACCTTTTATTAATTATCACCACTTCGGGTAATTCTGGCAATATAGTCAGTGCCGTCGATACAGCCCATGAACGAAATATAAAAATAATTGCACTTACGGGGCAAAATGGCGGAGAAGTTAGTGCCCGATTACAGCATGATGACATTGAAATTCGAGTCAGTTCAGACTCACCTGTACGCATTCAGGAAGCACATTTATTAATTATTCACTGTTTAGGTGACCTGGTAGATTCGCAACTTATCGGTAGCTAACTCAACGACTTCGAACAACGTAAAGACGCTGGATCCCCGACACAAGCATTCGGGGATGACAGACATTTTAAGGCAATAGTCTAAAGCCTGTTTCACGCCCTAAGGACGTGGTTTTTATTTTTAATAAATATATGAACAAAGCCTTCCTGAAACAGCTAAAGAAAATAGTTTCTGCTGAAAATATGTTAACTGATGCCAGCGAATGCCTGACCTACGGTTATGATAATAGTCGACGTCAGGCTCAACCTGTTGCGGTTGTCTTTCCAAAAACCGAACAGCAGGTTCAGCAAATAATCGTGGCATGCAATCAGTATAAAATTCCAGTTATTGGCAGAGGCAGGGGTACTGGCACAACAGGTGCTACCGTTCCTGTTAATAATGAACTTATTATTTCTTTTGAACGCATGAATAAAATCATCAAAATAGAAGCCGATAATCGCAGCATGGATGTAGAACCTGGCGTCACCAATTTAGAAATTCAGCAGTGTGCAGCAGAGCACGGCTTATTCTGGGCGCCTGACCCTACCAGCGCCGCCTTTTGTACCGTGGGTGGTAATTTAGCTTATAACTCAGCCGGCCCCCGTGCGGTTAAATATGGCACCTGCCGTGAAAACACCTCAGGTTTACGCGCAGTTACCGGTAACGGGGACATCATTCAGTGCGGCACGCACACTTCAAAAGGTGTCGTCGGCTATGATCTGACTCGTTTAATTATTGGTTCAGAAGGCAATCTGGCACTTATCACCCAGGCTACATTAAAACTGCTGCCCATGCCTACTGCCAAACATACATTAAAATCCAGTTACTTAAGTGTAGATGCGGCGGCCCGTGCCGTCTCAAATATTATGGCGCAGGCCGTTACCCCCTGCGCATTAGAATTTATGGATAAAAATGCGCTCGATATGGTGCGGGATTATTCTTCTACCGAACTACCAGACAATGCGGCGGCCATGCTTATGATTGAAGTCGACGGTCATGCGGAAACCATTCAAACAGAATCTGAAATAGTCATTGCAGCATGCAAGGTAGACGGACACATAACAACCGAACTTGCAAAAACTAAAGAAGATGCCGCTGCACTTTGGCAAACCCGTAAGGCCCTGTCACCTTCTTTAAGAAAAATAGCACCCAAAAAAATAAATGAAGATGTGGTAGTTCCAGTTTCAAATATTCCACCCCTCATTAATGGGCTGAATGACTTAAGTAATATACATAAAATAAAAATTGTTAATTTTGGTCATGCGGGTAATGGCAATATTCATGTTAACTTACTGGTAAACCCGGATAATGAAAATGAAATGCAGGCCGCAGAAAATTGCCTGAATGATGTATTTGATTTAGTTTTAAAATTAAATGGCAGCTTATCCGGTGAGCATGGCGTGGGGCTGGAAAAACGTGATTTTATAAAAAAAGAATTAGGTGCAACTGAAATTAATTTAATGCATCAGATTAAACAGGTGTTTGATAAAAACAATATTCTAAACCCGGGAAAGACCTTACCTGAGATATAATTCAAATCATTGCTACCCCATTTACTTAGGGGTCTCGTCATTCCCGAACGCCTGTGTCGGGAATCCAGTGACTTTACAGCATTTTAAGCCTCTGGATCTCCGACACAAACATTCGGAGATGACGAATATATGTTTGCAGG
>QIDK01000130.1 GCA_003228405.1 Gammaproteobacteria bacterium | reverse complement strand
CAGCTTACCGGTGGTATTGCTCATGACTTTAATAATGTGCTGGGGGTTATTTTAGGTTATACAGAATTACTGCAGGAAAAACTGGCGCATGACCCTCAGTTAAGCCGCTATGCCGAGCAGATAAATTCAGCGGGAAATCGTGCTAAAACACTCACTTCAAAATTACTGTCATTTGCTCGCAAGCAACCCTCTGAAAAGAAACCCTGTGATATCAATAGCCTTTTACAACAGAATCAGCTGATGCTGGAAAAAACGCTGACCGCAAGAATTGAACTGGTAATAGAGCATGAAAAACATTTATGGAATGTCTGCATTGATGAAGCAATGCTGGTCGATGCGATTGTAAATATGTGTTTTAACTCTATGCATGCTATTGCAGAGAGCGGTAAACTGACAATCAGCACACAAAACTGTTTGCTTAAAGAAGATAATGATTTACGACTTTCCATTCCTGCCGGTGACTATGTTCGCCTGTCACTAACCGATACGGGCACCGGCATATCCTCTGAAATTAAAAATAAAATATTTGAGCCTTTTTTTACCACCAGGGGAGCGGAAGGAACAGGGTTGGGTTTGAGTCAGGTTTATGGATTTGTACAACAGTCTAAAGGCGAAATTCAGGTTATCTCTGAGGCTGACAGGGGAACGCAAATAATTATCTATATTCCCAGGTATAATGAACAGCTTGATGGTGAATGCTGCCTGACGAATAATAGTGTTTTTCCAGCCACCATCAAAAATGAAACAATTCTGGTAGTAGATGATGAGCCGGCACTGCGCGAACTGGTTAAGGAAATTCTCAGCATGCATAATTATCAGGTAGAGTGTGCGCAAGATTCTGCAGAGGCCTTAAAAATTCTGGCCACAAAAAATATTAAACTGATGTTAGCCGATGTAATTATGCCGGGAATGAATGGCTATCAACTGGCGTCTCGGGTGTCAGAAGAATATCCACAGGTTAAAATACTAATTGCCAGTGGTTACAATGAACAACAGTCGCAGGATGGCCGTTCTTATCAGCAGCTGCATAAGCCTTATCATTCCAGTACTTTGTTAAAGAGCATCAGGGGATTGCTGGATCACAAACACTAAAACAATCTTTATCTTTATTTCAGTGGGCCGGGGAATTATGGGCTTTGCATAATTTCATCCGGCAACATAACAACTCCGCTAAGCGAGCATTTTAAAATCTGCTGGCGTAGTACCTCAATGGCTTCCGGGCGGGCAAAGCTTTTGCGCCAGGCGAGTGCTACGCGACGCTGCGGTGCGGGCTGTGTAAACGGGATCATTTTAATCAGTGAGCTGTTTCCCGCTTTTTGTCTGCAGCTGGAAGGTAGCACGGTGATACCTGAGCCACTGGCGACCATATAACGGATGGTTTCCAGTGAACCACCAGCCAGGCTTTGCTGTAAATTGCCTGAGGAGTTGCAATCCGGGCAGGACTGTAACACCTGGTCTCTAAAACAGTGGCCAGGCCCGAGTAATAACAGGTTTTCCTGGGCCAGTTCATTCGCTTCAATTTGCTGGCGCTGGTGCCAGTGATGGCCCGTGGGGATAACCACTTCAAATGGCTCATCATAAACCGCCTGGGTAACAATATTCGGTTCATTAAAAGGCAGTGCAATGAGAATCACATCCAGTTTGCCCTGTTTTAATTGCTCAGCGAGTACGGCGGTAAAGTTTTCTTCCAGCCGCAATTGCATTTGAGGTGCCCGCTGGTGTAATAGAGGAATAAGTTCGGGTAATAAGTAGGGTGCTATGGTGTAGATGGCACCAAATCGAAGGGGTGTTGCCAGTGGGGCTTGCTGGGACTGGGCCAGGGTTTTTAGCTGAGATGCCTGATCTAGCACATTTTGAGCCTGTTCAATAATCAGTGCCCCCTGTTCTGTAATGCGCAGCTCATTACGAGCCTGGCGTTCAAAAATAGTGAGTTCCAGTTCAGCTTCCAGTTTTTTAATTCCCAGACTCAGGGTGGGCTGGCTGACAAAACAGGATTTGGCCGCGCGGCTAAAGTGCTTGTGCTGGGCTACGGCAACAATATATTTCAGTTCGGTAAGGGTCATGGTATGGGGAGGGGAATCCATTCATTTAAAAAATCTATTATAATCCATAATGTGGGGAAAAATCCAAATATAATAATTTTTTACTGATCGCCTGGTCTGTGCATAGAAAGTCATGAAATTATTGAGATTTTTGCTATAAGAATATAAAAAGGGCAAAAAAACAGGGAGCCACATGATTAAAGAATATATCTGCAGCAGTATGCGCAATAAATTATTAGTGGTTACAGGTATTGGAACAGTTCTGGTGATGTTGTCGGTTTTATGGGGGCTGTCAAATGTTGTGAGCAATGGCAATGAGATGATCAGCCTGATTACGGTAGATCTGGCGCAGAAAGCTAAGGCCAAAACGCTGGTTACCGATTTTAAAATTCAGGTGCAGGAATGGAAAAATGTATTGATTCGAGGCCATGATGATGCGCAGCGTAAAAAATACTGGGCCAGGTTTCTAAAAAAATCGGCGCAAATACAAACGCATGTGGCGCAGCTAATCACGGATATAAATAACCCCGAAATTAAAGCCCGGTTAGCTGAATTTAAATCAACCCATAAAGCCATGGAGCAGTCTTATACTACTGGATTTAATGCATTTATAGACAGTGGCTTTGATCATAAGGCAGGGGATCGTGCGGTAAAAGGTATAGACCGTAACCCAACTAAATTACTGCTGGCTATTTCTGAACAAATGCAGGATATGGCAGATACCCGTGTAGGAAAAGTAGAGGCAGAAGCGGTAACCAATCTTCGCCAGATGTTAATTGCTGTTGGTGTGACACTGGTCATTTCATTATTACTGTTTTTATGGCTTATCAGAAAAAACATTGAAGCTCCTGCAAAAGTGCTGGTCAAAGATCTGGCGAAGATGGCCGATGGTGACTTCTCTGGTGAAGTGACAGTAAAATCAGGGGATGAAATTGGTCAGATAGCGGATAGCGCCAGAGCGTTACAGGCAGACATAGGTAATATTGTTGAAAAAATTAACCAGTTTATTTTTCAGCTTTCGACGTCTGCTGAGGAAATGTCGCATATTACTGAACAGACAAAACAATCTATGGCTCAGCAGCTCACGGAAACCGATCAGGTTGCAACCGCGATGAACCAGATGACCGCAACGGTACATGAAGTGGCACAAAATGCACAACTCGCGGCAGATTCTGCCAGTCAGGCAAACACAGAAGTGAATACCGGGCAGAGTGTGGTCAATGAATCGATTAGTGCCATATCAAAACTGGTGCAGCTGGTAGAGCAGGCGGCGGATGTCATTCATGAACTGGAAAATAATTCAGTTGAAATTGGCTCAGTGCTGGATGTGATTCGCAGCATTGCCGAGCAAACCAACTTACTGGCACTGAATGCAGCAATTGAGGCGGCCCGCGCCGGGGAACAGGGCAGAGGTTTTGCAGTGGTAGCAGATGAGGTGCGGGTATTAGCACAGCGCACACAAACCGCTACTGAAGAAATTCAGTCGATGATTGAAAAACTGCAAAGCGGCGCACAACAGGCAGTGGAGTCAATGAACCAAAGCCGTTCACAGGCAGACGCAACCCGGGATACCGCTGCCAGGGCAGGCGAGGTGCTAAACAGCATTACCATATCGGTAACCAATATAAATGATATGAATACCTTAATTGCCAGTTCAGCAGAAGAGCAGAATGCGGTGGCGGATGAAATTAACCGCAGTATTGTCAGCATATCCCAGGGGGCAGAAGTGGCATCGGCAAGCTCGGCAAAAACCGCACAGACATCTCATGATCTGAGAAATGTGGCGGAGGAATTGAAGCATGTTATTTCACGGCTTCGAGTTTAAACCATAGTCGAAAAATAGCTGAAAAAATAGTCATAAGTCATAAGTCATAAGTCATAGGTCATAAGTCGTAAGTCAAAAGCGGGTTCTCCGTAGGAGAACTCTTTTTTTTGTGCTTTTGACTTACGACTCAATGTTTATTCATTTACAATATCAGTTCTTAATAATCTAAAAGACCCGAGACAGATCATGCCCGACTACCGCTCCCGAACGTCAACTCATGGCCGTAATATGGCAGGTGCCCGTGCACTCTGGCGTGCCACCGGCATGAAAGACGGTGATTTCGAAAAACCTATTATCGCAATTGCCAATTCCTTTACTCAGTTTGTGCCGGGTCATGTGCATCTAAAAGACATGGGGCAGCTGGTGGCACGTGAAATTGAAAAGGCCGGAGGCATAGCCAAAGAGTTTAATACCATTGCGGTGGATGATGGTATTGCCATGGGGCATGGGGGCATGCTGTATTCATTGCCATCACGGGAAATTATTGCTGATTCGGTTGAATATATGGTGAATGCCCATTGTGCCGATGCCATTGTGTGTATTTCTAACTGCGACAAAATCACCCCGGGCATGTTGCTGGCTTCTATGCGCTTAAATATTCCGGTTATTTTTGTATCGGGTGGGCCAATGGAGTCGGGTAAATCTAAGCTGGCGGGTAAAGAAGTGCATTTAGATTTAGTTGATGCGATGGTGATGGCCGCCGACACAAGCCAGTCTGATGAAATTGTCGCCCAGGTCGAGCGCTCTGCCTGCCCCACCTGTGGTTCCTGCTCGGGTATGTTTACCGCAAATTCCATGAACTGTTTAACCGAAGCACTGGGCCTGTCTTTGCCCGGCAATGGATCGTTACTGGCTACTCATGCCTATCGTGAGGAATTATTTTTAGAAGCGGGTCGACGCATTGTGGCGATTACCCGTGATCATTATGAAAATGATAATTACGCCATGTTGCCGCGCAGCATCGCCAATTTTAAAGCCTTTGAAAATGCCATGAGTTTAGACATTGCCATGGGCGGTTCCACCAATACGGTTTTACATTTATTAGCCGCAGCGCAGGAAGGTGAAATTGATTTCACCATGGACGATATTGATCGCCTGTCACGCAAAGTACCGAACCTGTGCAAAGTCGCCCCGGCGACACAAAAATACCATATGGAAGATGTACACCGTGCCGGTGGCGTGATGGGCATACTCGGTGAACTCGATCGCGCCGGTTGCCTGCACACCGAGCTGCCCACCGTACACAGTGCCAGTATGGCAGAGGCGTTAGCGAAATGGGATATCGCCGTGTCGAATGATGAAGACGCGAAAAAACTGTTTTCAGCAGCCCCCGGTAATGTGCCTACTCAGCAGGCTTTCTCCCAGGAAAAAGTCTGGCCGTTAGATACGGATCGTGCCAATGGCTGTATTCATAATCTGCAAAATGCCTATTCATTAGACGGCGGCCTGGCCGTTTTATTTGGCAATGTCGCCGAACTAGGCTGCATTGTAAAAACCGCCAGTGTGGATAAAGACAATTTAACCTTCACCGGTCGTGCCAGAATTTTTGAATCCCAGGATGATGCGGTAGCGAATATTCTGGATGACAAAATTATCGCCGGAGACGTGGTGATTATTCGCTACGAAGGCCCCAAAGGTGGCCCGGGTATGCAGGAAATGCTATATCCCACCTCCTATTTAAAATCGAAAGGCCTGGGCAGGCAATGTGCATTATTAACCGATGGTCGATTCTCCGGCGGCACCTCTGGTTTATCCATCGGCCATGTCTCACCGGAAGCCGCGGAAGGCGGTGCAATTGCCCTGGTAGAAGAGGGAGATACTATTGAAATTGATATTCCCAGCCGTACAATTAACTTAAGGGTTACGGATAAAGAGCTGGCAAAACGCCGGGCCGCAATGGACGCCCGAGGTGGTGATGCGTGGCAACCCGTAAACCGTGAGCGAGTGGTGAGTAATGCGTTGAAGGCGTATGCGGCGATGACGACCAGTGCGGCGAGAGGGGCGGTGCGGGATGTGAGTCAGCTTGAAAATAAGTCGTAAGTCAGAAGTCAGAAGTCAGAAGTCGTAAGTCGTAAGTCAAAAGAAAAAACATTAGCGCCGCAGGCGCTACGGCTTTGACTTACGACTTACGACTATCTCTAAAACGACCTCTTTTAAAATAAGGGTAAATGATGAAAATAGGCACCCCACTTTCCCCATCCGCAACAAAAATCATGCTGCTGGGTGCGGGCGAACTTGGCAAAGAAGTGATTATCGAGCTGCAACGCTTTGGCGTAGAAGTGATTGCGGTGGATCGCTATGAAAATGCACCGGGGCATCAGGTGGCGCATCGTGCCCATGTGATTGATATGACCGATGGGAATGCGCTAAAAGCGCTGGTTAAAAAAGAACGTCCTGATTTAATTGTGCCTGAAATTGAAGCCATTGATACCGACATGCTGGCGGTGATTGAGGAAGAAGGCCTGGCCGAAGTCATTCCCACGGCTCGAGCCACCCAGCTCACCATGAACCGTGAGGGCATTCGCCGCCTGGCGGCAGAAGATCTTAAAATTGAAACCTCCAGTTATGTGTTTGCGGATAGTTATGAAGAATGTCTGCAGGCAGCAAAGCTGATAGGTTTTCCCTGTATTATCAAGCCGGTGATGTCTTCATCCGGTAAGGGGCAGTCGCGACTGGAATCGGAAAATGATGTAGAAGCGGCATGGCAATATGCGCTGGATGCCGGGCGGGTTAATCATGGTCGGGTGATTATTGAAGGCGTGATTGAGTTTGATTATGAAATTACCCAGCTGACGGTGCGTGCCTTAAATGCAGAGGGTGAAATAGAAACCCATTTCTGTGCGCCGGTGGGGCATATTCAGAAAAATGGGGATTATGTCGAGAGCTGGCAGCCACAGCCCATGTCTGAAATTGCGTTGGAAAAATCCAGGGATATTGCTGAAAAGGTCACCCATGCACTGGGTGGCAGGGGCATCTTCGGGGTTGAGTTATTTATTAAAGGTGACCAGGTTTATTTCAGTGAAGTTAGCCCCCGGCCCCATGATACAGGGCTGGTGACCATCATTACTCAATGGCAGTCTGAGTTTGCATTGCATGCAAGAGCCATACTGGGCTTGCCAGTGGATACCAGTTTGCGCTGTGAAGGCGCCAGCGCGGTTATTTATGGCGCTATGGATGAAACCGCTATTGTCTTTGACGGGCTGGAAAAAGCCTTAAGTGTGCCCTTCACGGAGGTACGTTTATTTGGTAAACCCGAGGCATTTATCAAGCGTCGTATGGGGGTTGCGGTCTCCAGTGGTAATACAATTGATGAAGCCCGGGGACGCGCACGGCTGGCCGCTTCAAGTATTAAAACCGAGAAAGCTTAATTTGTCCTGAGCTATCTGCACGAAATCTATTAAAAGTCAAAAGCATATTGTCCGCAAATGAACACAAATATTTAACTCGTTCCCGCGCTCCAGCGTGGGAATGCATAGAGCAGAATCAGCATATAACAAGGTATGGATTCCCACGCAGGAGCGTGGGAACCAGGTTATTAGCGTTCATTTGCGGACAATATGCCTTTATCTTTTCGATTTTTCAGCATATTCCGTGAGGATAGTTCAGGCTCTGGCCCCGAGTAAATGAAACTGACTCAGGCAAATTGCGTCCTGCTTCGAATTACCTTAAATATACAATCTAAATCTTCATACAAATTGCGTCTTTTACATAACTCTTTTATAGTTCCCTCCAAATGCAGATAGATAAAGAGATAATTGAATGAGTTCATATGATGCCTCAGCTATTGAGGTTTTAACCGGCCTTGAACCCGTACAGAAACGTCCGGGCATGTACACCGACACCACCCGCCCTAATCACCTGGCGCAGGAGGTGATTGATAACAGTGTCGATGAAGCAGTAGCGGGATATGCCAGCCGTATTCAGGTGGTTTTGTACCAGGATGGCTCATTAGGGGTTACTGATGATGGTCGGGGTATGCCGGTTGATATCCATCCAGAGGAAGGGGTGCCGGGTATAGAGGTGATTATGACCAGGCTGCATGCGGGTGGTAAATTCTCTAATGAAAATTATACGTTTTCTGGCGGCTTGCATGGGGTGGGTGTGTCAGTAGTGAATGCCCTGTCCTGTCGACTGGAAGCTGAAATCCGCCGTGATGGTAAAACCTGGAGCATTGCCTTCGCTCATGGAGATAAGGTGAGTGAACTTGAAGAAACGGGCACCGTGGGCAAGAAAAATACCGGCACTCATATTCGTTTCTGGCCAGAAGCCAGATACTTTGATTCGGTTAAGTTCTCCCTGAACCAGCTGAAGCATGTATTGCGTGCCAAGGCGGTATTATGTCCCGGCCTGCATGTGACTTTCTTCGATGAAAAATCGGCTGAAAATGAAGAATGGTATTACGAAGACGGTCTCGAAGACTACCTGCTGGAAAGCCTGAAGGGCTACGAACTATTACCCGCAGAGCCATTTATCGGTTCACTCGCATCTTCGCATGAAGCGGCCGACTGGGCATTACTCTGGTTACCGGAAGGCGGTGACTCGGTCACTGAATCCTATGTGAATTTAATTCCTACCTCACAGGGTGGCACCCATGTAAATGGTCTGCGTACCGGCTTAACCGAAGCGGTGCGGGAGTTCTGTGAATTTAGAAACCTGTTACCCAGAGGCGTTAAAATCAGCCCGGAAGATGTCTGGGAAAAAGTCAGTTATATCCTGTCGGTAAAAATGCTCGATCCACAGTTTTCCGGGCAAACCAAAGAGCGATTATCTTCACGCGAATGTGCAGCCTTTGTTTCCGGGGTAGTGAAAGATGCCTTTAGTCTGTGGCTCAATCAGCATACAGACCAGGGTGAGCTGATTGCCATGCTGGCAATTGATAATGCGCAGAAGCGATTAAAAGCCGGTAAAAAAGTCGCTCGTAAAAAAGTGACTTCAGGCCCTGCATTACCTGGCAAGCTGGCCGATTGCAGTTCATCGGATGTGTCTCGCACAGAATTATTTCTGGTGGAAGGTGACTCGGCGGGTGGCTCGGCCAAGCAGGCTAGAAATCGAGAAAATCAGGCGATTATGCCACTGCGCGGTAAAATCTTAAACACCTGGGAAGTCGATGTAGACCAGGTGCTGGCATCACAGGAAGTGCATGATATTTCTGTGGCGATCGGGGTCGACCCGGGATCACAGGATTTATCCGGTTTGCGCTATGGCAAAGTCTGTATTCTGGCGGATGCAGATTCCGATGGTTATCACATTGCCACCTTATTATGTGCCCTGTTTCTGCGCCATTTCCGTACCTTAATAGAAGCCGGTCATGTCTATGTGGCGATGCCTCCCCTGTTTCGTATTGATGTGGGCAAGGAGGTTTTTTATGCATTAGATGAAGCAGAAAAACAGGGAGTGCTCGACCGCATCACCGCAGAAAAGAAAAAAGGCAAGGTGCAGGTAACTCGATTTAAAGGCCTGGGTGAAATGAACCCTTTGCAGCTAAGAGAAACCTCGATTGCCCCGGATACACGGCGCCTGGTGCAGCTGGTGGTAGAAGCAGGGGATGCCAGCAATCAGATGATGGATATGCTGCTAGCGAAAAAGCGCGCAGCGGATCGTAAAGCCTGGTTAGAAAGCAAGGGTGATCTGGCAGAAATTTAATAATATAGTATTAGCTTGGCTGTCGCATTGATACGGAGGTGAGACTTTAGCCTCACATTGTTGTTCGGGGCTGAAGCCCCGACTCCGGATCGGATTTATTTGAGTCCTCTGGATGCCAGGATTAAAAGCATTTTGTCCGCAAATCAACGCAAAAACACGCAAATAAAATCAAAAACCCTATGGATTGAGGTTTTATTTGCGTTCATTAGCGTGAATTTGCGGACGAATGCTTTTGATTTTAAATAATTTACTATCGTGCCAATGTCTTAATATATTATTAGCATGGCAGTTGCATTGATACAGAGGTGAGGCTTTAGTCTCGCATTGTTGTTCGGGGCTGAAGCCCCGACACCAGATTGGATTTATTTCGGATCGGATTTATTTTCATCGATAAAAGTCCGTTAGATATTTAGAGAACAAGCAATGAAATACATTTTAATAAAACCAGCTCTGTTATTCTTTTTATCGCTGCTGACGATTGAAGCGACTGCGGCGGAAATGAGCATTCATAAAAATGAAGCAACCGGATTACTGACCTGGTCGGTGGACAATGAAGGTTTCAAGATTGAATTAATTCAGTTAATACCCGATTTTGTGCGGGCAATTTATGCAAAGCATAATTTCCCGAAGCAGGAAGTTGAAAATGTGGCCTCATACTGTGTTTTTGGTACGATCTTAAAAAACACCTCGAATCAACATTTAAGCTATCGCGTAGCAGACTGGCGTTATCAAACAAAAGACGGTAAACAGCATGCGGTTAAAACAAAAACGCAATGGCTGCAGGAGTGGCGAAAAGCGGGCATCACTTTTTCGTGGACATTATTGCCCGATATTGGCGAGTTTTCCGTGGGTGACTGGCAACAGGGCTTTACCACTATTAAATTGCCACGTGAAACGGTTTTTGATTTTATTTATACATGGCAGTTAGACGGTGTGGCACACACGGGAATACTGAAGAATATAAGTTGTGCACCCGACTCACTACCTGAAACCAGTTAATTAATAATCATGAAAAATATACTATTAGAAACTTTTGCACGAACGAAAACTTTTAAAAAAATAAAGCAGACTTCGTCATCCCAGCATGTCTGTAGCTGGGATCCAGCGACTTTGTCGGCTAAAAGTTACTGGATTACGGCCCAAAAGCATACCGGAACGACGATGTTTATTCTGTTTTTTGTTTTATCTGCTTTCGTGCGAAGATCGCTATTAATAATATTATTGTCTTTGTCGTTCTCACTGAACGCAGACTGGCAGCAACCAGAATTAAGTCACAATCTGGCGGCCGTAAAAAATATTATTCCGGCCTCTGATTTTGAATTACAGAACATGGATGAAGAAAAAATAAAGCTTTCAGATTATCGAGGCAAAGTAGTGCTGCTAAATTTCTGGGCGACATGGTGTCCACCCTGTATAAGGGAGATGCCGTCGATGCAGCGTTTGCAGCAGCAGATTGGCACGAAGAATTTTAAAGTTATCGCTGTCAATCAGATGGAAGAGATTGATGACGTTTTTATTTTTAGCGGGCAGTTAGAAAAGGATCTCACTTTTGATATTCTGTTTGATACGTCAAGCAGGGTGTCACAGGATTACGCTGTGCGCGGTTTACCTACGACCTATTTGATCGATAAAAAGGGAAATATACGTTACCGCGCGGTCGGTGGCCGTGAGTTTGATCATGTCGAAGTGATAAAGATAGTTAAGCAGTTAATTGCAGAATAACCAATTTATGAAACAGGGTGAATAGTTAATGTCAGATCAGGAAAACCTGAATTTTGAAGGCGTAGAAAAACAGCCTTTATCCGAATTTACCGAGAAAGCGTATCTGGATTATTCCATGTACGTTATTCTCGACAGAGCACTGCCTTTTATTGGTGATGGTTTAAAACCCGTACAGCGGCGTATTATTTATGCCATGTCAGAACTTGGGCTGGTTTCTACCGCCAAGCATAAAAAATCTGCGCGTACCGTTGGCGATGTATTAGGTAAGTTTCACCCGCATGGTGATAGTGCCTGTTACGAGGCGATGGTATTAATGGCGCAGGACTTTTCCTATCGCTATCCATTAGTAGACGGCCAGGGTAACTGGGGGTCACCGGATGATCCAAAATCATTTGCCGCAATGCGCTATACAGAATCTAAATTATCCAAGTATGCAGAAGTCCTGTTGCAGGAGCTGGGGCAGGGGACAGTAGCCTGGCAGCCGAATTTTGATGGGACATTGGAGGAACCTAAATCTTTGCCCGCACGGCTACCCAATCTTTTATTAAATGGTACCACGGGCATTGCCGTGGGTATGGCCACTGATGTACCGCCGCATAATTTACGTGAAGTCGCGACCGCCTGTATTCGTCTGCTGGACCAGCCAAAATCAACAGTAGAAGAATTATGCACCCATATTCAGGGGCCGGATTATCCCACCCATGCAGAAATAATTACCCCACGTGAAGAATTGCTGGAAATGTATCACAAAGGTAAAGGCAGTATTCGTGCCCGTGCCATTTATGAAAAGGAAGATGGTGATATTGTTATTACTGCGCTGCCGCATCAGGTATCAGGTAATAAAATTCTTGAACAAATCGCGCAGCAGATGACGGCTAAAAAGCTACCCATGCTGGAAGATATTCGTGATGAATCGGACCATGAAAATCCAACGCGTTTAGTTTTAGTGCCACGATCTAATCGAGTCGATGCTGAACAGTTAATGACTCACCTGTTTGCTACAACAGATTTAGAACGCACCTATCGTGTCAATATGAATGTGATAGGTATAGATGGGCGCCCCGCAGTTAAAAACCTGCGCATGATTTTAAAAGAATGGTTAACCTATCGTACCCAAACCGTGCGCAATCGGCTTAACTGGCATCTGGAAAAAGTTAATAAACGACTGCATTTATTAGAAGGTTTATTAATCGCCTTTCTGAATATTGATGAAGTGATTCAGATTATTCGTGAAAGCGAAAAACCAAAACCCGCATTAATGAAACGTTTTGGCCTGAGTGACCTGCAGGCAGATTATGTGCTGGATACTAAGTTACGCCAGTTAGCTCGATTGGAAGAAGTTAAAATTCGAGCCGAGCAGAAAGAACTGGCAGAAGAAAAAACTAAACTGGAAAAACTATTAAGTTCAGAACGTCGCTTAAAAACACTCATTAAAAAAGAAATTTTAGATGATGCGGAAACCTATGGTGATAAACGTCGTTCACCCATTGTTGCACGAGATGCTGCACAGGCGATGGATGAGTCGGCTCTATTATCCAGTGACCCCATCACCGTCGTACTATCCGATAAAGGCTGGGTGCGAGCTGCGAAAGGTCATGAGGTGGATGCAGATAAACTGAATTATAAAGCGGGTGATGCTCATCGTTCATCTGCAAAAGGTAAATCCAATCAACCGGCGGTCTTCCTGGATAGCACAGGGCGAGCCTATACATTAGGCTCACATACCCTGCCATCGGCCAGAGGCCAGGGTGAGCCATTAACGGGCCGCTTTAATTCACCACCGGGTGCAATGTTTGTAGCTGCACTAATGGGTGAGCCCAAAGATTTATATTTATTTGCCACTAGCTTTGGTTATGGCTTTGTATGTGAATTAGGTGATTTGCAAACCCGAAATAAAGCCGGCAAGGCGTTTATAAAAGTACCACCGGGGGCAAAGATTTTACCCCCAGTAAAGGTGCGCAGTTTAGACGATGATTTTATTGTTGCGATTAGCTCGGAAGGGCATATGTTAGTCACCGAACTCTCTGAGTTGCCACAAATGGCGAAAGGTAAAGGTAATAAAATTATCAATGTACCGGTTGCTAAACTAAAAGAGAATGAAGAATGGATTTGTGCAATTGATTTAATACAGGATGATGAGAAACTGGTTGTGCATGCGGGTAAAAAACATAAAACCATGAAAGGCAGTGAAGTGGATGAGCACTATGCCGAGCGTGGTAAGCGTGGGCTTAAGTTGCCTCGGGGTTATCAGAAAGTGGATAGTATTGAGGTTGAGATTAAAGATTAATCAGAGGTTTCCAGGTGGTTTTTGGTGCTATTGCCAGTTTCTGATTTAAGCTATATGGGGATATGAATTCTGTGAATTCACATTCCCATAAACACAAATCAGCCTCCAGCAAACTCATCACCAAAACCCGTTACCTCTTTAATATGCTTAACCCCCATCACCAGCATCATAATTCGATCCAGCCCTAATGCTACCCCTGAACATTCTGGCAGGCCGGCCTGCAACGCTTCTATCAGAAGATCATCGACAGGCATCAGTTTCTGGCCACGTTGTAAGCGAATTTTATTATCATTTTCAAAGCGTTTAGCCTGTTCTCTGGCATCAGTTAATTCGTAAAACCCATTCGCCAGTTCCAGCTCACCATAAAATAGTTCAAACCGATTTGCTTTACGTGAATCATTTTTATCTAATCGAGCCAGTGATGCCTGTGATGCCGGGTAGTCATATAAAAAGGTAAAGCCGTCTTTTGCAAATCCCGGGGCTATTTTTTCCAGCATTAACCAGTCTAACCACATATCTTTATCGTTAATATCAATGCCCTGAGGAGTTTCTATATTGTTTTTTCCTGCACATTGTTTTAAGGCGATGGCATCAGAACTTAACGGGTCTATATTTAACTGATTAATAAATGCCTGTTGATAGCTTAAGCGTTGGACATTTAATTGCTTATTTTCAAAAATTATTTTTAATAGCTGTTCTACGTCATCCATTAGTTGATGATGGTCGAAGCCCAGACGATACCATTCCAGTATGCTAAATTCCGGATTATGATTTCGTCCATGCTCATCATCTCTGAATACTTTTGCAATCTGATAGATATCACCGCTGCCTGCAGCGAGCAATCGCTTCATATAAAATTCGGGGGAAGTTTGTAAGTAAAATTCTTGTTGATTAAAGCGCACAGAAAAACTTTCTAACTGGGGGTCGGTAATGGCGCTGGGTGAAAGCACCGGGGTTTCCACTTCCAGTATGTTGCGCTCAGCAAAAAAAGTCCGAATGCTTTGCAGCATGCGGGCTCTCTGTTTCATTGCCTGTATTGAAGCGGTGGGTTGCCAGCCTGTTTTGTTCATTTAGCTTTCGTCACCCCGACCTACGATTTTACGCGTGAAACGTACTCTCCATTACGCGTATCAATTTTAAGCAGTTCGCCTTCTTCAATAAATAAAGGTACTTTAACTACCGCACCAGATTCTAAAGTTGCGGGTTTAGTGCCTCCCTGCGCCGTATCACCTTTTAAACCCGGGTCAGTTTCAGTCACCGTTAACTCCACAAAATTGGGTGCCGTTACGACGAGTGGCGAACCATCCCATAAAGTCACTGTGCATAATTCCTGAGCTTTAATCCATTTACCCGAATCTGTCATGGCAGAGTCTGGAGCACCTAGCTGCTCAAAGGTTTCTGGATCCATAAAGTACCAGAACTCTCCATCGTTATATGAAAACTCCATATCTACGTCCATCACATCAGCCGCTTCTACTGACTCGCCTGATTTAAATGTTCGTTCAAGTACACGGCCGGTTTTCAGGTTGCGTAATTTCACCCGATTAAAGGCCTGACCTTTGCCGGGTTTAACTAACTCATTTTCTATAATTGAACACGGGTCACCATCTAATAATAGTTTAAGACCGCCGCGAAATTCATTTGTACTGTATGATGCCATCTGCAAATAACCTTATGGACAATGTAAAGCAGCGCATATAATACTCGGAACAGCCCCCAATGCCAAAACCTATGCTCAACAAACCGGCCAAATCCGTTGCAAATCTAGCCATTAGCTGGCAACAGCAGCTTACCCAGGCCATTACTGACCCTGAAGCTTTACTGCTGGCTCTTAAGCTGAAAGCTGAGGATTTCAGTGATTATTCTGCTGCACGACAAACCTTCGGCCTTAAAGTCCCGCTGGCATATATCAGTAAAATGCAGGCTGGAAACCCCCGTGACCCCCTGTTACTGCAGGTTTTGACCCAGGCACAGGAGATGGTAACCAGCGCTGGTTATGCTAAAGACCCGGTTGCTGACCTGGATGCCAGTAAAACCCCGGGGCTGTTGCATAAATATCACGGCCGCGTTCTGCTCATTACCACCGCCGCCTGTGCGGTGCACTGCCGTTACTGTTTTCGGCGTCATTTTCCCTATCAGACACAGCAGGCCGGGCGTGATCAATGGCTACAGTCAATCAATTACATACGCCAGGATAACAGTATTAAAGAGGTTATTTTAAGCGGCGGTGACCCGCTGATGCTATCGGATGAAAAACTGGATGTGTTAATAACTCAGCTGGAAGCCATACCCCATATCAGTCGACTGCGCATCCACAGCCGTCTGCCGGTTGTTTTGCCGGATCGCATCACCGACAGGCTGGTGCAACGGCTGGCAAGCAGTCGATTTAATGTGTGCATGGTGATTCATGCAAATCATGCCAGTGAAATTACCGAAACTGAAATAAAAGCCCTTAAAAAACTGCAGTTAGCGGGCATTCAGCTTCTTAATCAGGCCGTATTGCTAAATGGAATTAATCAACAGGTTAATGAGCAGATAGATCTTTCAGAAAACCTTTATAATGCAGGTGTACTCCCCTACTATCTGCACCTGCTTGATCCAGTTCAGGGTGCTGCACATTTTGATGTAAAGCTGGACCGGGCCTTAAGTCTGATAAAACAAATGCGCTCAAAACTTCCCGGCTTTCTGGTGCCTAAGCTGGTGCGTGAAATAGCAGGAGAAGCAGGCAAAATACCCGCAAATGAGCTATAAATCTGTGATAGACATGAAATTAGCTTAAAAAACAACACTATGCATCTGTTTTTATTTAAGATTTGTGCGTAAATAGGATAAACTTAGGGCAAAGCCAGGGCAATAAGGCATTTAAATGGATAATAAGGCAAGCCTCACGATATGAAATTAAATATCCCAGAACAATCCACTACAGACAGGGGTGATTTTCCCAACCATCCGCGCAAGGTGAAGAAGTGGCTGGCTGAACTAAAGCGTGCCAATATGGGGGATTACACTCGTCAGTTATATAATGGCCTGATCACCCTGAATCGCCAGGCTATGTCACCTAAATATCGTCTGGAAAATATGGAAACCCTGCGTGAGCCTACTCGGCATATTTTTAACCAGCTTCACAAGCACTTTGTAAACCGTACTCTGCCATTACCCGAGAAAAGTCAGAAAATAATTCATCTTAACCAGGCATTGCTGAAAGAAATGGCAACGGGTTACAAAATTCTTATTTTTGAGGCATCTAACAATCTAATCAAAATTGATACCAAAACAACACTTATCGTCTGTGAAAGAGCGCTGCATTATTATGCAGAACTATTGCTACGCTCCAGCCAGATCTATTCTGAGTTACCCAGGGGCACATGGTCGGATATACACCACATATATGCTTATGCAGAGATGCTGAAAATACACCAGAAAAGCATAAAAGACCCTGAACTTGCTGTAAAAACTATTTCCATAGAAGACTATTACAAACAGATACTCCTGTTTTCTCTGGCCCGACCAAATGCATTGCGCCAAAGTGATGCAGAACGCCTATTTAAATCCATAAATGAATGGGCCAAACTCACAACTATCAGCAAAAATACATCTAAAAATAATATAAACCGATATTTTGTCAGCAAGCTGGACAGCGACCTGCCACCTAACTGTGTATCAGAAGAAGACCTGAAAAATCCGCAACATGTTCGTTCAGTTGAAACGGCAAAACTGGTAGAACACCTGCAGAAATTAGATAATAGTTCTAATGACCTGCAGTCTGCTGTTTCAATTGGTGACAGTGTTTCGCAGGAAACCATGCGTGCATTAGTTGCTTCATGGAGTATGTGTGCAAAACGTCGTTTTTCCCGCGCTGCTCGTAATGATGAAATTCGTGTTTCCATTGGCCTGAACCCTATTCATAAATCCCTGAACATAGAAATCACGCCCCCTAAACCCAAAGTAAAAAGACCTAATAAAATGTTTTCCCTGGAATCCATTCCAGATAACGAAAAAGCCAACAAAGATTTGTTTGCACAACAGGATCCAACGTTTTTCATTACTGACACTGAAACGAAAAATGACTCAGATCGCTCTGCTGGTGCCTGGGATATGATTGCAAAGGGCAGAGCATTAACATCAAGCTATTCACATGAGTTTCAGGATCAGGGGAAAACGCTGGGAGACCTTAATAAAGAAGAGCCGGATATACACTGGAAAATATCTAATATTAGCGCAGGTGGCTACTGTCTGTTCTGGGATTCAGATTTACCATCACGGGCACTGGTTGGAGAATTAATCGGTATTCGTGAAAAAGATCAGGACCATACTTTCCAGTGGCGAGTTGGCGTAATTCGCTGGATGCATTACAACCGGGAAAATGGACTGGAAATAGGGGTGCAGGTTTTATCGCCAAAAGTTGTTTCCTGCCGGGTACAAAGGCTGGGGCGCAAAAATGAAGATCCATTTAACTGCTTGATGCTACCCGGTATTAAACCAATTCAACAACCCTCTACATTGCTTTTGCCTGCACATGCATTTCTTAGTGGCAACACTCTGGGCATGCACGCATATGACCGTGATATAGAAATTAAACTGGGAACTATACGTGAGCACACAGGTTCATTTACTCAGTTCCAGTTCTCGCAAATGAATGAAAATGATACGCCAGACACTGAAGACAGTGGCAATAAATCTGGCAAAAAAGATCCAGATAATTTTGACTCAATCTGGTCATCCCTGTAATTTTATATCAGTAAGATATATTTGGAAAATAAACTGTGGCAGCAAAGAAAAAAATTAATATTTTTATTATTGATGACTCCTTCAACAATGAAGAAAATATTGTAAAACTTATGCGAAGTTCAGGCTTTGCCTCACACACAACCCGTATTGAAGATGACGAAGACCTGATTGAAGAATTAAAGAAAAAATCACCGGATATTCTGCTCTACTCCATTGGCATGGAGTTGATTTCCCTACAGGATACGGTTAAATGTATTGCAAAAAACGCCTCTGCACCCGTGCCGGTTATCGCCGTAAATCGCCCCGGACATGAACTGGATATTGTTGATGCCATGCGCTCAGGTGCCCGTGATTTGTCTTCATACGATAACCCTGCACATCTTGAGATGGTGATACACCGAGAAGTTGAGGCTCACTCCAGTATTTCCAAATTATTCAAGCTGGAAAATGCCATAAAAGAATCTGAAAAACGTTGCTCATTCTTACTTGATTCATCCCGCGATGCCATTGCCTATATTCATGAAGGCATGCATATCTATTCTAATCAATCTTACATTAAGCTATTTGGTTTTGGTGAGTCAGAAGAACTTGAAGGCATGCCTGTATTAGACATGGTCGGCATGGATGACAGGGATGCCTTTAAAGCATTTTTACGTGACAACTGCAAAGAAGGTCAATACAAAATAAATAAACTTGAGCTTAATTTAAGCAATGCAGATGGCACAGAATTTAAAGGCGAAATGGAATTTTCCCCGGCCAGTATCGATGGTGAGCCATGCATTCAGGTTGTTATCCGAACACAAAGCGATAGCAAGGAACTAGAGCAGCAACTAGCCCTGCTCAGCCAGACAGACTCGGTTACCGGCTTATACAATCGCCAGTTCTTTATGGATTCAATCGAAGATTCAGTGTCAAAAGCACAGCAAGGCAAGCTTAATGCTGCCACGCTGCTTATACACCTTGATAATTTTAGTAGCATTAAACAAATCGTAGGTGTTGTTGGTGCCGATCAATTCTTGAGTGAAATTTCAAGGAAGTTTGAAGAAGCAGTAAATAATGATGATGTTTTGGCTCACTTTGAAGGCAATACTTTTTCTATTGTTTCCTTCAAACAAACTGCAGAATCCATTCAGACTTACGCTAAAAATATAAGTAAAATTATTCATAATTATATTGCTAATATTAATGATCAATCAATCAATACGACCTGCACTATTGGTGTAAGCATGATTGATAAAAATGCCCCTGACACTGGTGAGATATTACTCCGCGCTGAACGTGCTGTAGATGAAGCTAGCGAACAGGGGCCCAATTCGGTTGTTATTTATCAGCCTAAAGAAGGTGAGCTAACCCAAAAAGAAATTGATGCTCTGGTCGTTAAAGACCTTAAAGAAGCTATCAGGGAAAACCGCTTTGTTCTTTACTTCCAGCCTGTTATCAGTCTGCATGGTGACACAGATGAACGCTATGAAGTATTTGTCAGAATGCTGGATAAAAAAGGCAATATCGTTATGCCATTAGACTTTCTACCCGCAGCAGATCGCACAGGTATGTCATTAGCCATTGATCGTTGGATACTGCTTAATACAGTTACCACGCTGACCAAACGCTGGAAAGAGGGCAAACGAACTTTATTTTTTGTTAAACTTTCCGCTAACTCCCTGAAAGATACCAGTCTGATGGCGTGGCTGAAAGACCAGCTAAAAAAGTACAATGTACCTAAAAGTAGTTTGATTTTTGAAGTAAAAGAAAGTGTTGCAGTGACCAGCCTGAAATACACAGCTGAAGTAGCAAAATCATTACAGGAACTTAACTGTGGTTTTGCACTGGATGATTTTGGAACAGGTAGCAATCCTTTTGAATTACTAAAACATATCCCGGCAGATTATCTGAAACTGGAACGCTCTTTTATGAACGAGCTTTCAAGTAGCACCGAAAATCAGGAAGCGGTTAAAGCCATTACCGAAAAGGCAATGGAACTGAATAAACTTACCATTGCCCAGTGTGTACAGGATGCAACCAGCCTGTCGGTATTGTGGGGTATGGGGATTAACTTTATTCAGGGCAACTTCCTGCAGGAGCCGTCACCTAATCTGGATTATGATTTTACGTCTATGGCAGGGTAAAATACTTCGTCACAGAACTATCGGTACGAAATAACTATTAAAAGAAAAGAAAAAGAAAACGCTAAAACGTAAAGAATCGCAGATGAACGCAATTTTTCGATTGTATGCCAGTGCATATAACACCAGGCTAAGTATTTAGCTTTTATTTGCGTGCATTCGTGTTTTCTTTTATCTTTATTGAAATTCATTTATAAATATTGTTGGAGCCTGGCTCAATTAAATGAAGCTTTTATGACATAACTTTCCTTCTAATTACGGGTTCAAGCTGGTATTGACTGGAAACCGGTGTTACTTCCTGAAAATCAATATTGATACATTTTCCGGCGACTGGCCGGAATAATTTATTAATAAAATTAATATAAGCTGCATGTTTACGATAACTGTCTACCACCACCGGATGGCATAAACGAATCCGCCAGGTATAATGATACCTGGCATCTTTCTGCACCGCTTCACCTGAAAAAACATCACGTACTCCTGGAATACTGGAAAGCATGCGCCGCCCTTCGTTCATCAAAATAGATGCATCGGAGTTATCCAGTCCTTCGACGGTGCAGATAATTATCTGCTCAACTGATGTCCATGACTCGCAACGAGCCAGCACCTCAGCGGCTCTGCCAGCGGAGCCCCATAACCGCATGCAACGTTCAACCTCAGCCGCGACTGCATGATTAATGTTTTTCGCCAAACCGATATAACCGCTGGATATTTCTATTTTTATATTTTTTCTAATTTGTTTTGCCACCGCATCTGACAATGCGGTAAAGCAATTTATTTTGGCAACACCATTGGAAATCAGGCGGTGAAACTGATCATCAGAAAGCCCGCTCCCCCCATGAATAACCAGTGGTAAATCCAGGGCATCATTGATTTGTTTTAAGCGTTGATAATCCAGTTTGGGCTTGCCCTTCATGTGTCCATGAACCGTGCCAATAGAAATCGCCAGAAAATCGACTTCAGTACGTTCAACATAAGCCCTGGCTTCTGCTAATGAGGTATAAGCCAGCTCGCCGGGATAGTGCTCCGCCCCTTCACCTTCAACACCAGGCACATAACCCAGCTCACCTTCTACGGCGACTCCGCAGGCATGAGCTGTTTCAACTACCTGCCGGGTAATGCGTATATTCTCCATAAACTCCTCATGAGAGGCATCGACCAGTACACCATTACAGCCTCGATTAATGCCATTCACCGCAGTTTCAATACAGGTGCCATGATCAAAATGAATCGCCACCGGCACCAGTGCGCGTTTTGCTGCAGCTTCTACCGCTGGCATAATTAAATCAAAATCAAAATATTCAAAATGCGATTCCGCCATGCTTAAAATAACCGGCGCCCGTGCCTGCTCTGCCGCCAGCATTATGCCATCCAGAAAATCCAGACTGACAACTTCAAATGCACCCACCGCATAACCATGCTGGTAAGCGTGTTGCAGCATATCCTTCATATCAACTAGTGGCATAATATTTTCTTACCTTTAAAGTCACATTGCAGTGCCTGGCCTGGATAACGATAACTTCAAAAAGCAAAAGAATTTTTACCGCAAATAAACGCTAATATACGCAAATACAAGCAAAAGCAATACCTGGATGTTGTGCACCTATGGCGCACAACATAAAAAAACTTGCGTGTTTTTGCGTTTATTTGCGGTAAAAATGTTTTTGCCTTTCTAACTTCATGCCAAACAATCCTCAAACGCCTCACCTATTTCAGCCAGTATTTTTTCACGAAACTGACTGGCCATAAAATGATAATAATTTGCAGTACATTCAACCGGTGCATGCAAACTGTTGCGCCTCGCATCCTGAAAATTGATCCAGGCAATCAGCGGCAGGTCATAATTTCGTGGATCAACCACCACCCAGCAATCTTCTTCTAAAATTAAAATCATCGATTTTAATGAGGGTAGTTTTAAACGTACCGGTAAATTTAAATGCAACCGCGCTCTGCGCCACAAATTATATAAAGCCGCATCAATTTCCTCGGTACGTGATGCATACACCGGCATATCATGAATACGAGTTACCATTATTAAACCTGAACTAATTAGTTGGAACAATATACATTTTCATATTTTAGCTCACATATTAAGCGCTCAACTGATTAATTCAGTTTAACCAGTCAGGCTGGCAAATAATAACGGTAACTGTTCTGGCAAACGATCCACATGCTCAATCACCGTATAATTATTTTCACCAAAAATACGCTTTACATAATTATCTGCATGGGGGTCAAGTGTCAGACAGTAAGTCAACACGCCATTAGAATATAATTCTTCAACCGCTTTTTTTGTATCGTGACGTAAATGTTGCGGATCCTGTTCATCAATATCCGCCGGTTCACCATCGGTGACTAATAAAATAAGTTTGCGTCTTTCCTGCTGCTTTAACAGGTGATGTCCGGCGTGGCGCAATGCTGCACCCATACGTGTAGACAGGCCGCCTTTCATGCCCGCCAGTCGGGCTTTGGCTTCATCGTCGTAATGCTGATTAAAATCTTTAAAGCGATAATACTGTACATCATGTCGGCCATCTGACGCAAAACCGTGCAGCGCAAATGGATCACCAATACCTTCTATTGCGGTGGCGACTAAGGTAGCGGCTTCACGGGTGAGTTGCAAAACGGTTTTATCGGAATCGCCAATTGCTTCATTGGTGGATTCGGATAAGTCCATTAATACCACTACCGACAGATCTCGGGTTTGTAATATATTGCGCATGGTTATACGTGGGTTAGGTTGCTCACCCATGCGCAATGCAATCATGGCATCCACCGCTGCATTAATATCAATTTCATCGCCATCTTCCATGCCACGTTGGCGTTGCACTCCGGCTGGCGTTAGCAGGTCTATAATCTGCCGGATGCGATGCGCAATGGGTTTGTATTCGGTCAGTATGTCATTAATATCCTGTGGATCACCTTTAGGTAAACGGCGTTCATAAACCGTGGCCCAGTCAGGGCGATGCAGTTGAATTTGATAATCCCATTCCTGATAATGAAAGGGTTCGGAAATGGGTTCCTTACCCCATTCTTCATTGAAACTTCTGGCGTTATCCGTTAAATCATCTTCATAAAAACGCATTAAATCTGAACAGGTCCAGATTTCCTGGGCATCATCACCCGCCAGTTCGCAATCGACTTCGTGGGCCATCATTAACGGGCTTACACTATAACGCACCTGTCGTTTAGACGCGGGTAAATATTCTGCTGATTTATCCCAGTTAATATCTTCATAATGCCAGATAATACGATTGTCATCCCGATAGGGAATGCGATAGCGTTCTAAAATACGCAAACTCGGCACCGCCTTGCGGCCGGCAAATAAATTATATAATTCGACGCCCATCATCCAGGAAAAATGATTATCATCCTGACTGGCTTCGATCTCTGCGTGAAATTTTTCCGCAAATAAATTCAGTTGTTCATCATCGCCTTTAACATTGCTATCAAGTAACTGCAGGGCTAATTTTTCCAGTGCAGGAATGGTTTCATGTTCGGCTTTTTCTTCGTATTCAACCTGCATCAATGCTTTCCAGAGTTTTTTCAGGCCGGGAAAATTTTGCACCGCTTTATATTCTATGCGTGCATCTTCCAGCAGACCAACAAAAAATAACTGCGCCGGGCTAAGCTGCTCGGCAGACAAAGATGCCGTGGTATACATCATGTGCGATGCCATATGTGCAGCGGTGGCACGATATAATTCCAGCCCTGCAACGCCAGCAACATCATCTAAGGCATCGGGTACATATAAAATCAGGTTTTCTACATAGGGGCGAAAATCAGTATAATCGGCACCGGTGGGACGCAGAAAAAAATCACGGCCCCACAGTGCACGCAGATAAAAATTTAACTTACGCTGTACTTTTACAAATAACACACCACGACGTTCTTTCTCTAACATCGCACGACTGTCTGCGGATTGCAGATTAAAATAGGCGGTTAAATTATTAAAATCACGACGATAAGCCTGGGCACCAAAGTTCGCCCAGCGACGTAAACCACTGAGGGTAAGTTTTGATAACAGTTCATCAATATGACTGAGCATTGGCCGTAAACCACGAGCAGCGGTTGAGGCTAGCTGATGAATCAGGGTGAGATAGCCACGCACTAACTGGGCATCACCCAGACGTTTTGCTACCGTGGGTAAACTGGAAAACAGCAGGGTAATCACCGCACCGGATGTCATTGAAGAGACTTTCATCGCTGCCGTAATACAATCGGGAATAATATCTTCACCGCATTCTTTAGCTACCAGCGGCATTTCCTGTAGATAGGTAATGATCAGATCATGGCCACGTCCCAGATTTGTCAGTGCCTTTGCGCCATCCATATAATCGCTTAGCCCGGCAGGCGACATAATGCGTGCAGCTTCATGAAAAGTACTATCCAGCACGGCTTTAACTTCCGGCACAGACTGCTGCAGAAATTCGGCGTAATCTTCAAGATTGATCGATGACATAACTAAATACTCAAAATCGTTTAAAAGGGTCTAAGCCAGATTTAACCCCACAACAAACATCAAAAGCATATTGTCCGCAAATGAACGCAAAATACGTAAATTAAAACAAAAGCATTAACAGGGTGTAGTGCACCGCAGGTGTACAAACAGAAAAATTCGCGTTCATTTGCGGACAATATGCCTTTATCTTTTTATAGCCATATTTTATGGGGATGCTTCAGGTTCTATCCCAGAAATGTCTGCACCGCTGCGTTCAATGTATCGCGCATATCCGGATCATCCGTCAATGGTGTTACCATGGTAATGCTACACGCAGCTTCGGGATCGACACCTTTATTAATTAACTGACCCGCATAAACCAGCAAACGGGTAGAGATGCCTTCATCTAAACCATGGCCTTTGAGGTTACGTGCACGGTGGGCAATCTGTACCAGCTTTTCTGCCATGCTTTTATCAACACCGGATTCCTGGGTAACAATTGCTACTTCCAGTTCGGTTTCCGGGTAATCAAAATCCAGCCCGCCAAAACGTTGTTTGGTAGACTGTTTTAAATCTTTCATCAGGCTCTGGTAACCCGGGTTATAGGAAATCACCAGCTGAAAATCTGCATGGGCTTTTATCAGTTCACCTTTTTTATCCAGCGGTAAAGATCGGCGGTGATCGGTGAGCGGATGAATAACCACGGTGGTATCCTGACGCGCTTCCACCACTTCATCTAAATAACAGATCGCACCAATGCGCGCAGCGGTGGTTAATGGGCCGTCCTGCCATTTGGTGCCATCCTTATCTAATAAAAATCGACCGACTAAATCCGATGCGGTCATGTCTTCATTACAGGCAACGGTAATTAACGGGCGATTTAATTTCCACGCCATGTATTCCACAAAGCGGGATTTGCCGCAGCCTGTTGGGCCTTTTAACATCATCGGCATGCGCACATCATAGGCCGCTTCATAGAGGTCTATTTCTTTGTTGATGGCCTGGTAATAAGGCTCATTTTTAATGATGTACTGTTCTGGATCTACGCGTGTATCAGACATAATGATTTCCACTCATACTCGTATTAATTAAATTTTTACTCATCTTCATCAGCGGTTTCATGTTCACCGGACCATCCCGCTACTCTGGCTTTTTTAATGGCCTGCGTATATATTTGATGGTGACGCTTTGCTAATGGTTCGGGTAACTGGCTAACCATGCAACCATATTTATCCCACTCTGTATTGACTTTCTGTAGCAATGCATCAATACCGGCCAGGTTCCAGCCTTCACAGGTTTCGTTTGCTTCAATGAGCTCAAATAACCAGGCATCGCGGATAATTTTTCCAATGCTGGTCATGCCACCATTAATTTCATTATCAAGACCTATGTATTTATCTGGTTTACTCATAAATTTCGACCTGTGACATTATTTTTCTAAACTTTAAAATATTCTGGTCACATAATCATGACCAGAATGTTTTTCTGATGACTTTTTATATTTATACAATCAAAGCCGTACAAAAAACTACAGTTAAACTGTTTTGCCTCTATAAATAACCATCGACGCACCAGCAGACTGGGAAAAGTTATCAAAACCTAACAAACGCACATGATTTTCAGGGTGTGCTGTATGGCAGGCTTCAACTTCTTTTATGATAGCATCTACGTCTGTTTCACCGAACATAGGCAGTTTCCACATATACCAGTAGTGACCGGTCGCATTTTCTGGTTCGGTGTGTTCAATGCCCGGGTTCCAGCCCTTGCTGACGATATATTCGATTTGCTGACGAGTTTGCTCAGGTGTCATTGCCGGCAAATAGGAAAAGGTTTCAAACTTACGGCTCGTGGTATTGCTCAAACTTGATTCATAATCTTGCATTTTATTGCTCCTAAATTTATGTAACTTAAAGACTTCTGGCGATCACTCCCGCCGCAAATGCGCGGCAGTGATCTGTTTTCCAAAACGCTTAAATATTTCTGTCAACTCAATAACAACCGCTATTTATGTGAAACGTCCAGCTTGTCAACCGTATCGAATTCAAACTTGATTTCTTTCCAGGTTTCCATAGCAGCGGCCAGCTCCGGGCTGTGCTTCGCAGCAGAAGTCAGAATATCCTTGCCTTCTTTCTCAAGCTCACGCCCCATATTGCGTGCTTCAACACAGGCTTCAACAGCAACACGGTTAGCCGCTGCACCCGCGGCATTGCCCCAGGGGTGACCCAGTGTACCGCCACCAAATTGCAGCACAGAATCATCACCAAAGATGTTAACTAATGCTGGCATGTGCCATACGTGGATACCGCCGGAAGCAACCGGTAGAACACCTGGCATTGCACCCCAGTCCTGATCGAAGAAGATGCCACGTGAACGATCTTCTTTAATGAATGAGTCGCGCATGATATCGATCCAGCCTAACGTTGCTTCACGATCACCTTCTAATTTACCCACAACCGTACCTGAGTGCAGGTGATCACCACCAGACAGACGTAAGATTTTGGCTAGTACGCGGAAGTGAATACCGTGGTGCGGGTTACGATCGAGCACCGCGTGCATTGCACGGTGAATGTGTAACAGCATGCCGTTATCCTGACACCATTGTGCTAACTGTGTATTTGCAGACCAGCCACCGGTAATGTAATCGTGCATAATAATCGGTGCGCCGATTTCTTTAGCGTACTCAGCACGTTTCATCATTTCATCAGAAGTCGCCGCAGTTACATTCAGGTAGTGACCTTTACGTTCTCCGGTTTCGGCTTCTGCTTTGTGAATCGCTTCCATTACAAAATCGAAACGGGCACGCCAGCGCATAAAGGGCTGCGAGTTTACATTTTCATCATCTTTGGTGAAATCCAGGCCACCGCGTAAACCTTCGTAGCAGGCACGACCGTAGTTTTTAGCCGATAGACCTAATTTAGGTTTAATGGTACAGCCCAGCAATGGACGACCGTATTTATTTAAAATGTCACGTTCTAACTGGATACCTTGAGGGGGGCCATTACAGGTCATTACATAGGCAACTGGGAAACGAATATCTTCCAGGCGCAGGGCACGCAGAGCTTTAAAGCCGAATACATTACCCACCAGCGATGTCATTACGTTTACCACCGAGCCTTCTTCGAAAAGATCAATCGGGTAGGCGATAAAGGCATAGAAACAGGTATCATCACCTGGCACGTCTTCTATTGCATAGGCACGGCCTTTGTAATAATCCAGATCGGTTAGCAGGTCGGTCCATACCGTCGTCCAGGTACCGGTTGAAGATTCTGCGGCAACCGCAGCCGCCACTTCTTCACGCGGTACACCATCCTGTGGTGTTACTTTAAAACAGGCCAGAATATCCGTTTCTTTCGGGGTATAGTCCGGCATCCAGTAAGTTTCGCGGTAGTCTTTGACACCCGCATCATAAGTTTTAGCCATTACGTTCTCCAGTGATTCAATATAATGAGTTTGGCGCGGTATTCGCCGCGTGTAGACATTATGCTGAAAGGCATGTATAAACCATAATCAATAGTTTCTATTTTATATATAGAGATTTATCTATGGCAGGTTTATATGGTTTACTCAACGGCTAAAAATTTAATTCGGCATCTTACCCTGCGTCAGATGCAGATTTTTGAAGCGGTGGTGCGCCTCGGGGGCTACACTCGAGCCGCCGAAGAACTGCATTTATCCCAGCCCACGGTGTCGATGCAGGTAAAAAAACTCAGTGAAACCATTGGATATCCCCTGCTTGAAAAAGTCGGTAATCATCTGCACACCACCGCTGTGGGTAATGAAGTTTATCTCTCATCTCAGAAAATTCTTAGCAGCATGGTATCACTGGGTGAAACGACAACTGAGCTTGAAGGTGTAGTAAAAGGCCCCTTACGCATCGCGGTTATCACCACGGCCAAATATTTTATGCCCCATCTGCTCGGTGCCTTTATTCAGCTGCACCCTGAAGTACAGCCCATGCTCAAGGTGACCAATCGCTCCCGTGTTCTGGAACGGCTAAAATCTAATGAAGATGATTTACTCATTATGGGGCAGGTACCTGTGGAACTGGATGTGGAGGCTCACCCCTTTATTGATAACGAACTTGTTGTGGTTGCCAGTCCCGATCACCCGTTGACAAAATCTACCGATATAAATTTGCAGCAGTTAAGCCAGGAACGGTTTCTGATACGCGAACCAGGCTCGGGTACACGTCTGGCGGTAGAGCGCTTATTTGCAGAACAGGGTCTGGAAATTCAACCCTATATGGAACTGGGCAGCAGTGAAGCGATTAAACAGGCGGTAATGGCGGGATTAGGTATTTCCGTTTTGTCGCGCCATAATTTGCGGCTGGAACTGGCGGGAAATTATATTTCCATACTGGATGTAAAAGGTTTTCCATTATTTTATCGCTGGTATGCGGTGCATTTGAAAGGCAAAAAACTATCCCTGGTATCACGCACATTTTTACAGTTTTTATTGCAGCAGGGCAAAGAAATGATGCAGCAGTTTCCATTGCGGCATGGAGATAAATGAACTAATACTGTAACAGCCACAACCAAACCGGCACAACATCTATTTTTCCCGCACCTGTTTCAATCTGCTCTCCATCCTGCAAGGTCAGAATCTTTGCCGTTCAAATCCAGGTTTCTTTCATGGCTGCCTGCAGCGCACGAACCTCTCTTTCCCTGATATTTTTATCACTTACTAATGATTCAGGTGAAAAGAATACTTGCCTTATATTAGAGAAATAGTTTCTCCTACAGGCTCTATTTTTCTAAAGCTTATTGTAGACTCCTTTATTTCTGGCTCAGTAATATCTGTTAATTTTCGCCAAAAACCCATAGCCTGGTGTAGTGTCAAATCAAACTATCATGATTCTTGCACCTAAAAATCTAGAGCATCTTCAACCCTTAAATGCATCTTCAGAGTTTAAATATTCCATTTCTAATACTGTTGAACTACGCCCTAAAACAGCATTACGGTGAGGAAAGCGCCCAAAGCGCTCAATAATTTTCCGATGATGCCTGGCAAATCGGACATTATCATCCAGACCCGCCTTTTCAAATTTCTCAACCGACAGGTTTTGATGTGACATCGACTCACTGTGCATTAAGGGCATATAGAAGAAACTAATCTGAGATTGCGGTAGCTGCCTGTCATAAGCCTGCTCAATACCATACATCGTTAGCTCAACAGCCTGGGCTTCGGTAGCAAAACTTTCAGGTTTTCCGCGAAACATATTTAATGGAAACTGATCAAGTAACAGGATCAGGGCAAGACAGGCTTCTGCATTTTCCTTCCAGTTATCCAGTTTTCCTTCTGCAGCCTGGTGCCAAAGGGGTTCGTATTTTTCACGAATGAGCGAATCTATCTCAGGCGTTGATACAAACCAGTGTTTATTCATGGGTTCTGAATACCAGAACTGGATTATCTCTGCTGATGCGTCCATGTTATATCCTTTTTTACTTATTATTTAGCGATTGGAGCTTTTCGTGTAAATACCCAGTTATTTCCACTGGAAACTTTTTTGTTAAATTTATAACCATCCATATCAAATGACTTTATATCTTCAATATCCGACAACTGATTCTGAATAATATATCGGCTCAATAGCCCCCTGGCTTTTTTCGCATAAATACCAATCATTTTATAGTCATCATTTTTAAGCTCTTTAAATGCCGGTGTAATAATCTCACCTTTGAGCACCCTGGGTTTTACCACTTTAAAATACTCATTAGATGCTAAATTAATTAGATATTTAGATTTTATTTTTTTCAGCTGTTTATTCAGGCCTTCTGTAACTTCATTACCCCAGAATTCATACAGATTTTTACCTCGTTCGGTGCTTAATTTAGTGCCCATTTCCAGACGGTAGGCCTGCATTAAATCAAGGGGCCGTAATAAACCATAGAGACCGGATAACATGCGGAAATGACTTTGTGCAAAGCTAAAATCTTTAGCGGTGAAACTTTCCGCATCTAAACCAGTATAAACATCGCCTTTAAATGCCAGCACTGCCTGTTTCGCATTTTTTTCGGTGAAGTTTTTATTCCAGACTTCGTATCGATCAAAATTTAAAACAGCAATTTTTGTACTGACTTTCATCAATTCTGAAATATCCAGCGAAGAAAATTCACGCATGCGATGTATTAACTCAGCTGAATCATCTAGATAATCCGGCAGGGTGAACTTTTTAGTTTTCGGCGGGGTGGTGTAATCAAGGGTTTTGGCGGGGGAGACGACAATTAGCATATCAATTCATGTATTATTTTGTGATTTTATATTATACCTGCTAAAAATGGATTAACTCCAGTAATGAATGGTTTTGTGGTAAAACCACAGAAAATATTGCTTATATAGTGAATGGAGTGGTATATGCCTGTTTTTGGGGCAAGCTTTTGCAGCATGGAGATTTTAATTCTGAGCCTTCTCCTGCTGTCGATTCCATGCAATTCAAATTCCCATAAAGCTAAAATCAATAAGCAGCAAACCCACGACTTTTAAACATGATAAGAAGCTAATTTCTGCCCAAGTTTTACAGTCTCATCATGTCTGATAGTCTCATCCAGTGCAACCTTGTCGTTCATCAATAAAACAACCGTAGAACCCAGATTAAAGCGTCCCATTTCCATGCCTTTTTTCAAACTGATATCTACATTTACATAAGTCGTATGAATAATTTTATTTTTACTCGGCGGGGTAACCGAACCGGCCCATACCGTATCAATTGCAGAAACATTGACCGCGCCCACTAATATCATAATCATCGGCCCATGATCTGTTTTAAACTGACATACCAGGCGTTCATTGCGGGCAAACAATCTGGGCACGGTGTTTACTGTATGCGGTGCCACACTAAATAAACGACCCGGCACATACACCATATCGGTAAGCCTGCCATCAACTGGCATATGAATGCGATGATAATCTCTTGGTGACAGATAAATAGTCGCAAAAGAGCTATTGGTAAATGGTTCGGCGAGCTCATCTATACCGCCGACTAATTCCAGCAGGCTATAGTCCTGCCCCTTGGCCTGAAATACGCGACCATTTTCAATTGCCTGAGCCTGACTTACTTTGCCATCAACCGGGCAGACCAGAGTATTTTCCGTGTTATCTATTAGTCGTGCACCAGGTTTTAAAGCGCGCGTAAAAAATGCATTAAGTGTTTTATAGGCATAGGGGTTTTCTTCGACTGCTTCTGACATATTGACCTGATGCAATGACAGATAAATTTTCAGCGAAAAATTTTTCACAGGAGCCCATTTAATACGTGCGATTTTATAAACCAGCGCAGAAATTAAATGGTGAGGTAAAAAATAAAATGGGGTGGATTTTAAATAATCTGTAAATGTAGCTTTCATAATTTACATGCTACCACACTTGCCTGCCCCACATTTCATGGGGCGAGGTTTTTTTCTGATGTTAATCATAAGGCTTGTTTTATCACCATTAGACAGTGTGAAGTTCAATTGAATTTTATGGCCACTGAGCAGGCGCTTCTCAGGTTTTGCCAGCATTAGATGATAGCTTCCAGATTTTAAAATCAGTTTAGCATGAGCTGCAATACTGAGTTTTTTCTGTGGTAGCATTGAAGCTATGCTTTCATGTGGTATCAGTTTGTAGAATTAAGGCTCGTGATTATATTCGCAACAGGTTAATATTTAAAGTTCATATCTTATGTAGGCTAGATCCGCGTCCATAGATCTATAACAGGCTTAATTTATGTCTATACATACTTTTCCCGAAGAGCTTAAAACCTTGCGGGACTACATTCGCTGGGGTGTAAGCTGCTTTAATCAGGCCGAGCTGTACTATGGGCATGGCATGTCCAGTGCGCTGGATGAGGTGGTTTACCTGTGCCTGCATGCTCTGCATCTGCCTCATGATTTTCCTGAAGCCTATTTTGACTGTGTTTTAGTCGCACAGGAAAAACAACAGGTGCATGGCCTGTTAACACGGCGCATTGAAGAAAAATTACCCGCATCCTATTTAACCGGCGAGGCCTGGTTTGCGGGCTTGCGCTTCAGTGTAAATGAAAATGTACTGGTGCCTCGTTCGCCCATCGCCGAGCTCATTGAAAAACAGTTTTCACCCTGGGTTGATGCAGAAACGGTAGAAAATATACTGGACTTATGCTGTGGTAGTGGTTGCATCGGTATTGCCACAGCCTGTGCTTTTGACTGGGCTTATGTCGATATGGTGGACATTTCTCCTGCAGCGGTTGAAGTTGCAGAAGAAAACATTCAGCAGCATCAACTTGATGAACGGGTCAGTGTAATAGAATCGGATTTATTTCAAAATGTACCGCAGCGTCACTATGACATTATTGTCAGTAACCCGCCTTATGTTGATGCAGAAGATATGGAAGAGTTGCCGGATGAGTATTTGCATGAACCCGAGTTAGGCCTGGCAGCGGGAGAAGATGGCCTTGATCTGGTGATTCCCATGTTGCAGCAGGCCAGACAGTATCTAACCGAGCAGGGAATTCTGGTAGTAGAGGTGGGTAACTCTCAATATGCGCTACAGGAAGCCTACCCTCAGGTACCCTTTTGCTGGCTGGAGTTTGAACGGGGAGGCTCAGGTGTTTTTCTATTAACCGCTGAACAATTAGATGAATTTGAATTTTAACTGCTAGCAGAAGCAGCCTTTTGATTTTAAACCGGTTTGAGTTTAAACGCGGGTAATTTAAACCAGAAACTCGTGCCCTTATCATTATTATTCATCGCACCAATCTCACCATTATGCATATCAATCAGCTGCTTGCAGATTGACAGGCCTAAACCCGTATGCGATTCATTATTGGTGGGGTTATTACTGAGCTCGGAGTTTTTTACAAATAGCTGATCAAAGTCACTGTCTATTAAACCCGGCCCCGTATCGGAAACGATAACAGACAAACTATCACCATCTGATTTTGTGCTAACCGTGATCGTATCATTGGCGGAACAGAACTTAAGCGCATTATCTACCAGGTTATCAAGCACCTGGGCAATGCGTGACCGATCGACTTCTATGGAGGGGGTGTTTTGCTCTACTTTGCTAATCAGATTAATGCTCTTGTCACTGGCATAGCTCAGGTGGTGATTAATAGTTTCAGAAATCAGAGATTCAATCTGTAGTGGAATTTTAGTTAGTCTTATCTGACCAAAGCCACCGGCCTGGCTGTCTAAAATGCAATCTACAATAGAATTCATAAAGTTGGCTGATTTAGAAATGGTATCAAGCTTTTTCAATATTTCATGTTCATCAAAAGACTGATTACCGGAGAACTTTAGCTGGGATGAGGCGGCGGCATCCTGAATAACTGCAATCGGTTTGCGTAAATCATGGCTGGCGGTTGCCATAAATTCGGCATTTAAGGCCGATAGCTGTTTCAGGCTTAGCTGAGTTTGCAGGCGTGCAATTAATATAGGGAAATTAATAGGCTTGGAAACATAATCGTTTGCCCCCAGTTCTAATGCGCGCACAATACGTTGGTCTTCATCGATGGCGGTGACCATAATAATCGGCAAATCAACCATGGAATATTTCTGCCGCAGAGTATGTAGCACCTGTAACCCCATAATTTCAGGTAGCATGATATCCAGCAGAATTACATCAGGTTTTTTTTCTGCCACCATATCCAGAGCCTGCTGGCCGTTAACGGCAAACTTTAAATTATATTTATAAGACTGCAGCCGCAGCGCCATGATTTCCCGGTTAAATTCCTCGTCTTCAACAATGAGTATGTATGGAGTTGAAAAGTACATAGCCTTTACAGTATATAATAATAGTTTCAATCTACTATATAGGTTTAGGCCACCTGCTGGCAAGCCGATATGATAATATTGTGTTATTAATTTATTGAGGAAACAAAGTGTCCGGAAATACATTTGGCAAATTATTCACAGTGACCACCTGCGGAGAATCCCATGGCCCTGCATTAATGGCGATAGTTGATGGTTGTCCACCGGGAATAGAGCTGGCAGAGGCTGATCTACAGGCAGATCTTGATCGCCGCCGCCCTGGTACATCACGCCATACCACACAGCGCCGCGAGCCTGATCAGGTAAAAATCCTGTCCGGTATTTTTGAAGGCAAAACAACCGGTACCCCAATTGGGTTAGTGATTGAAAATATTGATCAACGATCAAAAGATTACGGCAATATCGCCAGCACTTTTCGCCCAGGACATGCAGATTATACCTACACACAGAAATATGGTTTTCGTGACTATCGTGGTGGTGGGCGTTCATCCGCCAGAGAAACTGCAATGCGAGTTGCCGCAGGTGGCATTGCGAAGAAATTCCTTAAAGATAAACACAATATATTAATTCGAGGTTATCTTTCAAAATTAGGCCCGATAGAAGCTGAACAACATGACTGGGATCAGATAAGCCAGAACCCGTTCTTTAGCCCTGATAAAAACAAGGTTAAAGCAATGGAAAAATATATGGATGAATTGCGCAAAGAAGGTAACTCAGTCGGTGCCAGAATTTCAGTGATAGCAGAAGGTGTGCCTCCAGGTCTGGGCGAACCCATTTTTGATCGGCTGGATGCGGAAATATCCTATGCAATGATGACCATTAATGCCGCGAAAGGTGTAGAAATTGGCGGTGGTTTTGACTGCGTAGAAGCCAAAGGCACAGAGTTTCGTGATGAGATTAGCCCCGCAGGTTTTTTAAGCAATCACGCCGGCGGTATTTTAGGGGGCATTAGTTCAGGCCAGAACATTGTCGTACACACCGCATTTAAGCCAACCTCCAGTATGCGTCTTCCCGGTAAAAGTGTCGATATCAATGGCGAGCCAATGGAAGTAGTGACCCATGGCCGACATGACCCCTGTGTAGGTATTCGCGCAACCCCCATTTGTGAAGCCATGCTGGCACTTACCCTGGCAGATCATATGCTGCGTTTTAAAGCACAATGTGGTGATGTTGAATGTACTACACCGGTGATTCCACCGGGTGATGAATAAAAAAATAAAAGCATTTATCCGCAAATGAACGCGAATATACGCAAACAAAGCAAACAACCACAAACTGATGGTGTAGCTTAAATATTTAATCAAAAGCATAAATTGCTAATTACATACTGCAAATACACTAATAATTCGCGTCCATTTGCGGAAAAATATGCTTTTAAAAAACAATGAAAAATAATTCAATGCCCTACTGGCGGCTCTCTGGTTTTTACTGGTTCTATTTTGCATCACTTGGTGTAGTCGTTCCTTACTGGGCTTTGTATCTAAACTCTCTTGGTTTTGATGCAAAATCTATCGGCGAATTAATGGCCATTCTTATGGGCACTAAAATTGTCGCGCCATATTTATGGAGCTGGATTGCAGACCACACAGGTCACTGCATGAAAATAATTCGCATCTCCAGTATCTGTTCAGGCATTGCATTTGTCGGTATATTCCTGGATTCCAGCTTCTGGTGGTTAGCGCTGGTAATGTTGTTATTTAGTTTTTTCTGGAATGCGACCTTACCCCAGTTTGAAGTTAATACCATGAACTACCTGGGCGAGAATACGCATAAATATAGTATCGTGCGTTTATGGGGGTCTCTGGGGTTTGTGTTTTCTGTCATTATAATTGGCTCATTATTAGATGATTTTGGTTACCAGCTGGTGCCCGTTTCAGTTTTTATTTTATATGTATTCATTGTTGTTTTTAGTTTTCTGGTTAGTGATGCGCCGCAAAAACAGTCGCATATTGAACAGGGTTCTATCCTAAGAGTTTTAAAACAGCCACATGTTTTAGCCCTGCTAGGGATTTGTTTTTTAATGCAAATGAGTCATGGCCCTTATTACACATTTTATTCAATTTATTTAAAACAGCATAATTACAGCAGCGTCGCACTAGGCTGGTTGTGGGCCTTAGGCGTGGTAGCAGAAGTTATTCTGTTTATGTTTATGCATAAATTAATGCCAAAAATCGGGCCAGGAATATTATTAATAATTGCCCTGATATTAACCACCTTACGCTGGTTATTAATAGGTAATTATGTAGACAGCTTATCGATACTGATATTTGCGCAAATTTTGCATGCCGCCAGTTTTGGGCTGTATCATGCGGTTGCTATTGAACTGTTTCATCGCAATTTTAAGGGTAAATTACAGGGCAGGGGGCAGGCTTTATATTCCGCCATTAGTTTTGGTGCAGGTGGTGCAGCAGGAACATTATTAAGTGGTGCCTACTGGGATATCTATTCACCACAAATTATTTTTAGTGCTGCGGCACTGGCCTCATTTATTGCCCTGCTGGTTGCATTTAAGTTTTTACAACTGCAAAACAGAGCAGCCTAAACGGGCTGCCTAAGCCAAAATAGCTGGTTTTAAGCAGCCTGGTGCTGAGGCACGAAGCCCAGCAGTTGTGACAGGTCTTAGCGTTATTGTTGGGGTTCGCAAACTTACCGCCAGCCTGCAGCACAAGATAAGAGCAGCTAGCTCAAAAAAAATGGTTAGAGTTTGCAAAAAAAAACTCACCCTAAACTGTGTAACATCTGCCTCAGTGTGTGTGCCCGCAACTTTCTCCATGTGCATGTATATGCCCATGGCTAAGTTCTTCTTCAGTCGCATCACGTACTTCCATTATTTCAATGTCATAATTTAAAGTCACGCCGGCTAGTGGTGGGTTGCCGTCAATAGTTACATTATCGCCGGTAATTTCGCTAACGGTAATCATCACAGGCTGGCCGTCATCACCTTCCGCATGAAACTGCATACCCACTTCTATTTTTTCATCACCGAATGCATCGCGGGGAACTGTTTGAGTAATGGCTGAATTGTATTCGCCATAGGCATCTTTAGGCTCAAGTACCAGCTCAAAACTGTCACCCTTAACTTTATCGCTTAATGCCGTTTCCAGACCGGGGATGATATTGCTGTGGCCATGAAGGTAAATAAAGCTTGAATCGTTTGATTCATCGATAATTTTGCCATCATTGTCTTTCAGGGTGTAGTTGATGGTGATGGCTTTATCGGTGGTGATTTTCATATTTTGCTCGGGTTTTGGGAGAATTCTGGATTATAACTTTTATTGTGTTTAAATTACAGGGTTTAGATGTCTGCTGTTGTGTTGGCGTCTGTTTTTTTTGCAAGCTTTTTGCTTTATGGGAATGGGCGTTTTATTGCAAACTCCCATAATGCAAAGAGCTTGCAATATATGAAAAAATCAATAACAATTTTATACAACATACATTTATACTATGCACTAAGACAAATAATAGTAAAACAACCCAATGCTAACTCAAAAACAAACCAGTGAACTAATCTCATTCTCCCATCAGCTTGCCGATGCAATAGGCCAGATACACCGTAAATATTTCCGCCAGCCAGTATCCACAGAATACAAAGAAGATACCAGCCCGGTAACCCAGGTTGATAAAGAGTCAGAAGAACTGATGCGTGAAATGGTAATGAAACAATACCCCGATCACGGAATCATCGGTGAAGAATATCCCCCGCATCAGCCGGATGCGGAATTTGTGTGGATAATAGACCCGGTTGATGGCACCAAATATTTTATGACAGGGCATCCGACATTTGCATTACTGCTGGGTCTGGCTTATCAAAGAAAATTTATTCTCGGGGTCATTGATCAGGCCATTTCCCGGGAACGCTGGCTGGGCGCAGACGGTGTGGGTAGTTTTTTAAATGGTGAAACAATCACCACGCGTAAATGTGCGGTGCTGGATAAAATGATTATTTCCCGCCCCGGTTTTGAGTGGCACACAGAAGGTCGCGATCATTATATCGATAAGCTGTGGAAAGCATCACACTGGGCTCAATGGGGTGTTGCTCCCTATGATTATGGTTTGCTTGCCGCCGGGCATCTGGATGCGGTGATTACTGCAGGGCCGCTGCTGCATGATTACGCAGCACTGGGGCCGATAATTAATAATGCGGGAGGTTTAATCACCGACTGGTATGGGAATGAGCTGACAATGGATTCACCTAACCATATTATTGCGGTGGGTAGCCCTGAATTAATGCCTGAAATTATTCAGTTGCTGGAATTTAATGAATAATAATAATT
>QIDK01000269.1 GCA_003228405.1 Gammaproteobacteria bacterium | reverse complement strand
CAGGTGTATAACATATTTATTTCACTTCTATTTATTTCATTTCTATTTATACAGGCAAAGATACGCTGTGTCACAGCCAGTTTTCACCAGAAATGAAACATTGCCTTCAACTATAAAGGTTTCATTAGGCGTTATGCTACGCCAGTCATTTTCATTGGGTAATTTAACTGACATATCACCGCTGATTAAGGTCACATGCTCAATGCTGTCTGTAGAAAATTCATATTCACCGGCAGCCATTACACCAACCGTTGCTTTATCATTGCCGGTATTAAATGCCAGTGATTTAACCTTGCCATCAAAATATTCATTTACATCAAACATGGAAAATAAACCTCTATAAATTTCTGCTATTTTAGCATGGACTGCGCCTGATGCTTCATCAGGCAGATTTTTTTACCTTTTTTAAGGTAGAGTTTAAATTTAACGGCTATTGCCTCGGGAGCAGACTCAGGTTCGCAGAGAATGAAACCGGCCTGTGTATAAAAATTCTGCAGGTGAGTATAGGGGAAACTGTAGCAGCTTAGCCCGTTTAATATTTCCTGCAAATACACAAGCAGGGCCGAACCTATACCCTGCTGGCGCAGTTCTGCGCTAACACACATGCTGCGTAATAAATAATCGGCGTTTACCGGGTGCAGCCTGAGAGCAGCTACAATGCGCTGGTTCAGAGTGGCGACATAAATTAAATCGCCTTTGGGTGCCTGGGCTCGCATGCCGTTATTTTTGTAAAACTGCTTTATCAGTGGCAGTGTATAATGGTCAGCCTGTTTAATTTCGAGTGATTCTAATAATGAGCCGTGCAGTTTGCTATCAGTGTTATCGTGCAAAAGTTGCCTGCCTGTGTGATCGAATTGAAAAGCAGCCGAATCAGATAAAAGTGATTGTTTTGCAACACCCATCTGAGTCTGGCAATGCCAAAGGCACTGCGATTATAGCAGAACTGGGCCTGCAGCAATATCAGCGATGGACAGGCGAAGATTTTAGCCAGCATCTGCAATTAAACCGCCTGCTTACAGAAAAAACTTCACAAATTGCCATTTTATTTCCGGCTGACAATGCGATAGAGCTCAATAATGACGTTAGCAGCAATGCTCTGTCCGATCTTAAATACCTTATTGTGATTGATGCGACCTGGCGCAAGGCAAAAAAAATATGGCAGATGCACCCCCTGTTACAGTCCGTGCCTGCATTCTGCTTTAACGCTGAGCAACTATCTAATTATCGAATTCGCAAAGTACCACAGGATGGATATTTGTCTACGCTGGAGAGCATAGTAGTTGCTCTGAGGTTACTAGAGAACAGGCCGCAGGCCTATCAGTCGCTACTGAAGCTATTTGATGAAATGATAGATTTTCAGATAGATAAGATGGGTGATGATGTTTATCAACAACATTATCCGGGAAATTGCTGATTTTTGCAGCCTCATCCCGGCCTGTTAGTTAATCGATTCAGCTGGTTATACTTTGCTATGACCCCATTTAATACACTTCGCCTATCGGCATAATTTCTTTATTTTGGCGCGCAGTGCCATGGTTGAATTTTGCCTGACATCATTTGAAATAATGACCCTGTTTCCATCTTTATCCAGTTTATACAGTGAGCGGGCTCTTTCATAATGTCTTAACCTGTCCTTGGCTAATACGCAGCCGCGTTCATTTTTTTTCCTTTGCTTTCTCTGTTCGGCCAGTTCCTTATTTTCCCGTTGCCTGTCTTCATTATAGGCCTGCAGTAGCTTTTGTCTTTTATCTGTCCTTGCGTTACTGGTCGTGATATTTCCCTTTTTCCGGATATCAACTTCTAGCTGCTCTGAGTTTTCAACGGGTTTGTCGCCGTAGTGTGTCTTTCCCTGAGCATCGACCCATTTATATATTTCAGCACTGGCATTATTAGCAAGCACACAGAGAAGAAACAGAACAAGTGTTTTTTGTGTATTAAGCTGATTCATTTATAGTACCGGCCAGGTATTTTAAAACGGGTCTTTAGCAGGCAAGCTCTGTTTAATCAGAGCTTGCCTGGCTACTCTACTTGGTCGTAAATTCCGGGTATGCCTCCATACCACAGTCGACCAGATCCATACCTTCGTATTCATCTTCTTCGCTTACTCGAATACCAATCACGGTTTTCAGAGCAAACCACACGCCATAACTAATACCAAATACCCAGATAAAGATGGTTAACGCACCAACTATCTGGCCAGAGAAGCTGGCTAAATTATTGGTTACAGGAACCAGCAACAGGCCAAATAAACCACAGACACCATGAACGGATATAGCACCAACAGGATCATCTATTTTCATCTTGTCCAGAGCAATAATGCTAAACACAACCAGCACACCACCAATGCTACCAAATAAAGCAGCCTGCAATGCAGTAGGTGTTGAAGGTTCTGCCGTAATTGTAACCAGACCTGCCAGTGCGCCATTTAACAACATGGTTAAATCAGCCTTACCAAATAACAGCCTGGCCACTATCAGCGCCGCAAGGCTACCGCCTGCAGCCGCAGTATTCGTATTTACAAACACCACCGCAACCAGATTAGCACTGTGTATACTGGCAACATTTAATAATGCACCACCGTTAAACCCAAACCAGCCTGCCCACAAAATAAAGGTGCCTAATGTTGCTAATGGCAGGTTAGCTCCCGGAATGGCATAAATCTGACCGCTTGATCCATATTTACCTTTGCGCGCGCCCAGTAATAACACGCCCGCTAATGCTGCTGCTGCGCCCGACATATGCACGACACCGGAACCGGCCAGATCAGAAAAACCCAGTTCTTTTAAGGAATACATACCAAATACGGTAGAGCTGCCCCATGTCCATGAGCCTTCTACTGGATATATAAATCCTGTCATCACAACTGCAAATGCCAGAAAAGCCCATAATTTCATGCGCTCAGCTACCGCGCCTGAAATGATCGACATAGCGGTGGCCACGAAAACAACCTGAAAAAAGAAATCAGCCGCGCCCGAATACACTGAATCCCCATTAAACCCATGCTCGCCGGCTAAAACCAGGGCATCGTCAACCAGTGTTTCTCCACCGGCTATACCGCTTATAAAAAAATCTCCGCCATACATAACCGCATAACCTGTCACCAGATACATGATGCAGGAAATCGCAAACAGAGCCACATTCTTGGTTAATATTTCAGTTGTATTTTTAGCCCGAACCAGACCGGCTTCCAGCATTGCAAAACCTGCAACCATCCAGATAACTAATGCACCGCATACAAGCAGGTAAAAAGTATTCAATGCATATTGAATTTCAGAAATTTGACTTTCCACGTAAAAACCCCTCGTAAATTACAGTGCTTCGACACCACTTTCACCCGTACGGATACGAATAACCTGTTCAACTGATGTTACAAATATTTTGCCATCACCAATTTTCCCGGTATTCGCTGCATTTCGAACCGACTCTATGACCTGGTCAACAATACCGTCATCTACGGCTATTTCGATTTTTACCTTAGGTAAAAAATCGACAACATATTCAGCGCCTCGATAAAGTTCTGTGTGTCCTTTCTGGCGACCAAAACCTTTCACCTCAGTTACGGTAATGCCCTGCACACCGATATCTGATAATGCTTCACGCACATCATCCAGCTTAAATGGTTTTATAATTGCTGTAATGAATTTCATAAATATCCCCTAAAAAATCAGCTCCGTACCATCCCGGAGCCACATTAAATAAACCGTGATCACAGGCGTTAACCAGCCGAAAAATTAATTTAGTAACAATGCAAATTATGGCTTAAGTATACAGCAATTGCCATGCCAGAAGATCTTTCGGCTGTATAGTTTCATTGTTTATATGATTTTATTAATAATTTTTCTGATTATTTTTAGAATATATCCGCTAAATAAGAAGTAACCCTGGGGCTTACGCACCAATAAAGCGCTGATTATCGCACAAAGCAGGAGCAGTTTTTTTAATGTACACTAGCCCCACGTCTTTGCCAGCTGACTAAATCAGAGGCTCCCCCTGAATTTTAAGCTCGGTTTTTAGTATCTTATCCAGAAACACCTGAAAAAAATAATTCAGAAAGTGAAAAAAATATAGAACGGGAATATAATCTGGCACCATTCATGCAATTTCACCAGGTATCTAATGCAATAATGATAATATGCGCGTCATATTGGTGCATTTAATACAGAATCCCATTTTAGGATAGCGAGATAAATATAATATGAAGATGGTTACAGCGATTATTAAGCCTTTTAAGCTGGATGATGTGCGTGAAGCACTATCAGAAATTGGCGTGCAGGGCATTACCGTAGTTGAAGTGAAAGGCTTCGGCCGCCAGAAAGGACACACAGAACTTTATCGAGGCGCTGAATATGTAGTCGATTTCCTTCCCAAAATAAAACTGGAAATTGCAATTAATGCTAATATTCTGGACCAGGTGATCGACGCCATACGCACCGCTGCTAATTCGAATAAGATTGGAGATGGCAAAATATTTGTCTCAAACCTTGAGCAGGTGGTTCGTATTCGAACCGGTGAGACTGGAAGTGACGCAATTTAATGATGAGTATAAAGATGCAAATTAAAAATATGATTAAGCCGGCGTTTTTGCTGGCATTAGTATGCGGTCTGTTCCCACAGATCAGCATGGCTGAAGAAGCAGTAATAGATGGCGCAGATACCGCCTGGATAATGACCTCTACTGCACTGGTATTATTTATGACCCTGCCTGGCCTGGCTCTGTTTTATGGGGGGCTGGTTCGATCTAAAAATGTTTTATCCATTCTCATGCAATGTTTTGCCATTGCAGGTGTCTCCTCTATTCTCTGGTTTGTTGTCGGTTATAGCCTGGCATTTGGCGAAGGCAATGCCTGGATAGGGGATTTTAGCAAGGTCATGCTAGCCGGTGTTAGCCGTGAAAGCGCAGTAGGCTCTATTCCTGAATCACTGTTTATGATGTTTCAGATGACCTTTGCCATTATTACACCTGCACTGATTATTGGTGGTTTTGCAGAACGAATTAAATTTTCAGCCATGTTGCTGTTCAGTGCGATCTGGCTACTGGCTGTTTATGTACCCGTTACCCACTGGGTATGGGGTGGTGGCTGGTTAGGCCAGATGGGATTATATGATTTTGCCGGAGGAACCGTTGTGCATATCACTGCCGGGGTAGCGGCTCTGGTAGCGGCAATTGTTATAGGGCCGCGTAGAGGCTTCCCGGAAACGGCGATGACGCCACACAATATGACCATGACCGTCGCCGGTGCCGGCATGTTATGGGTTGGCTGGTTTGGCTTTAACGGCGGCAGTGCGTTGGTTGCCGGTGGTGATGCTTCAATGGCCATGCTGGTGACTCATATTTCTGCAGCTGCTGGCGCTATGACCTGGCTCGTTATTGAATGGGTTCGCTTTGGTAAACCCAGTGCATTAGGTGCTGCTACAGGCATGGTTGCAGGCCTGGGCACTATTACACCTGCATCCGGTTTTGTTGGCCCCGGCGGAGCCTTGATTATTGGCCTGCTGGCGGGCGGTGTCTGTTTTACAGCAACCATGTACCTGAAACGGGTATTGAAAATTGATGATTCCCTTGATGTATTCCCGGTGCATGGCGTAGGCGGTATTCTGGGCACCCTGCTGGCCGGTGTATTGTCCGCTACCAGTCTCGGTGTTTTCAGTGGTTACGGCTTTGCTGATGGCATTGAATCTATGGGCGAGCAGGTGGGTGTACAGCTTACAGGCGTAGTGGCGACGGTTACATTTACAGCCATAGTCACCTATATTATTTTAAAACTTGTGGATGCGGTGGTTGGCCTGCGCGTCACTGAAGATGAAGAAATTGAGGGGCTGGATATCGTGCTCCATGATGAACGTGGTTATGACCTGTAAGGGCTCAACGCAACCAGGCTATTTTAAGGAACCTCTGCTCAGTCATGATTGATAATCAAAGTATTAACGATCTCGCGGATAAGCTGTCTTCTGTCATTCCTGCAGGCTTAAAAAGCCTTAAGTCGGATATAGATGACAATATAAAAGCTATCCTTGAATCGGGCCTGCGGCAGATGAACCTGGTAAGCAGGGAGGAGTTTGATGTGCAAACGGCCCTGCTTGCGCGGACACTTGAAAAGCTGAAAGAATTAGAAAAGCAGCTGAGTGAGCTTGAAAAAAATAGTTAATGTCAAAAGCCGCTTGCCGCGAATGAAGCTAAACACATAAATGCAGTTTGTAAATCACTACCCAGGCCAGAATTAAGACCTGGCAACTAACATATAAGGAAAGGAATCCATGTCATATGCCAGCATTAATACCCAGGCACTAAATGGCGTAACCGCCCTGCAGGTGAATGTTGAGGTACATATCTCCAGTGGCCTGCCGGCGCTTTCAATAGTTGGCCTGCCCGAAGCGGCCGTGCGTGAAAGCAAAGACCGGGTGCGTGCCGCTATTATCAATTCTGGTTTTAATTTTCCCATGCAGCGCATCACGGTGAATCTTGCCCCGGCAGATTTACCTAAAGATGGTGGCCGTTACGATTTACCCATCGCTATTGGAATTCTGGCTGCATCAGGGCAGATACCCGATCACAACCTGGCGCAATTTGAATTTCATGGTGAGCTGGCATTAAGCGGTGAACTACGCCCGGTTAGCGGCGCATTACCCGTAGCTCTGGGAGCAAAAAAATTACAGCACACCCTGATTTTGCCTGAAGCATCTGCAGCACTGGCGGCACTAATAAATGATGCAAATGTTTTACAGGCGAACCATTTACAGAAAATCTGTAGTTTTTTTCACCAGCAAAATGATTTGCAACGACCTTCTATAAATGCACCAGAAACCGTTATACATAGCGCTGATATTAGTGATGTCAAAGGCCAGCACCGTGCCAAACGCGCATTAGAAATTGCCGCAGCCGGACGCCATAATATGCTGATGGTGGGCCCACCCGGCACGGGTAAAACCATGCTGGCTTCTCGCCTGCCTGCCCTGCTTCCGCCCCTCACAGAGCAACAGGCAATCGACAGTGCAGCTATACGCTCTGTTAGTAATCAGGGTTTTGATATTAAGGAGTGGATGCAACGCCCTTTTCGCGCCCCCCATCACACGGCCTCCGGTGTGGCTTTAGTGGGCGGGGGTTCCAGCCCTAAACCCGGCGAAATTTCACTGGCACATAATGGGGTTTTATTTTTAGATGAGTTAACCGAGTTTGACCGCCACACACTAGACGTACTGCGCGAACCGCTGGAAACCGGAACAATAACCATCTCACGTGCAGCACGACAATCAGAATTTCCCGCCAACTTTCAGTTAATTGCGGCAATGAATCCATGCCCTCAGGGATACAACTGTGATGGCAAATCATTATGTCAGTGCACAAAAGAACAACAACTGAAACACCGCTCAAGAATTTCTGCGCCGCTACTGGATAGAATTGATATTCATATAGAGGTGCCCGCAATTGACCGCAAAGCATTAGCAGATAATACGCAGATCAGGGAGACAAACATAACGGTTAAATCACGCATAAATCACGCCTATGAAAAACAGCTGGCCAGAAGTGGTAAAAGCAATGCGGAATTAAGCAGTCGAGAAACTGAAAAACACTGTCAGTTACAGACAGCCGAAATAAAGCTGCTTGATCAGGCAATGGAAAAATTAAAATTATCCGCGCGAGCCTATCATAGAATTTTACGCATGAGCCGGACGATTGCTGATCTGGACGATGCTGAAAATATTCAGGCGAAACATTTAACTGAGGCGATTTCTTATCGTTCGCTGGATCGATTTATGTCTTAGTTTTTATCTCTTTTTATTTCATTTTGCTGGAGGCTGACTTTTTTCAGGCTCTGTTGCTGATTCATGTCTCCTGAATACAGGGTTTGTTTTGGCTTTGCTGGTTTTTACTTTTTTTGGCAAGCTCTTAGCTTTATGGGAACCTGAATTCTGTGGATTCAAGTTCCCATAAAGCTAAAATCAAAAAAACACCAACCTTAAATACTTCTACAAACCATCAATAATTAAATTCAAACTCTCACCAGGCCGCATAACACTCGATATTTTAATTTTATCCGAACAATAATACCCACCAATATCCGCAGGCTTACCCTGCACTGCATTTAACTCATCAACAATTTTAGTCTCATTATCCGTCAACTGTTTTGCCACGGATATAAATTTTTGCTGCAGCTCTTTATTTTCGTTTTGCTCCGCCAGACACTGCGCCCAGTACATGGCCAGATAAAAGTGACTACCGCGGGTATCCAGCTCTCCGACCTTACGTGAGGGTGATTTATCATTATTTAAAAACAGGCTGTTTGCCCTGTTTAAGGCCGTGGCTAAAACTTCAACTTTTTGATTATTATTTTTCTGGGCCAAATCTTCCAGTGAAACCGCCAGTGCTAAAAACTCGCCTAGAGAATCCCAGCGTAAATGATTTTCGGCTAATAGCTGTTGCACATGTTTGGGTGCTGAACCACCGGCGCCGGTTTCAAACAAACCACCACCTGCTAATAACGGCACTATCGATAACATTTTTGCGCTGGTACCCAGTTCTAAAATCGGGAATAAATCGGTTAAATAATCACGTAAAACGTTGCCGGTAACCGAGATGGTATTTTCGCCTGCTTTTACACGGTCTAGTGTATAGCGAATAGCATCTACCGGTGGCATGATTTTTATTTCAAGGCCAGATGTGTCGTGATCCTGTAAATAAGTTTCCACTTTAATTATGATATTGGCATCATGCGCCCGATTTTTATCTAACCAGAAAATAGCCGGCTGGCCTGTGGCTTTTGCACGATTTACGGCAAGCTTTACCCAGTCCTGTATTGGCAAATCTCTGGTCTGACACATGCGCCAGATATCACCCTGCTCAACCTTGTGCTCTAATAAAATATTACCTGCAGCATCGGTTACTTTTACTGTGCCATCGGCCGGAATTTGAAATGTTTTATCGTGTGAGCCATATTCTTCGGCTTTCTGTGCCATTAGCCCCACATTACTGACATTGCCCATAGTGGTGACATCAAATGCACCGTGTTTTTTACAGAAATCAAATACCTCCTGGTAAATGCCTGCATAACACCGATCAGGTATCATTGCTTTGGTATCGTGCAATTTATTATCTGTGCCCCACATTTTTCCTGAGGAGCGTAATGCGGCAGGCATAGATGCATCAACGATCACATCACTGGGAACATGCAGGTTAGTAATGCCCTTATCAGAATTCACCATCGCAAGTTCCGGGCGAATCTCGTATACCGCCTGAATATCTGCTTCTATCTGTTTACGCTGGTCTTCTGGCAGGCTGGCGATTTTTGTATATACATCACCCAGGCCATTGCGGGTATCGACACCAATTTTTTCAAATGTTGCCGCATGTTTCTGGAAAACATCTTTATAATAAACACTGACCGCATGACCAAAAATAATCGGGTCTGACACTTTCATCATGGTCGCTTTCATATGCAATGAAAGCAATACGCCCTGAGCTTTTGCATCCTGTATCTGTTTTTCAAAGAATTCGCGTAGTGCCCTGCAGCTCATTACGGATGCGTCAATGACTTCAGCCGATAATACCCGGGTTTTTTCTTTTAATACCCGGCTGGCTCCACTGTCTTCGATTAATTCAATTTTCACATCACCCGCTGTCTCAATAAGCGTCGATTTTTCACTGGAATAAAAATCTCCATCGGACATGGAGGCCACATGTGATTTTGAATCAGCCGACCACTCACCCATGGAGTGTGGGTGTTTCTGTGCATACTCCTTAACCGGCGCAGCCACACGTCTATCTGAGTTACCTTCGCGCAGCACCGGGTTTACCGCACTACCCAGCACTTTGGCATAACGCGTCTTTATTAATTGTTCGGCCTCATTCTGAGGGTTTTCAGGGAAGTCAGGAATATCATATCCCAGAGACTGTAGCTCTTTGATGGCTTCATTAAGCTGTGGAATCGAAGCACTGATATTCGGCAATTTAATAATATTAGCCTCTGGCTTCTTTGCCAGCTCACCTAGCTCTGTTAGCGCATCATTCTGTTTTTGCTGTTCTTTCAAATTGTCAGGAAAGTTAGCCAGGATACGCCCCGCAAGTGAGATATCACGTGTTTCAATATTAACGCCCGCTGCCCGTGCATATGCCTGAATTATGGGCAGTAGTGAGTAAGTTGCTAAAGCAGGAGCTTCATCAGTTTCGGTATAGATAATGGTTGAGCCTGGCATGGAATGGTCTCTGATATGTTTTTTGAAATTATAGTCTATAGACTGACTAAGGCGGCTGACGCTTACTTTGCACAGCAGTTATTGCCAGCTGTCACTAAGTTGTTGATATATAATAACATTAATAAATGCGCAATCACATGGAATATTCGGCCTGGTGGCGTTTATTTAATCTGCACATCATGTGTTCAATATTATACTAATGTATTATATGACAAGGCTATTGATAGCCTTAACTGTTCGCCACAAGCTTTATCCTATCATGAGCGATATACCCACCAGCAGAGTAATGACTTCATAGCTGTGCTTAATTAAACGGTTACCTTTAATAATGGCCATATGCGCACCAAAATATCCGCCGATTAAAGAGCCGATAATTAATACGGGTATCCATTGCCAGTAAATGTCACCCAAAATCCCCAGTGCGGTTGCACCACTGCCATTCCAGAAAATACCCACCAGTATTAATGTGTAAGCTACGGCTGTTTTATAATCTAGCCCAAACCAGCGTATCAGCCATATCGTAACAAACAGGCCTGTACCGGAGGTCAGTGAGCCATTCAGTATGCCTATTGCAAAAATGGCCAGCCCACCGTAAATCATGCCCTTCTTATGTCGATTTCTGGGCTGCAATATCTGACCTAAATTCGGTGAAATATATGAATATATGCCCAGACCCATGGTCAGTAACCCTAAAGCCATCTGCGCCCCTCGCTCGGGCACATGTAAAATAATACTCGCTCCCAGAACAACCCCGGGGATTCCTGTGGCCAGTATATACAGCGCAAACAGTCTTTCCAGGCGGCCAGATTTTAAATGGCGTATGGTGGCGCCAACACCCAGTGCAACGCTGGCAACCTTATGTGTTGCCAGCGCCAGGCCGAATGGAAGCCCCAGAAAAATCAGCACGGGCAGCTGGATTAAACCCGCACCACCTCCGGCCAGCGCAGAGAAAAAATTAGCCACAAGAGAAATAACAAACAAAAGAATTTGCTCTGAAATATCGGTCATAGACTCTGCATACCGGTTTTTATATATTTAAGGACTGTTATTTTGCCTTAAATTGTAGTTGTCAGCAGAATATTCTAAAATTATGTTTATACTTATCACACAGGCCCTTTTAAGCGTTAATGAATCTGGAGCCATGTGATTTAAAAAAACCTGAAATTAATGATTAATACTAAACTCATAAAATTACTCATTCTAAATGGATTGTTGTCCATCCTGCTAATGTCAACCCATGCCCATGCGGGCTTAAACAAGTGGGTAGATGATAAAGGGCAGATCCATTATGGCGACCGTGTACCCGCAGAATACCTTCACAAGGAACATTCAATGCTTAATGAGCAGGGGGTGACTGTGCGCACATCAGAAGCAATGAAAACTAAAAAAGAGCTGAGTGAACAGGAAAAACAACGCGTCATTAAGTCGGCCGCAGACAAAAAACGCATGATTGCAGCTCGTAAAAAAGCATTACGTGACCGGGTATTGCTTGACACCTTCACCACAGAGAAAGATTTAAGCATTGCACGAGATGCCCGAATTGTTGCGATTGATTCACAGATTTCGCTGGCGGAAACACTTATTAAAAATGATGAAGTAAAATTATCTAATCTAAAAGGGCGTATCGATTCGATTGAATCATCCGGGCGTAAAGCACCTGAAAACCTGCATAAAGATGTTTCTTCTGTGAGCCGCCAGCTTGAAAATAATTATGCATTTACCGAAGACAAAAACAACGAGCGTGCAGAAATAATTAAAACTTTTGAAGAAGATGTGAAACGATTTCGTCAGTTAAAAAAAGAAAAGCGCGAAGCCAGAGAAAAACAGAGACAGTAGCCTGCCAGGGAACCCAGAGAACCTATGGTTCCAGAATTTCCATCTCTCCCACGACCACCAGGTTACGACCTTTGACTTTTGCTTTATAGAGCGCTTTATCCGCTGCCTTAAACAAACCTAATGCAGTCACATTTTCTCCCGGAATAACCGATGCCACACCAATACTGACAGTCACATTGTCACCCAGTGGTGAGGTTGCATGGGTCAGGTCTGCCAGATTTAGCTGTTGCTGCATCTGCTGCGCCAAAATCAATGCACCTTCAGTATCAATCGTAGGCAATAATATGACAAACTCTTCACCGCCGATTCGAGCAATGGTATCTGCGGGTCGATGCAGGCAGGATTTTAATATTTGTGCGACACTCTTCAGGCAGTCATCACCTGCCGCATGCCCATAGGTATCGTTATATAGCTTAAAATAATCTATATCTATGACTATAAGGGTAAGAATTTTCTTTTCCCGCGACTCACGCTTCCATTCCAGCTCCAGCTGCATCTCAAAATAGCGGCGATTATGTAATTCTGTTAATGCATCTTCCAGACTCAGGGTTGCAAGTTTTTCATTTGCATATAGTAGCTCCTGATTTGATTCTGATAAGGAATTTACTATCCTGGAATTTTCATACTGCATAGACAGGCTTTCTGATAAATTTACATCCATCCTGCGAATGGCAACTAATATCGCGAGCATATACAGGGCGAACATAAATATAAGAATTATTCCCTGCTCGCCCAGTAATATTGAAATAAAGATCACATATGGAATCGTTGATGTAATCTGAAAGCACAGCATTACACTTTGAAACACGCCCAAAAGTGGAATCGCCGCCGCACTTACTCCAATCAAAACAATAAAAATATATATCTGAGACAGTGAATCCTGTCCGTAGCCAACAATAAAACCGCCGGCACTCCAGCCCACGGCGGCGATAAATGTAAACATATAAAAGATATTAAACCAGTGGCGGAAATCGGTAATTGCATTATTCTTGAATAAGCGAAGAAAATGATAGGTATTCCATGTGCGTACCAGGCTGAAAGCAACAAAAGCAAGCCACCAGACAATACCTGCAGTCAAGTTATCTGATCCAGTAGCTAAATAGGCAATAATAGACGATGCCAATATCGATAAAAGCCAGCTTTGTGTATTATTGCGATAGAGCATTTTGACTTTTTCCTGAAATATCCATTTGGATATTTCAGTCGCCGGCCTGCTTATATCTGATTTAAGTCGTGTTTTTATATTTTCCATAATTTGCTTTTAATGATTTCTTTCAGCCCTTGCCAAACTCCACACATCTACTCGATTTACACCCGCCAGTTTAATCGTTTTACTCAGCTCTGCTACACTAGAGCCGGTAGTCACCACATCATCAAACACAAGCACATGCCGGTAGTTAAAATGGTTATTGAATGTAAACGCATTTTTTATATTCTGTTGTCGCTGACGGGCATTTTTTCCTGTTTGATGATCTGTATTTAAAATTCTCTGACAGGAATTAGTATCAACAGGCAGACCCAATGCTTTTGCCAGTGGCGCTGCAAGCAGCGAAGACTGATTAAATCCGCGCTGCTTTAAGCGGCTGTTATGTAATGGCATTGGGATAATCACATCCGCTGTTTGATTTTTATAAAATTGCTCGGGCAGGTTTGAAATCATTAAATTCGATAACAGGGGGGCATAACTAAGCTTAGCATTAAATTTTAGCTGCTGAATCATCCATTCAAGCGGCTGAGCGTAAATAAACGGGCTCCAGCAGCTATCATAAACAGGGGCCGATTTTATGCATTTACCACACTGATTCAGCTCTTCAAAATTCAGCGGAACCGCGCAGTGCCGACAGGCTGTCAGATTCAGTTGCAGGTCATGGGTGCAGGCGACGCATAACTGGCCCGTTGAGCCCAGATTAGATGTATCACCACACAGCTGGCAGCGGGGTGGAAAGAAAAAATCCAGTAGTTTATCCATGTAAGCTTAATATCCCTTTTTGAGCGCAAAACAGGTATCATTACGCCTCTTTGTAATATATAGATTTACATCACATGACACAAGTAAACCCGCGCTCAACCAGTACAAATCTTCGTCACGACTGGTCGCTTCAGGAAATAGAAGCCCTGCTGCAAAAACCCTTTAATGACCTGCTATTTGAGGCACATACCCTGCATCGGCAGTTTCATGCGGCCAATGAGGTGCAGATAAGCAGCCTGTTAAGCATTAAAACCGGAGCCTGCCCTGAAGATTGCGGTTATTGCTCACAAAGCGCCAGACACAATACGGAGATTGAAAAAGAACGCTTATTGCCATTAGATGAGGTCATAGAGAAGGCCAAAATTGCAAAATCTAATGGTTCCAGTCGTTTTTGCATGGGGGCTGCATGGCGTAACCCCACGGATAAAAACCTGGATAAAGTGATTGAGATGATATCTGCGGTTAAAAAAGTGGGCATGCAAACCTGCGTTACTTTAGGCATGCTGACGGATGCACAAAGCCAGCGACTTAAGGATGCAGGGCTGGATTATTACAACCATAACCTGGATACATCACCTGAGTTTTATGGCAATGTCATTACCACGCGCACTTTTCAGGACCGCCTGGACACCCTGCAGCATGTCCGTGATAAAGGTATTAATGTGTGTAGCGGGGGCATTCTGGGCATGGGCGAAAATGCTACAGACCGTGCTTCCATGCTGCAACAACTTGCAAACATGCCTCAGCATCCGGAAAGTGTACCGATTAATATGCTGGTACAGATTAAAGGCACTCCTCTATTTGGCGGTGATGGTATCGACAACATTGAATTTATACGCAGCATAGCCGCTGCCCGAATTTTAATGCCTGAGTCACAGGTGCGTTTATCCGCAGGCCGCCATGAAATGAGCGATGAAATGCAGGCCATGTGCTTCTTTGCCGGTGCCAATTCTATTTTTTATGGTGATAAATTGCTTACCACCGAGAACTGCGAAACCAATGATGACCTTGTACTGTTTGCCCGGCTGGGTATTAAACCCAGTGAAGTGGAACATGATTTAGTAAAAGCGGAAGCCTGCCATTCGTAAAGTTTTTAGATGCGGTAGTGCTAATTTTCATTTTTATTCAGATTACCTCTTGAACATGGGCATAAAAATCGAGCACCATTATTCGCTCATACCTGGGCTGGCATTTACAGATACCTGGCGTCTTAGACTATGAAAAACCTTCGGCAGGATCTGCAGCAACGCGAACAACAGGGCTTATATCGAAATCGCATGCTGCTGCAGGGGCCGCAGGGACGGGAGATCATCCTCAATGGACAAAAGGTTTTAAATTTCTGTAGCAATGATTACCTGGGGCTGGCAAATCACCCCGAGCTAACAACAGCATTTATCGAGGCAACGCAACACTATGGCGTGGGTAGTGGTTCGGCCCATCTGGTCAATGGCCACACTAAAGCCCATCATGCCTTAGAAGAAGAACTGGCTGATTTCTGTGGTTATCCCCGGGCACTTCTGTTTTCCACCGGCTATATGGCCAATTTGGGTATAGCTCAAAGCCTGCTGAGCAAGGGCGATACCATGATAGAAGACAGGCTCAATCATGCTTCACTGATTGATGCCGCCAGTATCAGCCATGCCCACCTGATGCGTTATTTGCATAAAGATTATGATTCACTGAGAAAAAAACTCATGCGTTGTGAAAGCGGTGAAAAACTGGTTAGTTCCGATGCGGTATTTAGCATGGACGGAGATGAGGCAGATATCGCCTCCATGATAAATCACTGCCAGGCACATGATGCGCTATTAATGCTGGACGATGCCCACGGCTTTGGTGTGCTGGGCAAGGATGGCAGGGGATCATTGAGCCACCAGCACATTGCCAGCTCGGATGTACCCATTTACATGGCAACCCTGGGCAAGTCACTGGGCACGGCAGGGGCTTTTATTGCGGGTTCCGAAGAGCTGATTGAGTATTTAATTCAAACCGCGCGCTGTTATATCTACACCACCGCCATGCCCGCCGCAATCGCTGCCGCATCAAGCACTAGCCTGAAACTGCTAAAGCAGGAAAACTGGCGACAACAGGCACTGCATAAAAACATAGATTACTTCAAGCTACTGGCGGCACAGGCAGAATTAAATTTACTGAAATCTAACACGGCGATTCAACCGGTTATGATCGGTGATACAAAAACAGCCGCAGATATTAGCCAGCAGTTATTAAACAAAGGCCTGCATGTAGCCGCAATAAGACCGCCTACAGTGCCGGAAAATACCGCCAGATTGCGCGTGACATTAAGAGCAGATCACAGCAGGCAGGATATTGAGCAGCTGGTTGAAGCGCTAAGCCAGAAGGAGAGCGTCAACTGAACTACCACTATGATTATTTATCAATATATGGCAATAAATGATAATCATTACTATTCGACTTGAGGAGAATAAACTCCCGCAACCCCTTAATGTTTAATCACTTAAGCGTTTGTTTTTTGCTCTTTTATGTATCACCTTCTGCAGTTAAAAGTCGACACGATATGATCTCTCCCATTTACTACACTGTGTATACTCTGCAACATAATCAGTAGCTGTTTTAAATCAATAAAACAGCCATAATATACGTTTAACATGTGATAATAGAAACAAGCGGACTCCCCATGGCAGACATAGAATTCGACACCGGACTGATTCAGAAATATGATATCGCCGGCCCCAGATATACCTCATACCCGACCGCAGTTCAGTTTACCGCTGAGTTTACTGAAGATGATTACCGCGAGCAGGCGGCAAAATCAAACCAGTCTGGGCGTGATTTATCGCTTTATTTTCATCTGCCTTTCTGTGACACCATCTGTTATTACTGTGCCTGTAATAAGGTCATTACCAAAGATCGCAACAAGGCCATTCCTTATCTTGAAATGCTGCACAAAGAAATAGCCATGCAGGCCAGGCTATTTGATGCTTCCCGCAAGGTTAACCAGTTGCACTGGGGTGGTGGCACACCGACGTTTATTAGCCATGAGCAAATGGCTAACCTGATGCAGGTGACTCGCCAGCATTTTAACCTGCATGATGATGACAGTGGTGAATATTCCATTGAAATAGACCCCCGTGAAGTCAGCCGTGAGAGCATTAAATTACTCAGGGATATTGGTTTTAATCGTATGAGCCTGGGGGTGCAGGATTTTGACCCGGCAGTGCAGAAAGCGGTTAATCGAATACAGTCTGATAAACAGACCCTGGGTGCATTAGAAAGCGCTCGTGAGTTCGGCTTTAAATCTATTAGCACTGATTTAATTTACGGTCTGCCACTGCAGACTGAAAAGAGTTTTGCCACCACATTGCAACGCATTATAGAAATCAGCCCGGATCGCATTTCACTATTTAACTATGCCCATATGCCAGAGCTTTTTAAGCCACAACGCCGCATTAATGAAGATGAAATGCCCTCAGCTGAAACCAAGCTGGCTATTTTAAAACAGAGTATTGAGCAACTGACAAATGCGGGTTATGTCTATATTGGTATGGATCATTTTGCCAAACCTGATGATGAACTTAGCCTGGCACAGCAACAGGGTAAGCTATACCGGAATTTTCAGGGTTATGCCACCTATGCAGACTGCGATCTGATCGGCATGGGCATAACCTCCATTGGCACTATAGACAATAGTTTTGCGCAGAATGTTAAAACCCTGGATGAATATCAGGCACTTATTGGCGCGAATAAACTTGCGCTGTTTCGAGGTGTCAAAATAGATGAAGACGATCTACTACGGCGCAGTATTATTATGCAGCTTATTTGCCATTTTAATTTGAATTTTGCCGATATTGAGTCTAAATATAATATAAATTTCAAGCAGTACTTTGCCGATGAAATTAAACGATTGACGAACATGTGCGATGATGGGCTGATTGAAATGAATAATCAGTGTATAACTGTAACAGCTAAGGGTCGGTTGCTTATCCGCAATATCTGTATGGTGTTCGATCGATACTTAAAAAGCGCACAAAGCAGCCAACGGTTTTCAAAAGCTATCTGACTATCAGGGTCAGGGAGAAATTATGCCTTCACAATTGCTAAAAGAATTTCTCAATGAGAATGATATTAAGTATGTGTCCATTATGCACTCCATGGCATTTACAGCGGTGGAGGTTGCAAAAAGCACGCATATCCCCAGCCGTGAAATCGCGAAAACCGTTATTATAAATGTAGATAATGAACTGGCCATGGCGGTAGTGCCTGCAAATTTTCAGGTTAACCTTGATATACTTAAGCAGACTCTGGATTGCCAGTACATAAAACTGGCGCAGGAATCTGAATTCACCCCGCGCTTTAAGGATTGTGAAGTGGGTGCCATGCCCCCTTTTGGCTGCCTGTATGATATGGATGTGTATATTGCAGAAAGCCTGTCTGAAGAAGATAAAATCGCCTTTAACGCTGGCTCTCATCTAGAGGCCATTCAAATGAGCTATAAAGATTATGAAAATCTGGTAAAACCCCGATTTATATTTCTGGATAACTAACATGAATAAACCTCGCGACAATGAACTGGCAGATCAACCCCACGATCATAACCAGCGTAGCAGCCGTAGTTATGAAATAAATGGCCAGTGGTATTTTGAATTGCGGGGCGGCGGACAAAAAGGCCCATATGATAGTAAGCAGGAAATGCAGGCTGATTTAAATGAATTTATACAATTGCATGAGCATATGAACCAGCAAAACCCGTAAATAAAGAACTTGCGGTTTATACCTGTATGACTCATGCCCGCACCAGACAAGCCACGATCTGATCTCCCACTCGAACAAACCAGCCAGTTATGGGTTTTTTTGCATAAATTTCGGCTAAATTTTTATAATTATTTATCTTTTTAAATCAACCGCTTAATCACCTTCCTCACACAAACGAAGCATACCGCCTGTCGTATCCTGCTGGTTTGCAATTGAAATTTCGCGCGACTGATTTATTATTTTAACAGGGTAGCACTGACTTAATCTGAGACTGCCTGGTAATATAATAACTATAAATGGAACATCGAAAAGGAGTCATCTGATGCAGAATCATAGAGCTGGTGAAAATACGACTATCCCATTCCGCAATGAACGCTATTTCTGTGCTAATGGAGTATGGTTTTTTGAAACCAGAGGCGGATACCAGAAAGGTCCGTTTGTAACTAAGCAGGAAATGGAAAGTAAATTGTTATTGTTTATTCAAGAGCAGAAATTGCTAAATCAAACATCAAGAGAACGGCTTTAATCTGCACACTGTGTAGCTACTGTGACCTGTTTTTTTTCTATCACAATTTAACTGTTTAGTTGTTTTAGCAAGCTCTTAGCTTTATGCGAGCTTGCCAAAACAACTAAAGTTAACCAAACTAACTAATCCCTGAATTCCGATACCCGAATACGCCCATTAATCATTTTTGATTCACGCTTCATTATTTTATTCATTTTTGCCCAGAACGCCTGCTTTAAATCAAAATTCTGAGCTATGGCTGTGCCCATCAACAGTATCATTAAATCTGCACACTCTTCTGCTAATTCTTCAACCGACTTACCTTTACTTGCACAGGCGGAAATTTCTCCTAGCTCTTCTGCCATTAAGGCAATGCGATACATTAGCTCCTCACCACCGGTGTTTTTAAAATCATGTTTATCATGAAATGCCTGAACTTCAGCTAGCATTTGTGCGTAGGAATCGGTATTCATAGTTTTTCTCTCGTATTAAATCAGATAGATAGTTTCGCTTAAGCCGCAATAATACAGTGCCTGCGCTCGTTGGTTATGAGAAGTTAATTTGCTCCATTTATTCATGTGAAAATTTTAACAGGCGTTTAAAACACAGCCGCTCGCGTTCATCAAACATGCGTTTAGATAGTAGCCACAATACCGATATCACGCCCAGACCGGTGCCGGATGCAATCATAAACATAATTAGAATTTGATACTTTACCGCTTCTACCGGAGGCGCACCGGCGAGTATCTGCCCCGTCATCATACCGGGCAAACTTACCAGCCCTGCGGCGGCCATAGAATTAATAATAGGTATCATGCCAGCACGCATTGCCTCCCGGCGAATATCTGTAATGGCTTCATCTGCCGTTTGCCCGAGTATTAATCGTTGTTCAATTAGCGGGCGCTGTTGCCATGCCGTTTGAATTAGGCGGTCCATCCCCAGAGCGATGCCGGTCATGGTGTTCCCCAGTAACATACCTAATAAAGGGATCGAATATTGAGGCGAATACCAGGGATCAGCCTTAATCACCACAAGCAAACTTAACAGTGTAATTAAAAATGATGAAATAAATAGTGAGCCGGTACTGACACCAAAACCCCACCAGCCTTTTAATTTACGGTGCTGGCGGGATAAAATCTCCCAGCCCGCCACAGAAATCATAATAAAAGCAATCAACAGAATAAATAAAGTAGAGGTGCTGGCAAACAGTATTTTTAATACCAGACCCACTAATAATAGTTGAACCGTAGTGCGGGCAGCGGCGATATATAGCTGCCTGGAAATACCCAGATTCATCTGCCAGCCAAGCAGTCCCAGCAATAAAACCAGAACGGCGGCCAGGCCTAAATCAAATGCGCTGATTTCAATCAACATGACTAATGTTCCCGTCTTTTATGATATAGCGGCGCTGACAAAGCCGTTGTAATTGCTCAGTATCATGGCTCACCCAGATTGCGCAGGCATTATTTTTCTGCAGGTAATCGATTAAAAAGTTTTCAAATAATATGCTATTTTTTTTATCCAGATTTGCGGTGGGTTCATCCAGTAATATGACATCCGGCTGCTTCTGTAATATGCGCAGTAAACCCAGCCGCTGTTTCTCACCACTGGAAAGTCGGGATATGCTCCAGTTAGCAACCGGCTCAGTAAAACCAAGTAACTGACAATGCTGCTCGGATAGTTCGCCAAAATGCAGGCCGACCGTATCAAACCACCAGCTGGTTTCTGCTGGCAATAAAGCCACTTTGCGTCGCCACAGGTGAGCGCTTATATCCTGCTGCCTGATATTGTCCAGCTGAACCTCGCCCTGATGCTCATCCATATCCGCCAGTGCCCGCAGCAGGCGGGATTTACCTGAGCCGGATGCACCGCTCAGGCCAATCATCTCAGCCGACTTTAATTGCAAATCAATCGGCCCGCACTGCAGGAACTGCAAATTTTTTATACTGAATAACTTCACAATATTATTTTCTTCGCTTTCTAACCTATAATCAGGATATGAAAAAACAGTTTATTTTATTAGTTACCCTGCTGGTTAGTTTATTCTGCACGCAAATTATCGCCGGGCAATCAAAGCGTGTTGAGGTTTATTCTATAAGCCAGAATTTCTGGGATGTTATCCCCGGCGAAACGCTGGGTGACATTGTAAAGCAATTATTACCCGATAACCCGGCTATGCGTGAAAAATTATTAGCTGAAATTGTTAAGCTAAATCCAGATGCCTTTAGCCAAAGCAATCCGGATAATTTAAAAGCGAATATCCGCCTATGGTTGCCCAATAATTTCCTGCCAATGCAAAGCGTAAAAGACCGGGAAAGGTATGAAGTTAAATCATTCAGCTGGGGCCAGGTTTATAAAGCCAAACGCTGAAAAGAATACCTGCCTTATATTAGAGAAGCCTGGCAAAAATAGTCTCTCCTGTAGGTGCTATTTTTCTAAAGCTTATTAGCAGTACCCTTTATTTCTGGCTCAGTAATATAAACAAAAAGCTTTTCTCTTCGCACTCTGCGTGTCTGTAGCAAAAGCGCCTCATAACAGACCTCGCTCAGCAAACGACACCACTTCATCTCCAATAACAAAGTGATCCAGCACCCGAATATCTACCAGACTCAAGGCATCCTTTAATCGTTGCGTAATTCTTTCATCTGACTGACTGGGCTCGGCAATACCGGATGGATGATTATGCGCAAAAATAACCGCCGCCGCATTATGTTCCAGTGCTTTTTTTACCACTTCTCTGGGATAAACACTGGCGCCATCAATGGTGCCACGAAACATCTGTTCAAATTTTATCACCCGATGTCGCTGGTCTAAAAATAATACGGCAAACACTTCATAGGCATAATCCCGTAGCTGACTGATTAAAAACTGTCGTGTTTCCTGCGGGCTGCTCAGGCAATCTCCGCGTTGTATGCCTTCATAAAGATAGCGTCGCGCCATTTCTAACACGGCCTGTAGCTGCGCATATTTAGCCGTGCCCAGACCATGATGCTCACAAAAAGATTGCTGATCTGCTTTTAGTAACTGACGCAGACCATTAAAGCCATCTAATAGATCATTTGATAAATCCACCGCAGTTTTACCGCGGATACCGGTGCGCAGAAAAATAGCCAGCAGTTCTGCATCGGAGAGTGAATGGCTGCCCTGAGCCAGAAGTTTTTCACGGGGTCGCTCTTCAAGCGGCCAATCGGTGATCGGCATAGATACATCCTTATTTTCTATGAAAATCTGAGTTTACGCTTCTGTTTATCGTTTGCCAATGCTTTACCGCAGAGGCGCAGAGTGTTCTGAGTCTTTTTTGGTATGCGCCGTAGCTGCCTGAATAAATATAAACCTTTTCTCTGTGTCCTCCGTGCCCTCTGTGGTGAATAGCTTTTAATGATAATATGCCACTATGAAAGCCACTCTGCACAATAAAAACATTCTACTCGGGGTTTGCGGCGGTATTGCCGCCTATAAAAGCGCCGAACTAGTCCGTCGCCTGCAGGATGCGGGGGCCGATGTGCGTGTTGTCATGACCTCAGGCGCGACTGAGTTTATTACCCCGCTGACCTTTCAGGCTCTGTCTGGCAACCCGGTGCATACCGATTTGCTGGATACACAGGCCGAAGCTGCAATGGGGCATATTGAACTGGCGCGCTGGGCAGATTTAATTTTAATTGCCCCGGCTACCGCCAATACTATATCCCGCCTGGCCTCTGGCCGTGCAGATGACCTGCTTTCAGCCGTATGCCTTGCAAGCCACTCAAAAATAGCCATAGCACCGGCGATGAACCATGTGATGTGGTCATCAAGCGTTACCCAGCAAAACATAAACCTGCTGCAACAGCGAAAAGCTGTAATCCTTGGCCCTGCCAGTGGAATGCAGGCCTGTGGTGAAAAGGGTGAAGGCCGTTTACTGGAGGCAGATGAACTGGTAGCGGCCTGCAGTCAGTTATTTAAGCAGGGCCTGTTGCAGGGCGTAAGCGTTATGATCACCGCGGGCCCCACTCATGAACCCATTGACCCGGTACGTTTTATTGGCAATCGCAGTTCCGGGCGCATGGGTTTTGCCATTGCAGAAGCAGCTGTAGAACAGGGCGCCATCGTTACACTGGTGGCCGGGCCGGTACAGCTCACTCCACCGCTACATGTCACACAAATTAATGTAGAGACAGCCCTGCAAATGCAGCAGGCCGTAATGAAGCATATTGCTGAGCAGGACATTTTTATCGCTACCGCAGCGGTGGCAGATTATCGCCCGCTTGATGCACAGACTCAAAAAATCAAAAAAACAGGCGCTGATTTAACGCTGTCTTTAACCCCTAACCCGGATATTCTGAGTGAAGTCGCCGCACTGGATAACCCCCCCTTTACGCTGGGGTTTGCAGCCGAAACCCAGCATGTGAAAGACTATGCCCTGCAAAAACTGAAGCAGAAAAATATCCACATGATAGCGGCTAATCAGGTAGCACACGAAGATCAGCAAGACACAGGCTTTAATAGTGAATACAATGCACTGCAAATCTTCTGGCAGGGCAATGGGCAGGGTGGCGAGCAAACATTAGAGCGCTGCAGAAAAACCGAGCTGGCCAGACAACTACTGACATTACTGGCAAAACAATATTATGCATAAATTACAGCTTAAAATTCTCGACTCACGTATTGGCGTGGAAATCCCCTTACCCGAGTATGCCACGCCGGGTTCAGCAGGCATGGACTTACGTGCCTGTATTGATGGCTCTTTAACCTTAAAACCGGGTGATACTGAACTGATTCCAACCGGGCTAGCAATTCATATCAGTGATCCGGGTTATGCCGCCACTATTTTACCCCGCTCTGGTTTAGGCCATAAACATGGCATCGTACTGGGCAACCTGGTAGGGCTAATAGATTCAGATTATCAGGGCCAGTTATTTGTTTCCTGCTGGAATCGAGGCAAAGCTGAGTTTACCATTGATGCAGGAGACCGAATTGCACAACTGGTGATTCTACCCGTGGCTCAGGTTGAGTTTGAAATGGTAGAAGAATTTAGCGACAGTGATCGTGGTGAAGGTGGATTTGGCTCTTCAGGCCATAAATAACAATTTTTTCAGGAAATCTTAAATGAGTAATGTAAACCCGGCAATTTTTAGAATGTATGATATCCGCGGTGTAGTCGCCACTGATTTAACCCCGGATACAGTTCGCAAAGTAGGCCAGGCATTTGCCACGCAATGTCTACAACAGAATGTAAAAGAAGTCTGCATCGGCCGTGATGGCCGTTTGCACAGCAAAGAACTGTCCGTCGCCCTAACCGAAGGTTTAAACGCCGGGGGTTGTGATGTAATTGATGTGGGCATGGTACCCACACCGGTTTTATACTTTGCTACACACCATTTAAAAACTGGCACTGGCATTATGGTGACCGGCAGTCATAATCCACCAGAATACAATGGCCTTAAAATGTCGATGGCAGGTAAAACACTTTATGGTGATGACATTACCAGCCTGTATGACTTAATTGAATCTAATGAATTCAATTCGGCTACAGGTGGCTACCGAGAAGTAGAGTTACTGGATACTTATTTAGAGCGCATTGTTTCTGATGTAAAACTGGCACGTCCAATGAAAATAGCGGTTGACTGTGGCAATGGTGTTGCCGGAGTTATCGCTACCCAGCTTTTTGAAAAATTAGGCTGTGAAGTGACCGAATTATTCTGTGATGTTGACGGTACTTTTCCAAATCATCACCCGGACCCAAGCAAGCTTGAGAATTTAGTTGATATTTGTGCCGCCATTAAAGACAATAATTTAGAATTAGGTTTAGCCTTCGACGGAGATGGCGATCGTGTTGGCGTTATTGATAATAAACAGAACGTAATCTGGCCCGATCGGCAGATGATTTTATATTCTGAAGATGTGTTATCACGCGAACCGGGTGCATTAATTATTTATGACATTAAATCCAGTTATAATCTGGGCAGGGAAATTACCAAAATGGGTGGGGAACCCCTCATGTGGAAAACAGGCCATTCTTTAATCAAAGCCAAAATGAAAGAAACCGGCGCCGCATTAGCCGGTGAAATGTCCGGCCATATTTTCTTTAAGGAACGCTGGTATGGTTTTGATGATGGATTATACAGTGCCGCCCGCATGCTTGAACTGCTAAGCAAAAAAGAAGGCACGTCTGCAGAAATTTTTTCCTTGTTACCGGATAGTTACAATACACCTGAAATTCAGATTATGTTTAAAGAAGGCGAGCATTATGCCTTTATGGAAAAATTTAAATCCTCTGCAGATTTTGGGGATGCCGATATTTCTGCGATTGATGGTTTACGTGTTACATGGGACAAAGGCTGGGGCCTGATTCGCCCATCTAATACAACCCCCTGCCTGGTGCTACGATTTGAAGCAGAAGATAAAGCATCTTTAGCTGAGATTCAGGATAAATTTCGTAAACAGATTTTAGCGACAGATAATTCGATTAATTTGACTTTTTAATTATATACTTCTACAGCAGACACAATACTCCGTCATGCCTGTGGCCAGAATCCAGTGACTTAAAAGACACCGCATTCTCGACACAGGTACGCGGGGACGTCAGAATAATTTACTTATACCTTACAGGACAACATCATGGATAACACTAAAGCCAGTTCTGTAGTTGACGTCCTCTCCGAGGCACTACCCTACATTCAAAAACTCAATGGCAAAACCATCGTCATCAAATACGGCGGCAATGCGATGACCGATGAAAACCTTAAAATCGGTTTTGCCCGGGATATTGTTTTACTAAAACAGGTGGGGGTTAACCCGGTGGTGGTTCATGGTGGTGGCCCACAGATTGCGGATCTGCTTGAACGAGTCGGTAAAGAATCTCAGTTTATTCAGGGCATGCGGGTAACCGATACTGAAACCATGGACATAGTTGAAATGGTATTAGGTGGCCTGGTTAATAAAAGTATTGTGACATTAATTAACCAGCAGGGTGGGCGTGCTGTTGGCCTTACAGGCAAAGACGGCAGTTTAATTCGAGCCAGAAAAATGCAGATGTCATCAAATGATGATGTACCTGAACTGATTGATTTAGGCCATGTGGGTGAAGTACATACCATAGACCCATCAGTTGTGTCGATGCTGGATAAAGATAATTTTATTCCCGTTATTGCCCCCATTGGCGTGGGTGAAAATGGTGAGTCTTATAATATCAATGCAGACCTGGTTGCTGGCAAACTGGCGACTGTTCTGGGTGCAGAAAAACTATTGTTATTAACCAATACGGTAGGTATTTTAGATAAAAAAGACAAGCTGCTCACTGGCTTAAGCACTAAACAGGTGGATAAATATATTGCCGATGGCACCATACATGGAGGCATGCTACCTAAAGTTAACTGTGCATTAGATGCGGTAAAATCGGGTGTTAAAACATCGCATATTATAGACGGCCGAGTTGAGCACGCGGTATTGCTTGAGTTATTAACAGATGAGGGAGTAGGGACACTGCTGAAAGGTTAAAACCTGTATTTAAATTAATAGCGTAGGGGAACACTGCTGAAAGGTTAAAGCCTGTATTTAAATTAATAGCGCAGGAGAACACTGCTTAGAAGTTAAAGCTGGCATTTTAATTCTTTGTATAGAGGAACATTGCCTAAAAGCTAAAACTGATATTTTAAGTCTTTGTATTTAGAAATACTGCTTAATAGCTGATAAATTCATTTGATACCCCCCTTACTCAAATCCCACTAAAAGAAATTTCAATTGCTTGCCTTCTTAGACTTTTGAAAGTAGATTAAGCAGCTCTCATCATAATTATTATATTTAGGGGATCAAAATGATAAGAACCACAAGAAGTTTAGTCATTGCGGCAGGACTTGTCGCTTTAGTATCAGCGGGTAATGCCATAGCCAGAGTACAACCATTTATTCTCGCATCTTCGGCTGCAGGCGACATGGCAGAAACAGTTACGGCTACCAAAAGTAAACTAACCGAGGCTGGATTTGAAATTTCTGGCACCTATGCACCATACAGTGGTGTAGAAATCATCATTTTCACCAACGATGAACTCCAGTCTACGGCCAGAAAATCTGAGCGTGGCGGCTATGGTGCCGCTATGCGTGCCTCAGTCACCGATAATGCGGGCAAAATAGAAGTTGCTTATACCAATCCTGAATACTGGGCAAATGCCTATAGACTGACCAGTAATCTTGACGGTGTTTCATCTAAGCTCAAATCAGCACTGGGCTCACAAGCCCAGTTTAGTTCAGGCGATAAAGAACTTAGCGCTGAAGACATGCGCAAATATCACTACACCATTATGATGGAATATTTTGATGAGCCAAGTGATCTGGGCGAATATGACAGCCATGAAGCCGCCGTTAAGGCCGTTGAAACTAATCTTGCATCTGGCCTTGGTGCCACTGCCAAGATTTACAGCATCAACGTAGGTAAGGATACGGAAGGCAAACAAATGACTCTGATCGGTGTTGCCCTCAAAGGCAAAAACGATGAAGACTGCAGTGGTGATAAATTCATTATGAATAAAATAGACAGGGATACACCTCGTTCTAGCGCTCACCTGCCTTATGAGGTACTCGTCTATGGATCATCAGTTGAAGCCCTGTTTGCTCGTTTCCGCATAGCGCTTAGCTGGCCACATCTTCCTATGATGGCCAGTGAAACCGGCGCAACGTTCATGAGTATTATGTGTGCTCCAGACGCTATCGAAGATGCACTAAAGAAAGTGGGTAGTGGCGAAACTGACGACTTTTAAGTCAGCCCGTTAATACACATGCAGTGAAAAGCCCCTCATTGAGGGGCTTTTTTTTATACCTTAACGTATAAAAGACTTAAAGCATTTACCACAGAGGTAAACCGCTTTTGATTTTATATAAAGTACCGTTATCCGCGCTAGATCTTTTACATATAAGTGCTTATTTATTAGCCAGATCTTTATCAATCAGTGCCAGTGATAGCTCTTCAATCGCGCGTTCAAATCCGGGTTTTTCCATGAGCACCCGGTTACAACAGGCTTCAGCTTCTACAAAGTCACCCAGAGAGCGGTAAATGCGACACATGCCAATTAAGGCAAAGGCATCAAAGCTCATATCAAGACTGCGCTCATAAAGCTCTCTGGCTTTATCAGCTTCATCTTTGCTCATCCAGGCATCGCCCAGGCGGCTTAATATATTTTGATTATAAGGTTCTTTATCGAGAATTCTGCCCCATAGCTCAATGGCTTCATCAATATTGCCAGCACCCCGTTGGCAGTTACCTAAACCATATAGCGCATAAGAGTTATCAGGCTCCAGTTCGGTTGCCTTGCGATAATATTTCTCAGCATTCGTATAATCACTTCTACGCTGATAAATATTGCCGACCATGGTGAGCACCGCGACATAATGTTCATCTAGCCCGAGTAGTGTTTCAAAATAACCCAGTGCTTTATCATCTTCGCGATTTTTGTAGTAGAGATTACCCAGCCCCATGAGTGCATAACGGTCTCTTGGCTGGATTTTAATGGAGTCGATATACAGTTTTTCGGCTTTATCCAGCTGATCCATGCTTTTGCAGGCATCTGCCAGACGCACCATAACATGCACATCACCCCGGTTTATCTGCAGATACCTGGCCCAGAACTCAACCGCTTTTTCAGGCTGACGCAGGCCACGAAAACAGTCACCGATTCCACGCAGTGCAAACACATTAGATTCATCAGACTTTAACAGGCGCGTATAAAAACCAATGGCCTTATTAAAATCATTGGAAATTCGAAATAGATCGCCCAGGCCAACCAGTATGTAACTATTAGACGGTTCAATATCCAGTGCCTGCATAAAGACCTTTTCAGCATCACGAAAACGACGCTGTTTCATCAGCTTTTTGCCTGCTTTTGATAAACTTAGAACTTCACTATTTGGCTGATGCACGATCGATCTCTTGGTTAATCTATTTAATAATTTTTATGGGTCTTATTGAGTATATACGAAATTACCAGAAAATCAGCTAGTGCAACTTATTGGGGTTCCTTCCCACCCCAGCCTACAGTTCTTTAATGCCGCTCACCAGTTCCCCCACGGCTTTCTGACCATCACCGTATAACATACGGGTGTTATCAGCATAAAACAGGTGGTTTTCAATGCCTGAAAAACCGGAGCCCTTGCCCCGTTTAATCACGATACAGTTCCTTGCCATATCGGCATCAAGTATGGGCATTCCGTATATCGGGCTATCAGGGTTAGTACGTGCCACCGGATTAACGACATCATTGGCACCTATGACCAACGCCACATCGGCGGTTGGGAACTCGGGATTAACCTCGTCCAGATCCAGTATTTTGTCATAATCTATTCCCGCTTCTGCCAGCAGTACATTCATATGCCCCGGCATGCGTCCCGCGACCGGGTGGATGGCAAACTTCACACTTACACCGCGTTTTTCCAGTAACTGTGTCAGTTCGGCCACTTTATGCTGGGCCTGCGCTACTGCCATACCATAACCCGGCACGATAATAACTTTTTCGGCATAGGCCATCATAATCGCTGCATCCTGGCCCTGTATTTCTTTCATGCTGCCTTCGATATCTTCTTCTGCCGCAGCTCCACCATCGGAGCCGAAGCTGGCAAACAGGATATTGGTAAGCGGGCGATTCATGGCCTTTGCCATTAACTGAGTCAGCAGGGTACCCGCAGAACCCACTACGGTACCGGCGATAATCATCGCTGCGTTTTCCAGTACAAAACCTTCAAATGCGACTGCCAGCCCTGTTAATGCATTAAACAGCGAGATTACCACCGGCATATCTGCGCCACCAATAGGGGTAGTAAACAGCACACCAAATGCCAGCGCCATAACAAAGAACAGCAGTACCAGCTGAATACTGACATCGTCACCGAAACCAATAATCGCACCCGCCGCCAGGGTAAGTGTAAACAGGACCAGATTTATCATCATATGCAATGGCAAACGAATGGTTTTCTTCATTATGCCCTGCAGTTTGGCAAATGCGATGGCTGAACCTGAGAATGAAACAGCACCGATTAAGGCACCAATAACCGCCAGTATCTGTGCAGTTGCGCTTAATTCATGTGGCACACCCTCGGCACCGGAACCCGCCGCCATTTTCACTAATTCTACTGCCGCAATGGCTGCGGCAGCACCGCCACCCATGCCGTTATAGATAGCAATCATCTGCGGCATATCGGTCATCTGTACCCGTTTAGCGGTGATATAGGCAACGCCTGCGCCCACTGAAATCGCAATCACTATCAGCACCACATTGCTCATATGATCAAACACATGTGGTTCAAAAAAGGCAACTAGCGAGGCGGCCAGCATACCAATACCCGCCCAGACAATACCGCCTGTAGCCGTTACCGGGGAGCTCATTTTTTTCAGACCAAGAATAAATAAAATGGCCGCGAGGAAATATACTACCTGAATAACTATATCCATTACGCCTCGCCCTTCTTCTCTTTAGGATTAAACATTTCCAGCATGCGCACCGTCGCCACATAACCACCCATCGCATTACCCGCAGCAAGCGCGACGGCGAAAAAGCCAATCACCTGTTCTAATATTGACTGTGCTCCGCCCATTACAACAATGGCTCCCACCAGTACTATGCCGTGGATAAAGTTAGAGCCTGACATCATCGGTGTATGTAGAATAACCGGCACGCGGCTAATGACTTCATAACCTGTAAAGGCAGATAACATAAATATATAAAGTGCTGTGAAGCCACCAATTTCTATCATGATTGCTGCTCCCCTGTTGTATTCTTGTAGCGTTCAGCTTTAATTTCACCCTCATGGGTAAGTACGGTGTTTTTTATGACCTCATCTTCCCAGTCAAACTCTAGCTCACCCTCTTTAATAAACGGAGACAGCAGATTAAATAAATTCTTTGCATACATTTCACTGGCATGAATCGGCACCTGAGAGGCAACATTCAGCGGCCCGAGAATAGTTACCCGGCCTTCAAAATCTACGCTTTCACCCGGCTGAGTTAATTCACAGTTGCCGCCGCCTTCTGAAGCCAGATCCACTATGACCGAGCCGACTTTCATTTTGGCAACCACTGCTGCGCTGATTATTTTCGGCGATGGTCGGCCGGGAATCGCGGCAGTGGTGACAATTACATCAGACATAGCGATGTGTTTATCCAGTACTTCCTGCTGTTGCTGTTTTTCTTCGTCGCTGAGTTCCCGGGCATAACCCCCTTCACCATCTGCGCTGACACCGGTATCAACAAATTTGGCCCCCAATGACTCGCATTGCTCTTTAGTTGCCCCACGTACGTCATAAGCTTCAACTATCGCACCCAGGCGTTTTGCGGTTGCTATCGCCTGCAGGCCCGCAACTCCGGCACCAATAATTAATACCCTGGCCGGGCGAATTGTGCCTGCCGCCGTGGTTAGCATGGGGAAAAACACTGAGGCTTTATCCGCCCCCATAATCACACCTTTATATCCGGCTATACCCGCCTGAGATGACAGGGCATCCATAGACTGGGCACGGCTAATTCGGGGCACCAGTTCCATGGCCAGGCTGGTCATTTTCTTCTCACACATCCGCTGGGTGAGATGTTGATTGATGTGGGGTGACATAAAACTGGCTATTACACAGCCATCGGGCATCATATCTAATTCTTCCAGCGTAGGCGGCTGAACCTTAAAAACAATATCCGCATCTTTATACAGCTCTTCAGCCGACTCGATAAGCGTGACGTCTGCAAACTGATCATCGGAAAAATGCGCAGACGCAGCAGCATCTTTTTGCATGTAGACAGCAACACCCAGTTCAGATAATTTTTTTGCAACCACCGGGTCACACGCAATGCGACGTTCACCCGCTGCTATTTCGTTCGGTATTGCCAGACGTATTGGCATTCTTTAACTCCTGCTTTTGCAGTGTAAATAAGCTATATTCTTAAATAGCTTTCGATAATGGAATTTTAGTAAGGGGTACTTAATCTTTTAATAAAATCAGAAAAAGATGATCAAAACCCTTGTAAGGTAGAAAATTTGCGGGCTATTATACAGTCAGAAGACAAAGGCTTAAATGGCAAAAACATCACAATTGCGCCTATTTTCGTTTAAATATTAATAATAAGATGGCTTTGCATGAAAGCAGCTTAAAAAAGCCCACTATGCGTTCATTACCCCTGCTAGTAGTATGGGAGATAAGCATAATGTTTCATGCATGTACATCAAAACAGACAAGATATATTGAATGACAACCTACCTGAATCACACAACTTATTCCCACGGCTCAAAAGAACGCCTGGGGGTTTTACTGGTTAACCTTGGTTCACCTAAAGCCCCAACTGAAAAGGCCGTGCGCAAATATCTGGCCGAATTTCTCTGGGATCCACGGGTTGTAGAAACCTCGCGCCCACTCTGGTGGCTCATATTAAATGGCATTATTCTACGCTTTCGCCCCCGCCATAGTGCCGCCCTGTATAAAAAAATCTGGACAGATGAAGGCTCACCCCTGATCAGTATTTCAAAGCTACAGGCGCAGAAACTGGAGAAAAAGCTGCAGGCTAAAATTCGCGGCAATGTGCTGGTAGATGTCGCTATGCGCTATGGCAAACCCACTATCCGAGATTCAATGCGTGGCCTGCGCTCTGCAGGCGCCAAACGTTTACTGATTTTGCCCATGTATCCACAGTATTCTGCGACCACCACCGCGTCTGTATTTGATGCGGTAACCTCTGAGCTACAAAGCTGGCGCTGGCTCCCGGATATGCGTTTTATTAACAGCTACCATGATCATCCAGCCTATATTGATGCGCTGTCCAAAACCATTATTAACTACTGGAGCAACCGGGATAGTAAACCGGATGTACTGGTCTTTTCATTTCACGGCCTGCCCAGAAAATATGTTGATAAGGGTGACCCTTATTTCTGCCATTGCCATAAAACCGCACGGCTGGTCGCTAAAAAATTGCTGCTTAAAGACAGCAAATGGAAAGTCACCTTTCAATCCCGGGTCGGCAATGAAGAATGGCTGCAGCCCTATACAGACAACACCATGAAGCAACTGGCACACCAGGGAGTGAAATCTGTGGATGTCGTGTGCCCGGGCTTTTCCGCGGACTGTCTGGAAACCCTGGAAGAAATCAATATGGAAAATCGCGACATCTTTATAAGCCGTGGCGGCATCGAATTTGATTATATCCCCTGTTTAAATGCCGGTGACTTTCACATTAACGCGCTCTGTGAACTGGTTATCCAGCACAGCTTTGGCTGGCCGGAAACCATGCCCGGCTGGGATGCTGGGCTACAGGCGGTTGAAGCCAATAAAACCCGGGAGCGAGCCACCAAAATGGGTGCAGGCCAATAAGCAGCAAAGCCTTCATTGCTGTGAGCCGCTGCCTGCTAGGTGACCGGGTAAGGTATGATGGAGAAATTAAATACGAGCCGGTGCTGCTAGATTTTATACAGCAGCATTTTGAAATTATTGGCGTATGCCCTGAGGTTGAAATTGGTCTCAGCACACCGCGCCCCCCGCTGCAACTTGGCGGCAGTCTACAGGCCATAAAAATGACCGGTCGCGATGACCCGTCGATCGACATTACAGAAGCCATGCAAAATTACTGTAATCAGCGCCCACCTCAACTAAACTCTATTTGTGCCTATATTTTTAAAAGCAGATCACCCAGCTGCGGAATAAAGGATATTCCGTTATTTAACAGCCAGGGTGAAATATTACAGACAATCCAGGGTGTTTTTGCTCACGCCATCATACAGCAATACCCTGAACTGCCGATAAGCGATGAAAATGGCTTAGCAAGCCGGCAACAGAAAAATATTTTTTTAGATAAAGTAAACGCATACCATACGCTGAAAATGAGACAACTCCTGGAGTAAAATATCTGGGATAAAACATCTGGGTAAGAACATCCGGTCAAAACTAAATTACGTCTACTATGCCATTAAAAACAATCATCTCCTTATGTATATTTATTCTGTGTTGTGCGATACCGCCCAGCAATGCAGATGAGCGTGATGATGGTCTAAGAGAATTTAAGCAGGGTAACTATGAGCTAGCTCTGAATTTATGGTTACCCCTGGCCGAAGCCGGAGACCGTGAAATTCAATATAATCTTGGCGTTATGTACAGCGAAGGTCGCGGAGTTGAAAAAAATATTGAACAGGCACTTATATGGTTAAACAGGGCAGCTGAACAGGATGATGCAGATGCACAGTTCCGCCTGGGCAAACTTTACACAAACGGAGAAGAACTTAAGCAGGATTTAGTCATCGCCGAACGCTGGCTAAGACAGGCCGCACTTAATGAACATGGTGCAGCCAGCTACTATCTGGCGCAGTTTTATGCCCATGGCAAAGGCTTAAAACAGGATAATGACCTGGCCCTGCGCTGGTATTATCGGGGCGCAAAAAACAATGATATTGCCTCAATGTATAACCTGGCTTATATTCATGAAACAGGGCAGGGGGTTCCGGTAAACCTGCCAGAAGCTTTTCGCTGGTATGATAAAGCAGCAAGAAAAGGCGCAGCTGATGCACAGGCAAATTTAGGCCAACTTTATTTTAGTGGCAGGGGCACCGCACAGGATAAGATTTTAGCTTTTGTCTGGTTTAAGCTGGCTGCAGAACAGAATAATCAAAATGCGGAAAAAAATGCGCAGTTTACATTCAGGCAGTTGAATAAGCTTGATCAACAACAGGCGTTAACTCTGTTTGAAGAATACAAAAAAAAGTTTTTGCGATAAAAAGCGTATTTTGATTTGTTATTCTGGTGAGTTTTTTATCCCCACCAGAAACACAAAAAAAACCAGCTTAATAAGCTGGCTTCCTTCACACTAAAACTATTACCGTTTTAAACTTTCTGGTGATATTCCTCAACCTTTGCCACTTCCTTAGCCGAACCTAATACCACCGGCACACGCTGATGCAAACCCGTTGATTCTACTTCCATAATACGACCATGCCCGGTTGAGGCCATGCCCCCTGCCTGTTCTATAATAAAACCCATTGGATTGGCTTCATACATTAAGCGCAACTTGCCGGCTTTTGAGGGATCACGATTATCATAGGGATACATAAAAATACCACCGCGTATCAGAATACGATATACCTCAGCCACCATTGAAGCTACCCAGCGCATATTGTAGCGTTTGCCTAATGGGCCATCTTCGCCCATCTGACAGTCTTCGATGTATTGCTTCATCGGCTCATCCCAGAAGCGGCGGTTGGCCATATTGATCGCATACTCGGTGGTTTCTTCTGGAATTTGCACGCCTTCGCTGGTTAATACAAACTCACCAATTGAATTATCCAGGGTAAACATGTTTACCCCCTGACCGGTGGTCAGTACCAGCACAGTTGAAGGGCCGTACACTACAAACCCCGCCGCTTTCTGCTGCGTACCGTTTTGCAGATAATCATTCAGTTTAGGCGTTTCCTTGCAACCCATGGGGGCTTTCATAACTGAAAAAATAGTGCCGACTGAAATATTAACGTCAATATTAGAAGAGCCATCGAGCGGGTCAAACATTAGCAGATATTCACCCCGTTCCTGTGCAGGCACATCAATCGGGTCATCGACTTCTTCAGAACCCATGCCCGCGACCAGACCGCTCAGACTCAGGTGATCAGCCATAATATCATTGGTGATGATATCCAGCTCTTTCTGGGTTTCACCCTGTACATTTTCAGAGCCGGCAACACCTAAAACACCTGAAAGCTCGCCCCGGTTTACAATGGTTGCAATCTCCTTGCAGGTGATTGTCACTTCGTGAATCAACTCAATAAGATCATAAGGCAGGTCAACACCCGCGCGCTTTGCATGCAGCAAAAACTGCTTTAACTTCATACCTGTGGTCATAATACGACTCCAACTGTGTCTATAACAGACCTGAAAATGCGCCCTGTGGGGTATATATACCTGGGGGTAGAGCTTTCACCGGTCAACTAAAATTTCGCGCGACATATTAACATATTAGAATTTTATGTATATGTAATATTTATTTATATACCCTCGGCCCTTAAAATTAATGAATAAGCTAGTTTAATGCATATATAAGAATAATTTAAGACCGTTTGGCTGAGAATATAATTTTACTCGCTTAATAGCGAAGCTTGACTCAAATTTAAGCTGACTCTACTATCTCATTCAATATGTCATATACCCAAAAGTAATAATGAGAAAATTCCTGAGTTATATCCCAACTCCTACCCTGGCTATTATCGCTATTATTCTGGCACTGGCTCCTTTCGTATCAGAGCCTCATTTGTTGCAGAAACTAAGAATGCTATTTAATGACAGCCTCAGCAGGCCGATTGATATCTTTGATCTGTTTTTGCATGGCATTGCGCTGATTTTGTTACTTATAAAAATATTTTTTATGATGAAAGATAAAAAACATTAGTCAGACTGATTTTTCCATCTTTGTTTCTGACCAGTGCTCATCTTCACATGGTGGGCCATCATGATAACGAAACACAATGCTGTTATTAACACTGATGTGACTTAAGCTCTGTGTGCATGCATCTTGTCGATGCATGCACACAGAGTATTTACCTTTTTCCGGTTTGTGAGATGAATGGTACGCTAAGTGATCTTTAGAATTGGCATTCTGCTTAGTCACTTGATTAAATAAATCACTGCGTTGTTGCTTCACTTCAGTCAGCAAAACTGCCGATGAAACCACGGGCTGATCTGCAGCCAGTTGGCTTAGCTTAATACCGTCCCATTGATAAATAGTAATTTCTGTCGTGTGGGTATTTAAGTTAGCCGAAAAGACACATAGTGAAAACGGCAAATACTTTACCAGGTTTATTTTTTTAAGCTTATGATAAATATGATCACTGGTTTGTAGTTGCAATAAAGCCGGTATTATCAGGCCACGGCTGGTGTAATTTTCATTATTTTTTGTCACTGTTTTTTCGTCTGAATATGCCTGATAATTATTGAGTAAACACAGGCTTACGCCGCAACTATTAACCGCAATCCATGTGCCTTTAGACTGTGGGTCTACCGGCATGATGCTCTTTGTGTTTATAGCGAAGCAGGGAGGGGTTGCTCTGGGTCGACTGAGCTGCTCATCACGATTAAAAAAAACCTCGTAACCCTTTTTGTGAATTAACCAGGTGAGCGTACACATGATTCATCGCCACTACGTAAATAAGTTGCTGTGGCAGGTGCAATACCGAAGTTTTTATCTAATATAACTTCCTGCATCTGTATCGCCGTTGCTATGCTCGAATAATGGTGCACTGCATGGCTGGAGGCAAACACCAGTTCACGAGCCAGCGTTGATGTCACTTCAACTATCAGGGTTTCTGATATTGCCACCTCTGTTTTAATCGATAGAGGCTGATTTAATTCATTCTCATCCAGTTTTGAAAGCCATTGTTTTATTTCTTCAATCTGTACTAGTGCTAATTTTCTACTCTGTTCAATGCGGCTGCCCCGTCTTCGATTGTTAAAATCTATAATACCGCTTTGCCAGCTTTTTTTAAGCTCCTGGAAATGGTCCATAATATGCCTCATGTGCTCACCTGATGAGCTGATAAAAAATGGCTTAACAATTTTTATATACGCTTCATCACTAACAGAATTAAGAAACTTCTCAGCCTGATCCAGAGTTTCTATACAACCTTTTATAACATCATGCATATAATTACCTGTTTAAATAGTTGTTTGCGTTTTCTTTGCCCATATATTTGCCGAGTAATTTTTCTGAGACTTTCAGCAGATCTACTATGATCATTCCATCTAATGTATTGTTAAATTTTCTGTCTAGATTAAAACTAACCAGTTTACCATTCAGGCCCAGGTATTGTTTGAGTATTATGGGCAGGCCCTTATCGCCTTCCATGCGATAAATCAGTCTGGAAATCAACTGATTATCTTTTAGTCTCTCGAGTATTTTTCTGCTCCAGATAATATCCGGTAATTTTTTCTGTGGGCTGCTTGCTTTCACCATTTTTGCCCGCACAGGGTCATAGTGATGCAACTGCAGGAACTGCGTCATAAGATGACGCGATAACTCTGAATAGCCACTACTGATACTGACCGGGCCAAATAGTGTCGTATATTGTGGATTGCGTGACACAAAGGTGCTAATACCCTTCCATAAGAGCAGTAGCGCGCTCAAACTACGCTGATATTCCACGCGAATAAACGAGCGCCCCATTTCAATTGACATTCCCAGATCATCCACAAATGTTTTCTCATAACGAAACAGACTTCGACTGTAGAGGGCTTTCAGGCCAGATTTTTTAACCAGTTTATCCACCAGACCCAGCCGATAGGCTCCAACAATTTCCTGCTGTTCGCTGTTCCAGATAAACATATGTAAATAATGATTATCATAGTCATCCAGATCTTGCGCAAAGCCCGTTCCTTCAGCCACCTGGCGGAAGGTTATTTCCCGTAAACGCCCAATTTCCTGTAACACATTGGGCAACTGCTGCGCTGTAGTGCAATACACTGAAAAAATATCCCTGGTTAATAGTAATGTATCAGCGCCCAACGCATCTATATCATTTTGTAGTTTTTGTTTTTCAACGGCCGGGGCGATAGTTTGCATTGATCGCTTATTTTTTTTGACTATAGCAGATTTATTTTTTGCCTGGTTAATCAGCAAATAGGTATTCAGCCGAAAATAATCGGTAATATCTTCATCTGATGAAAGCGTTTTTAGTTCGTCATGGGGAATGGTCTCTCCAATATGTAAATTAACGATCTTCTGCCGTTTATTGAGCATTTCTCTAACCAGCAATAATGTTCGTAAGCGTGGATGTAACAAACCTGCAAAATGGAACCATCTACTATTATGGCCTTCAATATAAACCGGTGTGGTGCAGGCACAGGTTTTACGAGCCAGCATACCGATAATCCGGTTCCATTTCCTGTCCGTAATTTTTCTATTTTTAAAATTAAAACTGGAGACTTCTCCAGCAGGAAATACCAGCAATAGTCCGCCCTTTTTTAAATGATTCAATGCCTGTTTGACGCCATGGGAATTTGATTTTTTTGAGCGGTTATTCTCAAACACATCAACACCAATAAATAACTCGGATAGTTCATCAATACGTTGCAGATAATGATTCGCCAGCACCTTCACATCACTTCTGCGCGTGAGAAGAAGTTCTGCCAGCATAACGCCTTCTATAGCACCATAGGGGTGATTAGCGACAACAATAGTCGTACCTTCGCCGGGTATCTGCTGACAATTTCCACTGGCAACTGTGTAATTAACATCGAGTTTTTCCAGTGTGTAGCGTAAGAATTCGCGGCTACTCATATTGCTTTGCCGCTGCCGATAATAGGCGTCTAGTTCACTCAGACCAAGCAGGCTCTCACTGACATGTGCCAGCCAGTGCCAGTAAACTGCACTATTTTCTGCAACACCTAACTGAAAGGGGGTGGCCTGTGATTTCATAGAGTCTAGTCCGTAGCTGGATATTGATTAACAAGTTTTTTTTCCTGCCGCCAGGCGTTATACAATTGCCAGATCGGCGGTGGTTTGTAACCTGCGTGACGATTTATATTACCTATATAAAATAAGGTACGATATTGATAAAACAGAGTTCTATATACTTCATTAAAACTTGTATTCACATCCCAGATATGGGCGGCCTCTGAACTGGCGCCATTGATTTCAAGAATGTGAAAATTTTCACCCTGCATCAATTTTTCTATGCTTTCAAAGCGCACATCAAAACGCCCATAATAAAAACCATCTATATCGTTACTGATATCATCAAACTTCTGCCGCAGCTTTTCAGTGATGTAAGTGTTACCATTTCTAAATATGCTGCCTTTGCAGTGGCTTCCGGCAAAAGCTAGTCGGAAGGCACGGTTCTCAGGAATTATATTGTTCAGCTTATTCTGATGTCGGCTAAAATAGAGACTGGAAATTTTAGCTGCGCGCTGGTCATCCTTTATCAACTGACGCAAACTACGTTTTCCATCTCCGCTTACATAGGGTGCATATTTCAGTGTCATTGAAAATATTTCTCCCTGCTGTCTATCCGGGTGACGAATATAAAAAATACCCGCTTCTGCTTCATAGGGGATTTTTTGCTGTAACAGTAAAGTCGCCTTATCTGGAAATTCCTGAATATAATTTCTTAGCGCCTCCTCATCAGCAATTATTTTTACGCCTGCCCCTCGACATCCCATATCTGGTTTGGCAATAACTGGAAATTTGAGTCTGGCTGCCTTCATTTTATCTATTGATTCTCCCAGGCGGATATCAATTGACTTAAATTTATCATTAAAAATAGATATATAAGGCGCCACGTGCTCAGCCGCTTTTTTACCGGCTAATGCCAGTACTGCTGATTTGGACTCGCCGACCATGCCGCCAAGATATATCCCTGGATTGGAAATTAACGGCAAGGTCAAACTACGATAGCGCAAAGCCAGGTATAGCCATTGTATTACAATGGGCAGGTAAATAATGTGACTCGGCCAGAATTCAAAAAACGATGTACTCTTTTTAGTAGTCGTTGTCAGTTCTGGCATACCACGATGCACTTCCTGAATTGATTTTAGTGGCTGCGTCATATTTGTTTTTCCTGCAGTTGTATACGCCGCATGATTTGTCGATTAGTACCGACTAACAGCATTAGCACCACAGGAATCAATATCCATTTCCAGTCGCTATGCTCTAACCATATACTGCTTCCTAACTGGTATATCAGAGTAAACACAGCAAACACCCAGATAACTCCCGCAACAGTCACAGCTATAATAAACTGTCCAAAATGTGCCCTGAACAGGCCACAGGATGTGTAGCAAACAAAGCGCAAACCTGGCACAAAGCGAATTAGCAGAATATTTTTAATCAGATTATGCCCAAACAGGGTCGCATAATGTTGCTGACGATTTTTCTTCACTAACCACTGTTGAAATACAGAATGTTTTTTCAACAGGTAACCCAGTAAATACAGACCGATATCGCCACTGATAATACCGATAAGAATTGCGTAAACAGCCAGCTGCACGGAAATCATCTGATCGGCCGCCATAACCGCGGCTGAAATAATCGCCACGTCTTCCAGTAGATAGGAAGATAGTATGATGGCTAGAAATATCCATGCTGGTTGGGTTGACAGGTTTAGTAAATAATCAATCATATTTTTATATTATTTGTTTATTCAAGATTTTTTAGTGACTGTTTTATTTCCACCCGCACCGCATCAATCCCATTTACAAGTAAATCAGTGGCCTGCCTGCTGCTCTGCATATTGCCCCAGTTAGCGGCCCATGTTTTCTTTAACTGTAATGCCTTTGCTGACACCGGCTCACTAATGAGCGCACTAAGATCGACAATAAGCCCAACCTTAACCCAGCCTGTGCGGGGATTGCCTGCAACCATATCCTGATCATAATGTGCTGCATAAATAAGCTGTTGCAATTCAGCCAGTTCAGTTAAAACTTCGAATGAAGCCGTGCGTATATTATGAAGCCGTGCGTATATTATTGTTAGCTTCGCTAACCTCCATGCGCCAGGCGTTGTAACTAAAACCTGTTACCGCAAATATCATGCTGAAAACGGCGGTAAAATAATAGGCTTTAAATTTTCGTTGCAGATCAGACATATAAATATCACCACTCTCTAAGCTGCTGCATTGCCTTACGAATATATTCCATCTGTTTTCTATAGTTAGTGCAACCGGAACACATGACTAAATGAAACTTTAAATAAATGCGCTCTTTTAGTGTTAGTTTTTGATCCTGTGAGCGGGAAATTAACTGGCTCGCATGCTTACAATTCATCATTATAACTGTGCTCCATGAATAAAATTCTTTTCCAGACATTTGCGCAATTGCGCCCGTGCCCGATGCATAATGACCCAGGCATTACTCTCACTAAGATTAAGCTCGTTACATATTTCCTTAAGTTCAAGCCCAAGGTGCTCGCGCATCATAAATACCTGTGCCGTATTCTGCGGTAGCTTATTAATGCAAATCTCAAAAATAATCCAGAACTGTTCATTCGCCAGAAATGCTTCTGGATGTCCCCAGTTAGCGGTTTCTGGGTCTGTTTCCAGGCGCCTTTCTGATTAAACGGCTCATTCAGATCACTTCCATCGTCTTCAGTAAACTGCTCAGTCGGATGACGACTGCGTTCACGAATAACATCAATAATCTTATTCCGTAATATGGCAAACACCCAGCTTTTCAGGCTGCCCTTCCCTGAATAACGATCGGGCACCAGGGCGGCATTAATGGCTTCATGGACGACATCTTCAGCCACAATGGTATCGCGTAGCTGAAGTGTGGCAAAACGCAGCATTTCTTCACGCATGCTACCCAGCTGACTGGCAATGCCTTCCTGTGGCTGTCCTTTATCATGCTTATGGCGAACTGAATTTTTGCCCATTCATCTGCTCTACAATAGAAGTTACTAATAAGGTAGTCGTTAGCAGACAAATATGAAAGGATTATTGTTGTCGCCGGTTTATATAGGTATATATATTTTTAGCGGCTATATATTAACCCCCGCACTTACTGACTGACCCTTTTGAACTGGCTTTATCTGCATTTTCCTTTGTTGCTTTATCTTTACCGCCACCACACTTGCCTTCACCACTTTTGCCCTTTGATGCGTCAGGCTTGCTACCACCACATTTACCTTCACCGCATTTACCTTCTTTTCCGGCAAGCTGATAGGACTGACTCAGATCAGTCATTCCAAACGGATTGATATTAGTCGCCGCTACAATGCCACTGCTGACACTTAATATAAATGCGGCTGCAGTAGCCACAGCAAGTTTTTTTGTAATTGTGAATGAGTTCATATTTTTCTCCCGGGTTAAAGTAAACTACGCATGTAACTGAGTTTTTGAGTAGACACAACAGGTAGTCGCCACTGACAGCAATTCCTTACAGTTTATTTTTTATATTTCTGCCCAGGTGAACTATTTCGTGGTTTTAATGAATTGCTGGTATTTTAAAATCCAGAGATAAACACATTTTTACAGCAAAAAACGCAAAATATGCAAATAACAAACGTTATATATTAAAGGCGCTGAGCGCCCTGAAAATTGTACCGGGCATAAAATTAGGGTGCTTGCCTGCCCTGTACAAAACTGGCGTACAAACATAAATTAGCGTGATTTACGTTTATTTGCGGTAAAAATGCTTTTGACTTTCAGTGAATTTCGAGGGATTAGCTCAGGGACAAAATGGCTTTAACTAAAACATATCCTGCGGATCAATATCAATCGACCAGCGAACTTTATTTGCACTTTTCATTTTGCTCATTGCCGGTACCCATTGCCCCAAAGCGCCGTGTAATTTTTTACGTTCATCTGATATTAAAATCAGCTGCCAGCGATAGCGCCCGGCGCGGCGCTCCATGGGTGCCGGTAGAGGCCCGAACAACTGTATACCCTGGTAAGTAAATGCCTGCTGGCATTCATGCAAAAATACCTGACCGTGTTCTTTTTGTATGGCATCACAGCGCACAATTACCATATAACTATAGGGCGGAAAGCTGGCCAGCCTTCTTTCTTCTAAAGCCTGTTTTGCAAAGCCTGCATAGCCTGTGTGAAGTAATGTGTGTAGCAAGGGATGCTCGGGGTGATGGGTTTGAATAATCACCTCTCCGGCTCTTTCACCTCGCCCGGCGCGACCTGACACCTGAATAATTTGTTGTGCCATATGCTCTGTGCCACGGAAATCCGCACTGAATAGCCCCTGATCTGCATTGAGTATGCCCACCAGCGTGACATTCGGAAAGTCATGGCCCTTGGCCAGCATTTGCGTGCCAATTAAAATTTGTGCTTCACCGGTTCTTGCCTGATTTAATTTTTTATCCAGCTCACCTTTGCGGCGGGTGGTATCTCGATCTATGCGGCTGATCACCAGCGCAGGAAACTTTTCTGTTAGCGCAAGCTCTATACGCTCCGTTCCGGCCCCTGGCAGTATTAAACTTTCATGCTGGCATTGCGGGCACTGCACCGGTGCAGCCTTTTCATAGCCACAATGGTGACAACGCAAACGCTTATTATGTTGATGCAATGTCAGATTCGCATCACATCGGTGACAGACCGTGGTCCAGCCACATTCATGACACATCAATAACGGCGCATAACCCCGCCGGTTTAAAAACAGCAGCACCTGCCCCTTATTCTGCAGATGCTCTTCTATTTTTTTTAGTAAAAGTTCCGATATACCATCTTCCATTGGCTGACGGCACACATCCAGTAAACTGACTTTGGGCGGCTGTGCTCCAGTCGCTCCCCGGCGTGTTAATTGCAGCAATCTATATTGATCGCGGTATACATTTTCCAGGCTTTCAAAACAGGGCGTGGCCGAACCTAACAACACAGGAATATTTTTATTTCTCGCGCGTACCAGTGCCAGGTCTCTTGCATGGTAGCGAAAACCTTCCTGCTGCTTAAAAGATGCATCGTGTTCTTCATCTAGAATAATTAAACCCAGCTCGGGCAGAGGCGTAAAAAGTGCTGAGCGAGTACCAATTACCACCCGTGCAAGCCCTTTACTGGCCTGTACCCAGCCACTGTGTCGCTGAGTGTCATTCAGGCCGGAGTGCAGGCTGGCAATGGGCACATGTAGACGCTCACTAAAGCGACGGGTTAGCTGCGGCGTTAAACTGATTTCTGGCACCAGCACGAGCACCTGTAAATTTGTTGCCAGCGCAGATTCTATAACCTGCAGATACACTTCTGTTTTGCCACTGCCGGTAATGCCCTGTAATAAAAAGGTCTGGTAATGCCCCAGAGCCTGAATGACGTCATTAGCTGCATCGGCCTGTTGTTGGTTCAGCTGAAACTTCGGCGATTTTTGAGTGGTATTTGGTGAATATTCAGAAATGGTTGCCGTTTGAGTTTTTTCTGTGGCCACCAGTAGTGATTTTTCCACCAGTGCACGCATGGGGGATCGCCAGTTATTCCAGTTTGTATTTAACTGGCTGGCCGTCAGCTCTGTTTCAGGCATATTCTGCAAATAGCTGAGAAGTGCCGCCTGCTTTGGTGACCGCTTTAGTGAGCAGGAGTCAGTCTGCCGACCCATCTCGGTTAAGGCCCAATGGGTTTCACATTTCAGCTCTGCTGCGGCCCCTGATCTAAGCTGTTTAGGCAGGGCACTAAAAATAACATCCCCCAGAGGGTGGTGGTAATAACTGGCGGCCCATTCCAGCAGCTTAATTAAGTCGTCGGGTAAAACCGGCTCAATATCAATAAGCTCGGAAATCGGCTTCAGTTTAGACAGTGGAAAGCTGGAGTTACTACCTACTGAAATAACCATGCCCACTAGCTGCTTTCGACCAAATGACACCTGAACACGGCAGCCTTTAACAGGAATATGCTCAGCGGAAGCCGGCAGCAGATAATCAAAAAGACCGTACAGTGGAACTGGCACAGCAATCTGAATGATAATTGGGTGGGTCATAGGGGTATTGTGCCAGTGAATGGATGCAAATTGGAGACTTGTAATAAACTTCAAAAAATGCACTCAGGTGGCAGCATATCGATTTTTCCACAAAAGCTGTGGATAACTCTGTGGAAAACATGACATTAAGTATATAAATTCATTGCTCCAGCGTTACTTCCGCTAAATTGCTTAAATTTTAACCACTCAAAAAATTCATATAATTCAGTTGGTTACGAGTGCGCTACTGATTAAATGCTATATATACAGTCTTTCTGTCATACTATTGAAATATCACCATCATGATGTGCATAAGTATTCGCTTCAATGCTCTGTCCAGAGTATATTTTCATAATATCAGGCCTATAAATAAGTAAATTTAGCATATAAACTTAAAGTTCTATATTATCAATCGCCTCTTAACTCCTTGAAAACGTTAGAAATGTAACGCACTCGCTCAATCTGTGGATAAGTCTGTTGAAAACAGTTGGAATAATGTCCTGAAAACCTTTGTTTATGCACATTTTTAGCACCTGATCACTCTTTAACCTCCCAATAAAAACTATATGAAACAAAGAGTTAAATTAACTATTCCGCATTTGATCAAAAAATAAGCAAATAAATACAGCTGTTTGCAAGGATTGTGTATAACACCCCGGACCATTTGCTTTACTTGCTCAATAACCAGGTTCAAAAAGTATCTGCGTCAAATGACACTTAATACTTAATACTTAATACTTAAGACTAGTTTAAATCAAAAACCGCCACAGAGACACAGAGTACGCAGAAAATGCAGTTGCTTCAGGGTGCATGCCACGCCAGGTTGTTACCCTGAGTTCTCGGCGCCTCTGTGGCAGGATAATTGTGCCTGAATCAAGAGCCCATTCCCTTTAACCACCGGGTAAAGTAAGCAGGAGACGACACATCAACGTTTAAACACACAATTTTAAGAACATGCCTGCAAAATACAGGTATAATTCCGGTATTCCAGATTAGCCCATTCACAAAACGCTGAAAACTGACTCAATATTGATGAAACAAAGACTTAGCATATTCCTGCTATTGATTTCTATCCCTCTGCTATTAATGGCTTGCTCATTTTCTGTTAGCTCTTTCTCGGAGAACCTGAATAAAGTAGTCAGGGCGAATAATGACCCACAGACTGTACTCCAGGCTTTGCCTGCTTATCTGGTATTACTGGACGCCTTAATTGAGAGCGACCCTGAGGATGAGGCTTTGCTGATCGCATCTTCCAGACTAATGAATGCCTATGGGGCACTGTTGGCGACGCAACAGGAGTTAATGTCAGTTGAATTAGAGGGTGAGCAATATAACTATCAACGAAACATCATCAGCCGCCAGCAAAAAAAATTAAGTGAGAAAGCCCTAAGCCGTGCCGCTAAAGCCATTTGCCTATATGATGATAATCTGTGTAATTTAACCACTATTCAATATGCAGAATTTGTTGCCCGCCTGCAGTCCGTTGATGAAGATGATATAGACATGCTCTATAGCCTGGGAATAAGCTGGGCATCATGGCTTCAGGTAAATAGTGATGACTGGAATGCACTGGCTCAGTTACCACAGATTAAATTAATCATGCAAACCGTCATAAGCAAAGATGAAACCTGGGATAATGCCGGTGCACATATGTACCTGGGTGTACTCAACAGTTTATTACCTGCAACTTTAGGCGGGAAACCTGAGCAGGGTAAAATGCACTTTGAAGCGGCCATAAGACTAACAGACGGTAAAAATCTGATGGCTAAAGTTCTATACGCAGAATATTATGCACGTTTAACCTTTAATAGCGAATTACATAAACAGCTTGTTGCAGATGTTTTAGCGTCCAGTGAAACGCAGCATGAATTTATATTGCTCAATACGCTGGCTATACAAAAAGCCCGGGCTCTACAGATCAGTGCAGAAGATTATTTTTAATAATGACAAATATCACAAAGATGAAAACTATCAAAATACTATCTATTATTATCAGCCTTCTATTCACTGCATCAGTGCAGGCAAAAACGTTTAAGATTGCTACATCGGCGCCGGATGGCTCATACTGGATGAAGCAGATGCGCGCCGGAGCAAAACAGGTTAAAAAGCTCACCGATGGTCGGGTAAAGTTTAAATATTACCCGGGCGGGGTGATGGGTTCGGAAAAAGTTGCCCTGAAAAAAATACGCATCCGACAATTACAGGGTGCTGCTGTTTCAAATGGTGAATTAGCTGGTTTTTATGCAGACAGTCAGATTTATGCTTTACCTATGTTATTTAATACCTTTGAAGAAGTCGATTATGTGCGCAATATTCTTGATCAAAAAATAATAGAGGGTCTTGAAAAAGGCGGCATGATCAGTTTTGGATTATCAGAAGGTGGCTTTTCCTATGCCATGTCAACCAGCCCGATAAATAAAACTGAAGATCTAGACCACCATAAAATATGGACTCCATCCAATAACAAACAGGCCGAACTAACTCTGGAATCGTTTGGCTTAACACCTATTCCCCTTAACTTGGGTGATGTGCTAGCAGGTTTACAGACAAACCTGATTGATACGGTTGCGGTACCTCCTATTGCTGCCATTGCGCTGCAATGGCATACACAGATCAAATATATCACTGATATTCCCTTAACCTATATTTATGCAACCCTTTTAATTGATAAAAAAGCTTTCAGCAAAATCAGTAAAGAAGATCAAAAAATAGTTAAGGAAGTAATGAATAAAATATTTAAGCGCATCGATAAGCAGAATCGCAAAGATAATGTACAGGCCTTTAAAGCTTTACAAAATCAGGGCATAAAAGTTATTTCGCCGAATGTAGATACACTGGACGATTGGTATAAAAAAGGTGCAACAGCCAGAAGCACAATAAAATCCAGGGGCATTATGTCGGATGAGGCCTTCAGGGAAATTTCTCAGTTACTAAAAGATTATAGAAAAAAGCAAGAGATATTAGGTGCAGCAAGATAACCGCAAACAAAACACTTTTCTTGTATGGCTATACCGCATTGAAGACGGGATAGTCGCATTTCTTTTATCCAGCATCTTCCTGTTTGCAGTTTTTCAAATTATTTTACGCAATTTTTTTAGCAGTGGATTTGTCTGGGGCGATAGTCTGTTACGCGTTCTAGTATTATGGCTGAGCCTGGCGGGAGCCATAGTGGCCAGTCGCCAGGGAAGGCAAATTAATATAGATGTACTGTCTCGTTTTGTCCCACAAAAATATAAACCTTCTATTCATAATTTAAATTTTATTTTTGCAGCCTGTGTTTGTTTAATAGTTAGTTACTACAGTTTTCAGTTTGTTCTTATTGAGTATCAGGATGCCACCATCGCATTTGGAAAAGTGCCAGCCTGGTTGACAGAATCCATTATTCCCTTTGGCTTTGCAGTGATGGCAGCAAAATACCTGGCAAAAATCAGATTGAGCCTATGACACTACTGAAAAAAGCATGATTACAGTACTCGTCGTTTCTGCCTTAGTATTGCTTGCTCTATTAGGTGCGCCGCTATTTTCAATTATAGCTGCCGGGGCTTTGTATGGTTTTTATGTTGCTGATATAGATCTTATGGTTATGGGCATAGAGCTCTACCGTATTGCTGAAACCCCGTTATTAATGGCGCTTCCCCTGTTTACTTTCTCCGGTTACCTGCTTAGTGAAAGCAATACATCACAACGTATGCTTAATCTGATTCAATCTATGGTGGGCTGGCTACCCGGTGGCCTGGTTATTCTGGCTTTTATAGTTTGTGCATTATTTACCGCCATCACCGGCGCATCTGGTGTAACAATTGTGGCTCTTGGGGCATTGCTTTACCCGGCATTTAAGCAGGCAGGATATACTGAAAAGTTTAGCCTGGGCATGGTAACCGCATCAGGCAGTCTGGGTTTATTGATAGTACCCTCACTGCCATTAATTCTGTATGGCATCATTGCTCAGCAAATGGATCTTGATTTTCATTTTTCTCTTAATGATTTATTTATCGCCGGATTATTACCTTCGGCACTTATGATAATTGCCCTTTCTATTTATGCCATTATTAAAAATCGTGCATTTGAAATTAAAACGGTACCTTTTAATGTAAAAGTATTTCTTTGTGCTATCTGGGCAATGCGCTGGGAAATACCTATGCCTGTTCTGCTCCTTAGTGGCATATATTCTGGTTTGTTTGCCATATCTGAAGCTGCAGCAGTAATTGCTCTTTATGTTTTAATTATTGAAACACTCGTTTATAAAGAAGTATCCTTGAGCAAGCTTATGTTAGTTGTGCGTGATTCCATGTCTATGGTAGGCAGTATTTTATTAATTCTTTCGGCGTCACTTGCGTTAACTAATGTATTTATAGATGCCGAGGTTCCGAGCCGCTTATTTGAAGTAGTAAAAGAAAATGTAGACAGCAAAATTGGCTTTTTAATTTTACTGAATATATTTTTATTATTTGTGGGTGCTATTTTAGATATTTTTTCTGCACTGGTAATTATCGTGCCACTGATATTGCCAGTTGCCTTAAGTTTTGGAATTCATCCGGTACATCTGGGAATAATTTTTCTTGCGAATATGCAAATTGGCTACCTGACGCCTCCTGTGGGTATTAATTTATTTATTTCCAGTTTTCGTTTTAGAAAACCCATTGCAGAAGTATATAGCGCCAGCCTTCCCTTTATGCTTGTGCTAATTATTGTTTTAATTCTGATAACCTATATTCCACAACTTAGTTTGTATTTTATTATACCGTAGCATAAACATACGCAGGTTAATTTAATATTCTGATGATACCCGGTTTCATATTTTTGTATTCCGGCATTGTCATACCCGCACTGGCATTAATATAGGTTGGATC
>QIDK01000044.1 GCA_003228405.1 Gammaproteobacteria bacterium | reverse complement strand
TTGACAACGATTGTCTACCACAACGCCACCTGGGCAGATGACTTCTTACTACTTTTAAACCCTATTTGCATTGCTGATACCTATCGTTTTCAACGATTGTCTACCACAACGCCACCTGGGCAGATGACTTCTTACTACTTTTAAACCCTATTTGCATTGCTGATAGCGATCGTTTGACAACGATCGTCTACCACAACGCCACTCGGGCAGGCGGTTTTAAAATGGAGGCGGGACCCGGAGTCGAACCGAGGTAGATTGATTTGCAATCAACTGCATGGCCACTTTGCTATCCCGCCCTGATGGGTCATAAATAAAAAAACCTCGGCTGGCGAGGTTTTAATATAGCACTGTTCAGTCTGCCATTTCTGAACATTTTATGTCTGGAGCGGGTGATGAGGATCGAACTCACGACATTCTCGTTGGCAACGAGATGCTCTACCGCTGAGCTACACCCGCAAAGTCTGTTTGGGCTATTGCCTTAACAGAGGGCGCTATTATAGAGATAGCTGGTTTTTGGTCAAGTGGTAATTTGGTTTAATTGTAACATTATTCAACAACATACCAATATAAGCGCACTGTTAAAAGCTTCTCGCAATTAAGCCTGTTATGCCGGGCCTGCAGCAATATTTATAAAGCAGGCCTTTTTATGTGTCGCCTTCAATTTCGTTCCAGCCAGCTTTCATATAGTCGACCATCGACACGATGGTTAATATTGAGGCAATCACCAGTAGCACTATGCCGATGCTGTGAGTAGGCAAGCCATACCATTCATCTCGGTAGAGTAGAAAGCCCAGCGCAAACATTTGTACGAAGGTTTTGTATTTACCCAGCGTGGAGACCTTAACCGCATCTGATTTATCTTTCTCCGCCATCCATTCTCTGAGGGCAGAGATGACTATTTCACGACCGATGATAATGCAGGCTCCGAGCACTATGATGATTTCCGGGTGGGCAGATGCCAGCAGTATCAGAACAACCGATACAATCAGCTTATCGGCTACCGGGTCCATGAAGGCACCAAGGTCTGTAGTCTGGCCTAATTTACGCGCAAAATAACCATCTAACCAGTCGGTGATGCAGGCCAGACCATATATCCAGGCGGATGCAGGCCTTGCCCATTCAAAGGGCAGATAAAACATGACGATAATCAACGGGATAAACGCGATGCGAGTCAGGGTAAGGCTGTTAGGTATGTTTAGTATCATGTAAATATTGTTCGTTTAAGTTGCCGCTTGTTTTTGGGTAAGTGCTGCCTGCAAAATTCATGAGCTTTATTTATTCTCGAAAAGCGATTAACACTGCACATAACGGGTGCATATATCTATTCTCGTTGCCCTGGCGCCGGAAGTAAATGCCACCCGGGCTAAGGCTATTATTTTTGTTTATTCTAAACGCAGCACATCATAAATGATTTGCGCTAAACTTCTACTGATACCCGGCACTTTTGCTAAATCTTCTACCCCGGCCTGCTTTACACCCTGTAAGCCGCCGAAGTGTTTAATCAGGTTCTGCCGCCGTTTCGGCCCTAAACCCGGTATGGCTTCAAGTGATGAGGTGCGCCGGGCTTTTTCTCGTTTGGCTCTATGCCCGCTTATGGCGAAGCGATGCGCTTCATCACGCACATTGAGAATCAGGTGAAAGGCGATGGAATCTTCTGCCAGATACAGCTCCTGCCGGCCATCACTAAACACCAGTTTTTCAAGGCCTGCCTTACGCCCCTCGCCTTTGGCAACGCCGATTAATAGTACCTCATCAATCTGCAACTGATCCATCACTTCCACCGCCTGTCGCAGCTGCCCCTTGCCGCCATCTATAAAGAGTATATCAGGCATTTTTGCATCTTCATCACTGGCTTTCTTTAATCGTGAATAACGTCGCTGTATTGCCTGTCGCATGGCCGCATAGTCATCTCCCGGCTCTATGCCTTCTATATTGAAGCGGCGATAGTCCTGTTTATATGCCCCCTCAAGAGTGAATACAACGCAGGATGCAACCGTGGCTTCTCCCATGGTGTGACTAATATCAAAGCACTCCAGCCGGCTGGGCAGCTCGTCTAACTGCAACACTTTTTGCAGCGATTCAAAGCGTTTTAGCATGCCCGCACGGGAATTTAGCCTGGCTTTAAGGGCCGTTTCTGCATTATTTAACGCCATCTGCACCCACCGCGCCCGCTCAGACCTGACCTGAGAGCCGAGACGAATCTTATGCCCTATATGCTCGCTAATGGTCTGCTGCAGGGCCTGCATGTTCTCCAGCTCATGGCTTAATATGATTTCGGTGGTTTGTTGCTGTGCCCCCTGCTGCTGAAGATAATACTGGGATACAAACCCGCCTAATACCTGCGACTCACTTAAGGCCTCCGGTAATTTGGGAAAATAACTGCGGTTACCCAGATTACGCCCTTCACGAATAAAAAACACCTGCACGCAGGCCTGCGAGCCGCTGCAATAACAGGCGACTATATCTACATCCCGCTCATCTCCAGAGATATACTGTTTCTCTACCACCTTTTGCAGCATGCGAATCTGATCTCGATACAATGCGGCTTTTTCAAAGTTCTGCTTCTCAGATGCGGTCTCCATCTGTGCCACCAGATCTTTAATCAACTGGGTGCTTTTGCCCTGCAGAAACATCAGCGCATGGCTGATATCTGCCTGATAACGGTTTTCACTGATATAGCCCACACAGGGTGCGGTGCAACGCTTGATCTGATATTGCAAACACGGGCGCGAACGATTATTAAAGTAACTGTCTTCACAGGTGCGAATTTTGAATAGCTTATGAATAAACTGCAGGCTGTCACGCACGGCACCGGCACTGGGAAACGGCCCCAGATATTTGCCTTTTTTACGTCTGGCTCCCCGGTGCATAATAATTTGTGGATAGACATCTTTAACAGACACATAAATATAGGGGTAAGACTTATCATCCCGCAGCAAAATATTATAGGGCGGCTGGTGTTCTTTTATTAAATTAGATTCCAGCAGCAGCGCTTCACTTTCGGTGTGGGTGAGAGTGACTTCAATCTGCTGAATTTTATTCACCAGTGCCTGGGTTTTTATGGATAAACCGGTTTTTCTAAAATAGCTGGCAAGGCGTTTTTTCAAGTTTTTAGCCTTGCCCACATAGAGCAAATTTTGCCGGGCATCATACATACGATATACACCCGCCAGGGTGGATGTATTTTTTAAAAAGTGTTCAGCATCGAAGGCTATTTCAGCAGGTGTTTCTGGCATTCAGGTATTTAACCATAGTGGTCATTGCTTGTGTATTTTTGCTGTGTGTTTTTGCTTTGTAATTTTAATGGGCTGGTGCTTCTGCACAATTATTTTCAGGGCAGGGCTTCATTATTTTTCTGGCCTGCTGTGCTTCATCTATTGGGTTTTATGCCGTCTGCGATAAGTGTTCCACGGGTTCTAATTATTGCTAAAAACAGCCGTAAAAAGCAATGCAGTGTAAAAATATTTTACTTTAAATATATATTGTATCTTATTGATTTATAATAATTTATGTTTGAAGAAATCTGATTAATTTACGCAAAACCATAAACACCCGCTATAAACGGGTGTTTTACTGCAGATTTTATCGATTGAGCCAGCATTTGAATAATAGGTCACCTTTAATAAGTAACTTATGTCATTGTTTTTTATTGGTTTTCATCTTCTAATAAACCGTGCTTAATGGCCAGGTGCATCATTTCGACATCATTTGATACATCGAGTTTTTCATGCAGGCGTTTGCGGTAGGTACTAATAGTTTTCGGGCTCAGAGAAAGCTTTTCAGAAATGGTATTGGTGCGCATACCCTGGCTAATCATGATTAGCACCTGCAGCTCACGTTGTGACAGAACATCAATCAGCGACTCCTCTCCGGGCAGCATAGAAAGCGCTAATTGCTGGGCAATAGTCGGTGCAATATAGCGCTTACCTGCATTCACTTTTTGAATAGCTTCTACCATCTCTTCCACCGGGCAACCTTTGGTTAAATAACCAACCGCACCGGCTTCAAGTAATCGTTTTGGAAGTGGCCCTTCGCTGTGCACAGTGAGCACAATAACTTTAGATTCGGGGTGGGTTTTACTGAGCCGGCTGGTAGCTTCAAAGCCCCCAATACCCGGCATATTGATATCCATTAAAATGACATCCGGTTTTACCTTGCGCACTTTTTCCAGTGCCAGCTCACCACTGTTCGCTTCATCCACCACTTCAATACCCGGCTGATCTTCAAGCAGGCGCCTTAATCCATATCGAATTAAGTCATGGTCATCTACCAGCATGACTTTAATTTTAGCCACTATAAATCCCTCTTTTTCATTTTTATTTTTTCGAGTATAGCATAGCCTTTTAACGGGAATATCTTTTCGAAAATGGATAACTGGAAATAAACCAGAACAGACAAATACTCTAAGCCCGATAACCACAATAACTGATGTTACGTAGCCTGGCACCAATACACAAAGCCCGGCAGTTCTACCGTTATTGCCGGGGTTAGTAAACTCAGCACCAACCTGCAACACATGACAACAGGAAATACCTTAAGTAAGCACCATTAGAGAGAGGCCCTGAGCTACCCAACGAAATTTACTAACAGTCAAAAGCATTTTTACCGCAAATGAACGCAAAACACGCTAATTAGTAATGTTGCTCGCCGTCCCTGGCAGGGTAAGCAAGCTTCCGGTATTTCATGAAAGGACTATTTCTCACAGCACACCACACCCAATTAACGATTTTGCTTTGATGTGTCAGGGATACACTAATTTTGCGAGTGTAGACACACAGTAAAAAAATTTGCGTGCTTTAGCGTTCATTTGAGGTCAAAATGCCTTTATCTTTTTGATTTTAAGACTATTTACTGAAGATAGCTCAGAATCAGACCCCTACCAGTTTTTAAATGTATGCTTAATCAAATTCACATTATAGTATCTCGGGTCTTCGGTCACTTCTTCGCCGATCCATGCCGGTTTTTCAAATACTTCGGCTTCATCGCTTAATTCTATTTCAGCCACAATTAGGCCTTCGTTATCACCATAAAACTCATCAATTTCCCACTTATGCCTGCCCTGCTCTACAATAAACCGGGTTTTATCTATCTGTGGCTGATTGCAGAACTGGTCGAGCATTTCTTCGGCTTCAGCTAATGGTATCTCATATTCATATTCCAGCCGTCGCATCGCCAGGCTAGCACTTTTAATATTGATATTTGCCTTCTGCCCCTGCACCCGTATTCTCACCGAGGCCTTGTCTATTTCTCCCATATATGCCTGACGAATTCGGCTAGAGCGGCTTACCTCATCTCGCCAGTCATTGTTTTTTAATAAAAATTTTCGTTCGATTTCTATGGGCATAACAAACCTTATTGTGTGTGCAGATAAGCCTTTCGGTAATACACACAAGAATATCATGATTATCAGGCACAGCTACAGCCAGGCTATAAATAGTGTTATTGTTGAATAAACTTAAAAAATGAACCCAGTATGCATAATGACTTTAATCTGAACCCTGAGCTAATTTACGTCAATCATGCCGCCGTGGCTCCCTGGCCTAAATGCACGGTTGAGGCGGTTAAACAGTTTGCAGAGGAAAACGGCCGACTTGGCTCCCGCCACTATGACCGCTGGTTAAAAATTGAGCAATCGCTTAAACAGTCACTGGCCAGTCTCATCAATGCCCGCTCTGCCGATGAAATCGCCCTGTTAAAAAACACCTCAGAAGGCCTGTCGATTATTGCTCAGGGCATTGCGTGGCAGCCAGGTGATAATATTGTAATTAGTGACCAGGAGTTTCCATCTAACTTTATTGTATGGGATGCATTAAGGGCACGCGGGGTCGAATTACGCATCGCTAATATATCGGCTGGCGATAGCCCGGAGCAGGCATTAATTGCGTTAATGGATGATAACACGCGCCTGTTAAGTATTAGTGCAGTACAATATGCCTCGGGTTTGCGTATGGATTTAGGCATGCTGGGTGAGGCCTGTAAATCATATAATACACTTTACTGTGTCGATGCTATTCAGCAGATTGGTGCCTTGCAATTTGATGTGCAGGCCATTAATGCTGATTTTGCTATTGCCGATGGCCATAAGTGGATGCTCGGCCCGGAGGGACTGGCTCTGTTTTACTGCAAACAGTCGGCTATGCATGAGCTCACATTGCAGCAATTTGGCTGGCATATGGTAGATGATTTATCAGATTTCAGTGCCATGCAAAACTGGCAACCCGCCAGCACTGCACGGCGATTTGAATGTGGCAGCCCTAATATGCTCTGCTGCCATGCATTACATGCCAGTATACAGTTACTGCTTAAGCAGGGCATGCCAGCGATTGAAAAAACCGTTATTGATCATATTCAGTCTTTAATCTACCTGTTTAAACCCTTAGCGGGCATCAATATATTAAGCCCCACCGACCCGCTGCGACATGGGGGCATTTTTACCTTTAATATACAGGGAGTGGATAATCAGCAACTTTATCAGCATCTCGTTGAAAAAGGCGTGGTTTGCTCGCCTCGGGGGGGTGGAATTCGATTTTCACCCCATTACTACACGCCCCGGACTCAGTTTAGTCAACTGGCTGAATGGGTTGAAGATTATTAGCATATTCACTCATTCGCACATACAATGTAAATATTGCTGTTAGTGCGAGCCTGGCATACAGGCATAAGCTCTCAACCGGGGTATAAAAGCTGACATTTAACCAGTAAAACAATGCAAAATTGACTAAACTCATAAGTATAAATACGGTCTATTCAATTATAATAAAAACGAAACGGAGTACAGGCCACTGAATATTTTCAGTAAACTGCAAAATTCTATCTGGGACAAAATTGTCGAATGGTTAACCACTAACCATGACAACACACAAATGCCCCTGTCAGACTTTGATCGCCTGCGTTATGAGATTCGTCCAGGTGATGTGATTTTAGTGGAAGGACGCTCACCGGTGAGTGAAATCATTAAAACCATCACCCTGAGCAACTGGACTCACTCGGCTATTTATATTGGTCGCCTGCATAATATTGATGACCCGGTATTACGTGAATTTATACTGAAATTTTATAAGGGTGAACCAGATGATCAGCTGATCATTGAAACAGAGCTGGGTGAAGGAACTATCGTTGATAGCATCGGCAAATACCGGGAAGATCATCTGCGCATCTGTCGCCCCACCAGCATCACCCGCACCGATTCACAAAAAGTTATCGCCTATTCCATTAATCGCCTGGGCACTAATTATAATGTGCGACAGATTCTTGATCTGGCGCGTTTTTTATTTCCCTATGCCGTACTCCCCAGACGCTGGCGCTCCAGTTTATTTGAACACAATGCAGGCACCCCTACGCACACAGTTTGCTCAACCATGATGGCCGAAGCTTTTGCATCGGTTCACTACCCTGTTTTACCCGTGTTGCACCGTAACGATGATGGGCAGTTAATTATGTATAAACGTAATACACAGTTAATCACCCCAAAAGATTTTGATTATTCACCCTATTTCGATATCATTAAGTATCCGATTCTGGACTTTGATGAACTGGCTGTTTACCGGAAAATGCCCTGGGGTAAAGATGGTGTAGAGTTAAATGATGAGCAGGATTTAACCATGCCGGCACCCAGTAGAATTGTAGAATCGGTTGAAAAGAAAATACATGCCGTGGAAAAAGATATAGAAATTCCAGAAACAAAAGAGGTATAAGTGCACCTGCAGACACACATTAATTTATGATTGCATTGCAACTTTTTTACACAGCCGTTTTCTAAAGAGTTGCAAACAGCTGAGAATTAATAAAAGCTATTTTTCTCAGACAACCGCTACAGAGTATTAAGTTTTAACCAGCAGATAATGGAGCTGAAGGAAATTAAACGCAGATATTCTAATTTCCCCGGTATTCCAGACGATTTAACTTAAGAGCAGCTCGATAAATTGTTAGCGCTCTTAACAATAAAGAAATAACATATTTAAATCGCATGTATTAATTAGGAGAACATCATGCTTACCTGGCTATTAATTTTTATTGTCACCATAGGCGCAACTGCCTACTTACGTTTGCCCCAGGTTATCTGGAGTGGTGTGCTAGGCATTGTCTTATTACTGTTTACTTTTTTCAGTGCTGCAAGCCTGGCATCACTGGTGATTATATGGGGGTTATTTCTGGCCGTGATCGTGCCTCTCAATATGCCGCAGATCCGCCAGAAATATATTTCCGAACCCATGCTTAACTTTATGCGCAGTGCCATGCCGAGCATTTCCAGAACCGAGCAGGAAGCACTGGATGCAGGAAAAACCTGGTGGGAAGTTGATTTATTTTCCGGCGACCCCGACTACTCAAAAATTCGTGATCTGGCCCCGTCGAAACTAAGCACAGAAGAGCAGGCATTTATTGATGGCCCGGTAGAAGAACTCTGTGCCATGCTGGATGACTGGAAAATTAATCAGGTTGACTGTGACTTACCCAAATCGGTATGGAATTTTTTAAAGAAACATAAATTTTTTGCCATGATTATTCCCAAATCCTATGGTGGGCTCGAATTTTCAGCGTTGGGCCATTCCAGTGTGGTCATGAAAATTGCCGGTCGAAGCATAACCGCAGCCGTTACCATAATGGTGCCTAACTCGCTAGGCCCCGGTGAATTACTCATGCACTACGGCACAGAAGAGCAGAAAGATTTTTACCTGCCCCGTTTATCCAGTGGTGATGAAATTCCCTGCTTTGCCTTAACCGGCCCGGAGAATGGAAGTGATGCCGGAGCCATGCCCGACACGGGTATTATCTGTCGTGATACGTTTAATGAAGAAGAAAATGTTTTAGGCATTCGCCTTAACTGGGATAAACGTTATATTACCCTGGCCCCGATAGCCACCGTATTAGGCCTGGCCTTTAAGCTCTATGACCCGGATCATTTAATCGGTGAAGAAACCGACATTGGTATTACCCTGGCACTCATCAAAACCGATGTAGACGGTATCGACATTGGCAAACGTCATTTCACTGCCAACCACATGTTTATGAATGGCCCGACCCGGGGTAAAGATGTGTTCATTCCCATGGACTGGATAATTGGCGGGCAGGATTATGTGGGCAAAGGCTGGATGATGCTAATGAACTGCCTGTCTGAAGGCCGGGCAGTTTCATTACCGGCAATGAGCACTGGTGCGGGCAAATACGTGTCCCGTTATACCGGTGCCTACTCACGTATTCGCAAACAGTTTAAAATTCCTATTGGTTATTTTGAAGGTGTAGAAGAACCCCTCGCCGCAATTGCAGGCAATACCTACATTATGAATGCGGCACGGGAACTGACCCTGTTAGGCCTGGATACAGGAGAAAGCCCGTCGGTGATTTCCGGCATTGTTAAATACCAGATGACAGAACGCATGCGTATTGTCGTTAACCACGCCATGGATGTACATGGCGGACATGGTATTTGTTTAGGCCCGAAAAACTTTTTAGGCCGGTGCTATCAGGGCATCCCGATTAGCATTACGGTTGAGGGTGCTAATATTTTAACCCGCACCATGATTGTATTTGGCCAGGGTGCATTACGCTCCCATCCATTTATATTAAAAGAAGTAGAAGCCGTAAACCATTCTGACCATGACACATCTGTTCGCCTGTTCGATGATGCTCTGTTCGGCCACATTGGTTTTATAATCAGTAATTTTTTCCGCTCACTCTGGCTGGGTTTAAGCTATGCCCGTTTTGTTTCTGCACCGGGTAAAGGCAAGGTTAGAAAATACTATCAGCAACTCACTCGCATGAGTTCTGCCTTTGCCCTGTTATCTGATGCCTGCCTGCTTATATTAGGCGGTGAATTAAAACGTAAGGAAAAAATATCCGGGCGACTGGCGGATGCACTATCTAATATGTATTTATTAACCGCCGTGCTTAAGCACTATGAAGATCAGGGTTATAAACAGGATGACTTACCTTTATTGCAATGGGCCTGTGAAGACTGTTTATATAACATTCAGGAAGCAATGAAATCTGTAATGCGTAACTTCCCCATTCCCATTGTCGGCAGTATTTTAAATATTGTGATTTTCCCACTGACCAAACCCTATGGCGGCGCCAGTGATAAACTCGGACATAAAATAGCCCGCCTGCTACTAGCCCCTTCTTCAACCCGGGATCGTTTAACAAAGGGTATTTATTTAACTGAAGATGCAACAGACTCCATGGGCCGTTTAGAATTTGCCCTGCAAAAAGTACTCGATGCAGAAGACGCAGAACGTAAGTTTCGTGATGCCATTCGCATTGGTTTAATTACAACACCGGATTATAACCTGGCGGTTGCAGAAGCTATTTCACAAAGTATTATTGACCAGCCAGAAGCCGATAAAATTCTGGCTGCACATAAAGCCACACTCAATGCAATCAGCGTAGATGAATTTAGCAATAAAGGATGGAAACCTCAATGAGCAAACAACGTGATGTTTTTATAGTTGATGGTAAGCGCACTCCCTTTTTAAAGGCCAAAGGCAAACCAGGGCCATTTCTTGCATCTGACCTTGCAGTAGCTGCCGCTCGACCATTATTACTACAAAATGAATTTGACCTGGCAAAGCTGGATGAAGTGATTGTAGGTTGTGTCATGCCAACCGCAGATGAAGCCAATATTGCACGCGTCATTGCCCTGCGCCTGGGCATTCCGCAAAATGTACCCGCATGGACAGTGCAACGAAACTGTGCCTCGGGTATGCAGGCTTTGGATTGCGCCTATCAGAATATTAAAAACGGCAAAGCCGATTTAATTCTTGCGGGCGGCACGGAAGCAATGAGCCGTGCACCTGTTTTATTTAATGATTTAATGGTCAACTGGTTAAGTGTATTTATGGGCGCCAGAACACTGGGTAAAAAAGTTGCCGCCTTTGCGCAATTACGCCCTGCACATTTAACACCCATTATTGCACTGGTGCGTGGTTTAAGTGACCCGATTGTGGGTTTATCCATGGGCCAGACTACAGAAGAAATTGCCTACCGTTTTGGCATTAGCCGGGAGCAGATGGATGAATTTTCTGTCACCAGCCATCAGCGCCTGGCCGCAGCTACGGATAACGGTCATTTACATGAAATTGAAGCGATATATGATAATGCGGGAGCCTATTTTGACTTTGATGACGGCATTCGTCGAGATTCGTCTATGCCGAACCTGGCAAAACTTAAACCTTATTTTGATAGAAAATACGGCCTGGTTACACCGGGTAATAGTGCACAGATTACCGATGGTGCAGCCATGCTGCTGGTGGCTTCTGAAAAAGCAGTCACTAAACATAACTTACCCGTGCTGGCAAAATTTACCGATTCGCAATGGGCAGGATTAAACCCGAGCCAGATGGGCCTGGGCCCGGTTCATGCAATGGCCCCTATTATGAAACGCAATAAACTCAGTATTGCCGATATTGATAGCTGGGAAATTAATGAAGCTTTTGCCGGGCAGGTATTAGGCTGCATTGAAGCCTGGAAAGACAAAGACTTCTGTAAAAAAGAATTAGGCATTAAAGACGCACTCGGTGAAATTCCCCATGAACATCTAAATGTTGATGGCGGCGGGGTAAGCCTGGGACACCCGGTGGGTGCCAGTGGCGCTCGAATTGTTCTGCATTTGGCCAACACCTTAAAACGCAATAAAACCCAACGAGGCATCGCCAGCTTATGCATCGGCGGTGGTCAGGGTGGTGCTATGATGATTGAGAGCGTTTAATATAAAAATATCGGAGGGTCTGCTGCGTCTGATCCACCAAACCAATAAATAACCTGGAACACGGAAAACAGAACATGTCATATAAAAACTGGAAGATAGAAAAAGACGATGAAGATATTTGCTGGTTACATTTAGATGTTGCGGGTTCCAGCACCAATATTTTACGCTCTGATGTACTTGACGAACTTGACGATGTTTTAAATGATCTGGCCCAGTCTTTACCGGCGGGCATTATCTTTATTAGTGATAAAAGCAATGGTTTTATCGCCGGTGCAGATATAAAAGAGTTCACAAAAGTCACTACCCATGAGCAGGCCATAGAAATGTTAAACCGTGGCCACACGGTAATGAATAAAATTGAAAGCCTGCCCTGCACTACGGTTGCGGCAATTGATGGCTATTGCTTGGGTGGTGGTATGGAGTTAGCCCTTGCCTGCACATACCGGGTTATGTGCGATAACAAATCAACTCGAGTCGGTTTGCCCGAAGTAAAACTCGGCATTCATCCGGGTTATGGCGGCACCGTGAGAAGCATACAGAAAGCCGGCCCAATGGCAGCAATGAATGCCATGCTCAGCGGCCGTTTATTACAGGGCCGTGCAGCAAAAAGAATGGGGCTGGTAGATGACCTGGTACCCAGACGCCAGTTAAAACGTGCTGCTCGATATTTTGTTATCAACCGACCCAGGCACAGGCAACTGCCGCTAAAAGATAGAATAATGAACCACCGACTGGTGCGCCCGTTTATTGCAAAACAGATGCGTAAACAGGTCGCTAAAAAAGCCGCCAGACAACACTACCCTGCACCTTATAAGCTAATTGATTTATGGCAGAGCCATATGGACAATCCGCGGCGTATGCTTGAAAAAGAAATTGAATCGGTCGCCAGTTTATTCACCGATGATACCGCAACAAATCTGGTACGGGTTTTTTTCTTACAGGAAGAATTAAAAACCCAGGGAAATAAAAAAGATTTTAAACCCGCCCATATACATGTTATTGGTGGCGGTGTAATGGGGGGAGACATTGCTGCCTGGTGTGCATTACGTGGCTTTCGTGTCACCGTGCAGGATCAGAAAGCAGAAGCACTGGCAGGCACCATGAAGCGCTCCATGCACATGTTTAAAAAGAAATTCAAAAAAGACAGGCGTTCTATTCGTGAAGCCATGGATCGTTTAATTCCTGACACCACAGGCATGGGCATTGCCCACGCAGATTTAATTATCGAAGCCATATTTGAAGATAAAGATGTAAAACAGTCTTTGTATAAAGAAATTGAACCGCACATGAAAGCTGGCTCAATACTGGCAACCAATACATCCAGCATTCCACTGGAAGAATTATCCACCTGCCTCGAACAACCCGAACGCTTAGTTGGCATACACTTCTTTAACCCGGTGGCGCTGATGCCACTGGTTGAAATTGTGCGTGGTGAAAATACCAGCGATGACACCATGAAAAAATCACTGGCCTTCGGCAGGCAAATTGACAAACTTCCACTGCCGGTGAAAAGTTCTCCTGGCTTCCTGGTTAATCGCATACTTATGCCCTATTTGATGGAAGCGGTAGAAATGGTGAGTGAAGGCATAGCACCGGAAATGGTTGATAAAGCCGCTTTACAGTTTGGCATGCCGATGGGGCCAATTGAACTGGCAGACACAGTCGGTCTGGATGTGTGTAAATCTGTCGCGACTATATTATCTGCGGGTGACACCCTGAGCTTACCGAAAAAAATGCAGTCTATGGTAGAAAACAAAAAGCTGGGTAAAAAAACCGGCGAGGGTTTTTATAAGTGGAGTAAAGGCCGGCCCATAAAAAATAAAAATGCCAGTTATGGAAATATGCAGGAACTGCAGGACAGAATGATTATGCGCTTACTAAATGAAACCACTGCCTGTAAACGTGAAAAAGTAGTGGAAGGTGATGACTTAATTGATGCGGGCATTATATTTGGCACCGGCTTTGCGCCTTTCCGTGGCGGGCCCCTGCATTATATTTATGCGCAGGGAGCAGCTGACTTAAGTAGCCGCTTAAATCAGCTTAAGGACAGATATGGAGAGAGATTTGAAGCGGATAAGGAATGGGCAAAATTAAATACCACGAATTAAATTTTCTGCAAAAAATTTATCGACAATGATGGATATTTTAGTTACCGAGACAGTCGTGATAACTTATAATTCTTTTTTTTGCCTGAAACACACACTATGCCAGATTCAGTAAACGATAGTACCCTCCAGCTTGCCCTGGATTTAATTTCACGCCCCTCTGTCACCCCGGATGATCAGGGCTGCCAGCCATTAATGATCGAACGCTTAAAAAAACTGGGTTTTACTGTAGAAAACCTGCGTTTTGAAGATGTGGATAATTTCTGGGCAAGAAAAAATAATGAAGCCCCGTTGCTGGTTTTTGCCGGACACACAGATGTCGTTCCCACCGGGCCCATTGAAGAATGGGATGTGCCCCCTTTTCAGCCTGAAATAATTGATGGCATTTTATATGGCCGGGGGGCTGCTGATATGAAAGGCAGCCTGGCAGCAACGATTACCGCCTGTGAAAACTTTATCCGTGAACATCCGCAACACAAAGGCTCAATTGGTTTTTTAATTACCAGTGATGAAGAAGGCCCTTCCATTAATGGCACGCTAAAAGTGGTTGAACACCTGCAGGCTCGCAATGAAAAAATTGATATGTGCCTGGTAGCAGAACCTTCAAGCACCCGTAAACTTGGAGATGTAGTTAAAAATGGCCGTCGTGGTTCATTATCCGGCAACCTGACCATTTTAGGCAAGCAGGGCCATGTTGCCTATCCCCATTTATCAGAGAACCCGATTCACACATCCGCCGCTGCACTGGCTGAACTGATTGCAGAAAAATGGGACGAGGGTAATGAATTTTTCCCGGCAACCAGTTTTCAAATTTCTAATATAAATGCGGGAACCGGGGCTAATAATGTAATTCCCGGTGAATGCAAACTTATGTTTAATCTGCGCTTCTCCACAGAAGTCACTGAAGAGCAGCTGAAACAGCGGGTCGAGGCAATTCTTAACCGTCATCAGTTAAACTATGAGCTGGAATGGGTATTATCCGGCCATCCGTTTTTAACTCCGCAGGGTGAGCTGGTAGAAGCAACCCGTAAGGCAATTAAGGATATCTGCGGATATGACACTGAATTATCCACCGCAGGTGGCACATCCGATGGCCGATTTATAGCGCCCACCGGTGCGCAGGTGCTTGAGCTTGGGCCGCTCAATGCGACTATTCATCAGATTAATGAACATGTAAAAGCAGATGATTTAATCACGCTTTCGAAAATATATCAGCGCATGATGGAACATCTACTATTATAAACAGTATGGCAGCTATTTCCTGAATTAATGCACTGCTGTACTACTTATTACTGAATCAGAAATAAAAGATACTGCTAATAAGCTTTAGAAAAATAGCATCTGTAGGCGTTAGCTTTAGCTGACGATAATTGTTGCGATGCGAAGCGAGCCGTTAAGCTTATCGGCTCGCTTCGCTTTGCCAGGTGCATCGTCAGCTAAAGCTAACGCCTACAGGAAAAACGAATATTGTTATGCCCTGTGATATAAAAACAGGTATTCTATTCACCTGATTCATTAGTACCTGTCATTCCTGCAAAGGCAGAATAAACTTGATGGGATAAAATTTAATTTTTTATCGAAAAAATATTTATGCTTAAAGAAGGGCTATAAAAATGAACAGCGAAAAAGTTGTCTTTAGTTTTTTTATGATTCTGGCACTCACCCTTAACTTTGGTTTTTATGCAGGTGAGGTTGATAACCCCAACCATCACAATGTTTATGAATTATTTGCCGTGGTGGTGGTTAACCTCATAGCCACTGTTCTCAAATTTGGCGACCGCTCACAAATGGGTGCCATGTTATTAGCTACCAGCCTGGTTGCTCTGGTTCAGTTATTTTCGGCTTCTATCGTATGGGCTTATGTGGTTAATATTCAGGGCAACGTGATGACGGCTGACACCATGTCAACCATTATTTCCCTAAGTGGAGGCGCTATGATTGCCAACTTTATTTCTGTTATATTGCTGATCATTGAAACATCAATGATGCGCCACTAAGTTACGCAGGTAAAACCATGTCACTTGTGACATCACTCATTATGCGCCAGATGCGGGTGCCTGTTATTACTCTTATAATAGGCTATTCCATATCTATTTTAGGTATGGTAATAACACCTGGCATAGACGCTCAGGGCAACCACTGGCATATGAGTTTCTTCGATGCCTTTTACTTTGTTAGCTACACCGCGACTACCATTGGCTTTGGTGAAATCCCATACCCTTTAACCAATGCGCAGCGTACCTGGGCACTGATTACTATTTATTTAACTGTTATTGCCTGGTTCTTTTCCTTAGGTAAAATTTTATCTCTGGTGCAGGACCCAATGTTTCGTGAAGCATTGAAAAAGAACCAGTTTGCACACCAGCTTTCACGCATACCCGATAATTTTATTTTAATTTGTGGCTTTGGAGAAACCGGCCATGAGCTGGCTAAGGCACTCACCGAGCGTAATATTCATGCCGTTGTTATTGAAAACAACGATAGAATTATTCAGACCCTTCCGCTGGAAAATTTTCCGCTTATTATTCCCGGGCTTAAGGGTGATGCCCGCGACCCGGAACAACTTATTCTTGCAGGCTTACAGAATAAAAAATGCGCCGCGGTTATTGCAGTTACCGCTTCAGATGACACCAATTTAAAAATTGCGGTCACCAGTAAATTGTTACACCCTGATATCTGCGTGGTCTGTCGCTCAGAACTTGAAGATTATGAAAGCAATATGTTTTCTTTCGGTACAGATTTTGTGGTAAATCCGTTTGAAACCTTTGCTAATATTTTCGCCATGGCGATGCATTCTCCTTCGCTACATTTATTATATGACTGGCTCACCGGTGTGCCTGATACCGACTTAAGTAACCCGATTTATGTAAAAGAAGGGCACTGGATTATCTGTGGCTTTGGCCGCTTTGGTCATAATCTTTATAAACAGTTGCTAAAAATAAATATTCAGGTAACCGTTATTGACCCTTCTGAAGAAAAGCGTGAAATATTTCTTAACCGGCCAGAAAATAAAAACAATGACTTTATTATTGGCACCGGGTTTGATGCCCACACATTAACTGTGGCGGGTGTTTCCGAAGCGGTGGGTCTAGTTTCAGGCACGGATAATGATTCAAATAATTTATCCATTATCATGACCGCCAGAGATCTCAACCCTGAGTTATTTATCGTCGCCAGGCACAATAAAAAAACCAATCAGAAACTATTTGCGGCCACCCGGGCCAATATCATTATGCAACCCAGCGAAATTATTGCACGCAAAATTCGCACCCTGCTGGTTTCACCGTTAATGATTTCATTTCTGAATAAAGCCAGAAATCAGGATCCCGCCTGGGCCAATGTAACAATTAGCCGGATCATGGGGGTTCTGGGAGACTCCGTGCCCAGTATCTGGACGCTGCATATTAACGAAAAAGAAGCCCGCGCCCTGTGCCAGGTGCTGCGTTTAGGGCGGGTGATTCGAGTGGGCAATATACTGCAAAACCCCCGCCAGCGTGAACTTCAAATTGCCGCGGTTCCGTTAATGCTTAAGCGCAATCAGAAACACCTGCTAATGCCCACGGATGATATTGCCATTAAAGCCGGCGATCAGTTGCTATTTTGTGGAACACCCGGTGCTCTGCGCAGCATGCAATGGTCACAGAACGATCTACACAGCCTGAATTACATTATGACCTATGAAGACACGCCGGATTCCTATGTCTGGCGAAAATTACATCAGTATATGAAGCGCAGCGAGCGCCGTAATCGCCCCAGGCGGAACCCTGGCTTAAGAAAATAAGGCGGCACTATAAAACCAGGATATTGCAAACCTGGTCTATTTTAACGGGCCTGGAACCAGGTTTATAGAAACCACCCATTAATTATATACTGCATCCCCAACCAGTAAACAGTAATTTCATTACGTTGAAAGCACTGGTATAATCCCACCAAATTTGTCCCCGTAGCTCAGCAGGATAGAGCCACCGCCTCCTAAGCGGTAGGTCGGACGTTCGAATCGTCTCGGGGACGCCATTTTTCTAAAACTGGAAAACACACTATGTCAAATAAAGTATGTCTTGATACCAACCACGGTAAAATCACCATTGAGCTAAATGCCGACAAAGCACCCATCTCTGCTGAAAACTTTTTAACTTATGTAAAAGAAGATTTTTTTAACGACACTATTTTTCACCGTGTCATCCCCGGATTTATGATTCAGTGTGGTGGATTTAAAGAAGGCATGATACAAAAAGAAACCAATGCCAATATAAAAAATGAAGCCGACAACGGTCTACAAAATAAACGCGGCACACTTGCCATGGCACGTACGCCAGACCCTGACTCTGCCAGCTCTCAGTTCTTTATTAACCTTAAAGATAATGACTTTCTAAACTATTCTGCACCCACTTCACAGGGCTGGGGCTATGCGGTATTTGCTGAAGTAGTTGAAGGCATGGATGTGGTAGATGCCATAGCCCAGGTTGCGACGGGTAGTAACATGGGACACGGTGATGTGCCTGTAGAAACGGTTATTATCAATAGCGCAAGCCTGGTCTAGCCTACTCATAGATGGCTAAACATCTATTTATTTCTGACCTGCATCTGGCACCTGAACGGCCAGATATTATTCAACTGTTTATACAGTTTATGCAGCATCAGGCTGCACAGGCTGAATCACTGTATATCCTTGGTGATCTGGTCGAATACTGGTTAGGTGATGATGATACAGCAGAAGGCCTGAATGAAGTCTTCGACGCCATGAAACAGCAATCGGATAAGGGCTTAAAGCTTTATTTAATGCACGGCAACCGGGATTTCCTGATGGGTGAAACACTCGCACAACGAGTCGGTTGCCAATTGATACATGAGCCTTATATAGCCGAGTTAAATAACACACCCGTGCTACTCATGCACGGGGACATTTTATGTACCGATGATCTGCGTTATCAGGAATTACGTCTAATGCTTAGAAACCCTGCCTGGCAGGAGGATTTTTTAAGCAGGCCATTAGACGAACGCCAGCAAATGGCAATGGCGCTGCGCAAACAAAGTCAGCAGGAAATTCAGGACAAAGACGCAGATATTATGGATGTAAATACCGCAGCCGTAAATAATGCCTTTATTGAAAACAACGTTTCTTTAATGATTCACGGGCACACACATCGCCCGGCCATTCATACACTTGATATAAATTCTAAACCGGTTAAACGCATTGTTTTAGGCGACTGGTATTCACAGGGCAGTGTGCTGGAATTTAATAGCCCGACAGATTTTGAATTAAAATCTTTTAGCTGAATACATATTACTGAATCAGAAATAAAGGATACTACTAATAAGCTTTAGAAAAATAGCGCCTACAGGAGAAACTATTTCTCTAATATAAGGCAGGTATTCTTTTCACCTGATTCATTAGTAAACTTGATGATTGCTATCAGGCTGCAATAATAGATAGTAGATTTGCACATCAACAAAAGCACGCACCAGGCTACTCTATAAATGCACCATATTCCTGATAACCTTGCGGTAGCATAAATAATTTCTTATCAATTTCCATTTTCTTAAAATCTTTTAAAAATTTAGCATAATTCCGGCTATAACTGATCTGTATTGGCAGCCCTGATTTATAGTAATCACCTGTATGGTAAACCTGGTCTACTAAAAAGCAGGGGTTATGCAATTCCTGCGGAGTATTTGCTAATGTGGATATCTGTTGCCCGGATAAAACCAGCTGGTATTTATGCAATACCTTCATTTCTTCCGGGTAAGCATCCTTAATTAAAAATACTTTTGTACATGTTTTCTGGCCCACTTTTACCGAATAAACATGTACCGGTTTATCAAACACCCTGGGCGCATCTTTTACAATTGATTGCTGAATTGAAACATTAAAATCAAACTCAGGCAGGCTCCATTGCCTGTTTTTTATATTAAGAATGGTTTTATCTTCATGATTAATGCTGTAAATAAATTTTTTATTCACATCAAATAAAATATAATCTGCCTCATTATCACCATCGTCTATTCTCATGTATTGATCATTTATAATGTAACGCGCTTTCTGCGCACCAACACCTTCTTCTACTTCATCATAAAAAAGCACCAGGCTTTTTATATTTTCAGCTGTCGTTGAAAAACTGTATAACAGCAGTAAACAGGCTATAAAAATTTGCTTTATATTTTGCATTGTATCATCTCTAATTAATCTGCCAGGGTATTTAAATCGGCAATATCTTCTGCTGTAAACCCGGCCTGCATTCTGGCCACCACATCATACGGCCCGCGCAATGTTCCTTGCATATATTTATGAATTAAATCCTTAAATGTCTGCCGATAATTCAGATTCCGCTGTTCACACAGATATTTAAACCAGTGGTTACCTATGGCGACGTGGCCAATTTCATCACGCTGAATAATTTCAAGATGAGCGATAAACGCTTCATCTTTTGCCTGCGCGAGTTTTTTAATAATCCCCGGGGTTACATCAAGCCCCCTTGCCTCAAGCACTCTGGGCACCAGTGCCATGCGAATCATCACATCATGTGCCGTGAGCTGTGCCATTTTCCAGAGACCATTATGCGCATTATAATCACCATACTGGCAGTTGTGCTGGTTTAAATAGGATTCTAGCAATCTAAAATGGCTGGCCTCTTCAGCTGCGACCTTTAACCAGTCAGTATAAAACTGTAATGGCATATCATTAAAACGATAAGCCGCGTCCAGTGCCAGATTTATCGCATTAAACTCAATATGCGCCAGGGCATGGCATAACACCACTCTACCCTCTTCAGTATGCATACTGCGCCTGGCCAGGTTTTTTGGCGCCACCAGTTCAGGCCTTTCAGGCCTGCCGACTTCAGCAATATCATCTGCATGAAATGCAGGGTCAATTTCGACCCTGGCTGCACACCAGTCTTTATAGAGGGCCTGGGTCAGGTCGACTTTTTGAGCCGGCTCGCAGGCATCTAAACACTCGGCCACTCGTTGGGAAAGTATTGTCATAATGAGATACAACTAAAGTATGTGTTATCGGCTAATTCTATCTCATGAGGAGCAGCGAAATCAGCTTTTAGGTTTCCATACTCCAAATGCATCCTGCTGAGGTGGCATCTGTGGTTTCTGAGCTTCCATATACTCAAACACATGGGTCATAAACCCCGCCAGATCATTCAGTGCATCTTTTTTGTTCATCTGTGGGTTATTCATATCTGACAGCATCATGCCGGCGGAAGCCACCAGATATTGCATTGCCATTGTTTCATCACTGGTGCGTGGATCCTGTTTTTTTAATGCTTCGCGTAGATCATCCATTAACTGGGGCGAAAGCTGTATGCCGTCATCACTCATTAATTTTTACCTGAAATTGATTGAAATATCCTGGTATATTCTACATGATCCACTATTCTTATTTCATTCCAAATTGTCAGGAAATAGTTCTATATATGTATAAAATTTGCGTATTTATCCCGCCGAGCCATATAGAACAGGTTAAAACCGCCCTGTTTAATGCGGGTGCCGGCAAAATTGGCAATTATGACTGCTGTAGCTGGCAAACTCTGGGGCAGGGGCAGTTTCGGCCACTGCAAAATAGCCAGCCGTTTATTGGTGAAAAAGACAGAATAGAAACGGTCGATGAAGTCAGGCTGGAACTGGTGGTCGCAGATGAATTCGTAAAAGCCGCAATTACAGCCATGAAACAGGCCCACCCTTACGAAGAACCGGCTTATGATGTCTGGCAACTGACCAATATTTAAATATATTATCACCTGAGCTGGGGTGATGAAATAACCCCAACGGCTATATCCCCTTAAATACTATTGTTGAAGTTCATGACTCCCCCAGTTTACACAGTGATTTAAAATAAATTAGAATATGCTAAAATTCGCTCACAAAATTAAATTGGAGAATACTCATGTACGGTTTTAATGTAACAATTGATGCGACAATGGAAGAAGCGGAAGAAAAAGTACGTGCAGCCCTTGCTGAAGAAGGTTTTGGCGTACTCACAGAAATTGATGTGCAGAAAGTAATGAAAGCCAAACTGGATATAGATCGCAGCGGTTATAAAATTCTCGGTGCCTGCAACCCTGACCTTGCTCATCAGGCAATTGAAGCCGAGCCAGATATTGGCCTTTTGCTGCCCTGCAATGTTTTGTTGCGTGAAGAAGATAATGGTAAGGTTAATGTCGGTTTTATGGACCCTGTCGCCGTACTGGGTATGGTCGATAATCCCCAGATTGCAGAAGTTGCGCCCATCGTTCAGGGCAAAATGAAAAAAGTAGCAGCCAGCCTTTAACCTGAAATAATCAAAGCGGAAAACATAACGTGATCATAAAACCTAAAACCCGTGGATTCATTTGCATAACAGCACACCCTACTGGCTGTGCCGCTAATGTGGATGAACAAATCGCCCGTGTTAAAGCGGATGGCGTGATAGAAAATGGCCCCAAAAATGTGCTGGTCATCGGTGCATCTACCGGTTACGGCCTGGCCTCACGTATTACCGCCGCATTTGGTTCTGCGGCCGCAACGTTGGGTGTATTCCTCGAAAAACCTGCCACTGAGAAAAAGCCCGGCTCAGCTGGCTGGTATAACTCTGCCGCCTTTGAAAAAGCCGCTCATGCACAGGGCCTGTATGCTAAAAGCATTAATGGTGATGCCTTCTCCAGTGAAATGCGCGACAAAGCGATAGAAACGATTAAGCAGGATATGGGTAAAATTGACCTGGTGGTTTATTCTCTGGCGTCACCCGTGCGCAAGATGCCCGATACAGGTGAAACCATACGCTCGGTTTTAAAACCCATTGGCGAAACTTATAAAGCAACTGCCATTGATACCAGCAAAGACCAGATTACTGACGTCGAAATTGAACCCGCTTCTGATGAAGAAATTAGTAACACCATAACGGTTATGGGTGGAGAAGACTGGGAACTATGGATCAATGCTCTAAAACAAGCTGACGTATTAGCCGATGGAGTTAAAACCGTTTCGTATAGCTATATTGGCACCGAAATTACCTGGCCTATTTACTGGCATGGCGCTCTGGGTAAAGCCAAGGAAGATATGGATCGTGCAGCTGCAGACCTTAGAGGTACTCTGGCCGACATTAATGGCTCGGCCAATATGGCGGTATTAAAAAGTGTAGTCACCCAGGCCTCCGCCGCTATTCCGGTTATGCCCCTGTATATCGCTATGGCTTTTAAGGTAATGAAACAACTGGATATTCATGAGGGTTGCATTGAACAGATCAATCGCATGTTCCGTACCCAGTTATACAAATCCGCAACCGCTGATCTTGATGAAGCATCGCGTATCCGCATGGATGACCTGGAACTGCGTGATGATGTTCAGGACAAGGTTAAAAACGTATGGCCCCAGGTAACCACTGAAAATTTATTTGAATTAACCGATTATCAGGGTTACAAAGAAGAATTTCTAAAACTATTTGGTTTTGGAATAGCGGGTATAGATTATGAAGCAGAAGTGGATACACTGGTGGATTTTGAACCACTGAGTATTTAGGTTCTCTTCAGAAAGTCAAAAGACTACCGCAAATAAACGCAAAACACGCTAATTCTTAATGTTGTTCGCCAGTTCAGGCAGGGTAAGCATGCTTCTTCCGGTATTTCAGAAAAACTGTTTTTCACAGCACACAACATGCAATTTACGATTTTGCTTTTATTTGCGTGATTTAGCGTTCATTTGCGGTAAAAATGCTTTTAGCTTTTAGAAAATTTCATAGGAACAGCTCAGGCCCTGAGCTTTTTTATTGATTCATAAAAGGCCACCGAGATAATAATCAAACCACCGATCACTATGCCAGCAGTCGGCACCTCATCCAGCAACATCCAGGCAAAGCCAGCCGCAAACAATGGCTGCAAACAACTGATCATAGCAATAGATCGGGCGGGCAAATGCTTAAGTGCATAAGATAAAAGGCTATGTGCTGTCGCTGTGCTAATGGCACCGAGTAGCACGAGTAAAACCCAGTCATTTATTGCAAGTGAAGCAACCGCAGAAGTGTCGATAAATACCAGTAACATAATAGCAATAGCGATGGTTTGATGAAAAATAAGTGCATCAGATGGCACAGAAGAATGATTGTGTTTTTGCAGAAGATTTCTTACTGAAAATAAAAATGCTGACACAACGCCCCAGAACACGCCATGCATGGCGTTACTATCAAACCGATTTAAATCGTCTTCTACCATAATTAAAACAGCCAGCAGAACAAAAATACCTGCAAAAATATCGGCGGTTTTAATCCGCTGTTTAGTAAATAAAGGCTCAAGTAAAACTGTAATTACAGGGTAGGTAAATAGCGATAACATACCTATGGCGACGGTGGATACCTGCATAGAATGAAAGAAACTGACCCAGTGCAGGCCCAAAATAACGCCAATAAAATATAACGCAATATATTCTCTGAGACTTTTAATCCTGTAAGCTCTTTTTCGAAAGAGTAAGAATAGTAAAAGCGAAAATGCAGCGATGACACTGCGTAATTGAGTTACCGAAACCGCATCCAGGGGTATTAACTTGGAAAACAGGCCGTTTAACGAGAGCAGTATAACTGCAATATATAAAACACTTAAACCCTGTTTAGAATGAGGCATATTTGTAGCATATTAAAAAAACCATATTATAAAGCATTATTCCCCTGCATCCTGCCCACAATATAATAAAACCTGACCTATAATCCATAAATGCAACTCGAAGGCTATTCCAATCTAAGCAAATTCGCCGCCGGCGGCATGGCAACGGTCTATAAGGCTCGCCAGCTCTCCCTTAATCGTACTGTCGCCATTAAATTTTTAGCAGCAGAACATCTATGGGATGATGAAGCTAAAGCCCTGTTCGATCAGGAATCACTGGTTATTGCCCAGTTAAATCACCCTAATATCATCCATATTATAGACAGGGGTTTAACCGAAAAAGGGCGCCCCTACTTTGTAATGGACTATATTCAGGGCAGTGATTTATCACAGGTTATAAGGCAGGAAAATCTCAGCCTTAATAGCAAAATCAATCTGCTTATACAAATTTGCAATGGCATGGCCACAGCCCATAAAAATGGCGTAATACATCGCGATATTAAGCCAACTAACCTGTTGGTTAATCTGGAAAACCACTTACTTATTTTAGACTTTGGCATAGCCTGGCTTGCTGCCAGTGGAAAACCCGAAGATATTGCAGGCACGCCAGATTACATGTCACCGGAACAGTTCACCCATCCAGAATCCGTCACCCATCTTACTGATATTTATTCTCTGGGGATTATTATGTGTGAAATGTTTACGGGAAGTCTGCCCCCAGGAAATGCGGAGCAACTTGCAAATAGTCTTGCCAGACTGCCTGATAATTTGAGCCGACTTATCACACAATGTTTAAAAACCAACCCTGAAGAACGCCCTGTTTCAGCAGATGAGATCCGTTTAAGTTTACTTAAGATTACTCAGGGCTCTCATTTAAACCAGAATCAGAAGTTAGAAGCAAATACCGCAATTAACAATACCGAAAATAAATTTTCATTACTGGATATTATTAAAAAAACTGAATTTGGCGCTGTCTATTTATTTGAAGATCGCAGTCGACATAACCTGCTGGTTATAAAAAAACGCATTCAGTCTATTGCTGGCTACAAGGAAGCCAAAATCCTGACTAAACTTGAGCATGAAAATATTATAAAAATTTATGGCACATCGAAAAGCAGCAATGCCTTTATTATTGTAATGGAACATCTTGCTGGCGGAAGTTTACAGGACAGGCTGGTCAGAAAATTTAGTTTAAGTCGATTTTTACAAATTTCCGAATCGATTTGCAAAGCATTGCAATACGCTCATAATAAAAATATTTTCCACGGGAATTTACGCCCCAGCAATATTCTTTATGATGAAAAAAATCATATTAAAATTTCTGATTTTGGACTCGAAGAACACTACGCCAGCAATGGAAATAATTCTGACTGGTATCAACCGAAAGACAGAGGTTGCACGGCAACCACTAGAGACATGTACAGTGTCGGCGCCATCTTTTATCAGCTGCTGACCGGAGTGCCCGTTAACTTCTCTAATAAACGTATACAGGAAGCAGATGAGTTCAACGAATTAAGCAACCGTTTACAGAAAATTATACGCAATTTAATGGAAGAAGATTCAGCCAATCATTATCAGTCATTTGATCAGTTATTGCCTGACTTAAACAAACTTAAAAAAACCAGCAGAACACATACAAAAGAAAAACCTGGCTGGTTAAAAAAATCACTGCTGATTATTGCTGCATTATTACTGCTAAACAGCATTATTCTTGCTGCGGATATTTATTTAAACCCTCAGCATATAGAAATATTTAAAAATCTCATTGGGTTCTAACAGGGCCTGGTTCCCAACTCCTCCGTTAGAACGAGTCGAAATAAGCCTGTTTTTATAACCATTCTCTATCAGCAGAAATAAGTTCCAGCTCTGAATATTCCAGCACAACGGTTTCTATTAAACTGTACTGCCTGTCCAGATAGGATTTATCATTGCTTAACAGACATAGGCCAATAACGGACTGCTGCCAGCTATCCAGCTGCTCCACTTCTGCTATGGATGCATTAAAACGACTGCTTAATCGGTCTTTCAAACTTTTAATCTGACGGCGTTTTTCTTTCAAAGAATGGGCATTGGGGATCTGCAGGTTTAATTTTATCAGTAGAATATGCATAAAGTATGATTGTTTGTTGCGCTGCTGAGCACAGGCATTGCAGCCCCACATTTTTAAAATTAAAAAACTCCGTCATCCCGCTATGCTACTGCAGGAAAATAACGACCTGCAAGTTATAAATGATAAATTTCAAGCTCAAGCCCCTTAACAAGCTCTTCATTAGATGGATTAGTCACCACCGCAATACTCGCCTGCTCCGGTTTTAAGTATTTTTCGCCAACCCGTTTTAAATCATCTACGGTCACTTTTAAAACACGCTCTCTGTAACGCTGGCGCTGCTCTGGCGTGCGCCCATAAAGCTCATTATGAAACGCATGTTTAGCTTCCCCTGCAGGTGAGCCGGGTTTGTCCATGCTACCAATCACACCTAAAATAGCTTCTTCTACCTGAAGTTCTGTATGTTCAGAATTAAGTAACCATTCGATTGATTTATCAAAATCATCCAGGGTTTCGCTTAGGCGTGGATCACGATATGAAAAAAATCTAAAACAGGCATTGCCCGGTTCATGATTGGCTCCGCCACCATAAGCACCACCCTGCTCTCGAATCACCCGGTGTAAAAAACCATTGCGTAAAAAGCCACCCAGCACAGATAAGGCGGCTGCATCTTTGTGATTAACACTCACCGTAGCATAAGATTTTGCACAAAAATTAACCTGAGTACTGGTCAGCCAGGCCTGTTTTACCTGTTGTTTAATCTGTGACAGATTAAATTCAGTGCTTTCCTTATTACCTTTGTCTGCCCAGAATGTCTGAATATCTTTCTCAATTTCATTTTGTGCATCTTTTTCAGCAATGTTTAGATATTGGCGGGGTGCATTAATTATTTTTTGATGTATTGCTTTAAACTTTTCAGCCAGTTCTCTTAATGCGCTTTCATCGGCGAGGGATTCATCCAGATCTTTAAGCCGTTTAATTCCCTGTAAACCGGACAAACGATGACTTAACTCAGCCGCTGGGCTCATGCCACTACTGGCCGCTACCATTGCTAAACTATGCCCCTGTCCGGTAACACTTTGTTCGCTACGTGCACGTTTCTGTGCAACCAGTTCACGAATGCGCTCGAGTTCATCAAAGCGTGTTTTCTCCAGCATATCTGCCATTAGTTCATTTAGCTGCTGATGATTTCTTGCCAGTGCTTTACCTGAAAAAACAAAGTGGGCTTTTATATCCTGTTCATTGTCTATTAAACCTCGCACACTGGTGTAAGCACCTACGCCTCCACTCACACTGTCCTGCCAGGCCTGTGATTGCAGGTAATCTTTTTCACCACAACCCAGTTCAGTTAAACAATATGTGTATATCGGCAGTAAGTTAACCAGCTCATCCGCTAAACTCGGTAGCTCAACAATTATTTGCTGATAAATAAGGCCATTGGTGCCCTGCTCATAAAATGAGCTCTGTATTTCACCCAACACTGTAGATGTGCCGGTAATTATTTTCATATTTTCAGGCACATCTTCAAGCCCTACTTTTGGCAAAATGCTAATATCATCTTCTTCATTCTGTCTTTGTTGCAGTGCTGCAGCCTGATCAATAATTTGCTGTTTCTCTTCATCGCTAAGGCTGGCTTTAATCGCTGCCAGTTTATCCGCTTCTGCTTTTTCTTTTGCCTGGCTTAAAGTTGTATCCGGCGTCATCACCAGGCGTACGCGGTGTTGATTATTCAGCAGGTTTTTCTTAACCAGGTTTTTAATAAAGTCAGGGTCTTTAATATCTTCACGAAGCTGTTTTAAAACCGGCTCAATATTCATCACCGCCATCGGATCACCGCGATGAATTGCCGCAGATAATCCACCTAAAATTAACTGCATACCATAGGGGTAACCATCACCCCCAATTTCACGCTGGCTTAGTTCTAACTGATGCAATACGGCTTCAACCTGAGATTGAGCTACGCCGTTTTCTGCCACATCGTTAAGCACATTTAACACCAGTGTTTCCAGGGCTTCTGCATGTTTTGCTTCTGAGGCTTCCAGGCCACACATAAAACTCATTTCGAGATTAGAATCTTCCAGACCACATAAGGGTGATGGAGAGGCTCCCAGGTCTGTGGTTTCTAAAGCCTGCTGTAACGGCGATGCGGAATTATCCAGCAACACACTGGACATTAAATGTGCCTGCAGCATATCCTGCAAAGAGGTACTTCGACCTAATAACCAGCTAATGACAATATGGGTTTTAGCTTTGCTATCTTCTTCATCCAGCGCATAGCTGCCTGTAAAGTTATGCGGCTCGGTATAACGTTTTTCATCATCAACCTTTATCTGTATATCGAGTTTATCAAATCGACTGAGCACTCTGGCTTCAAATACCTGATGATGCTCATATGCGGGAATATCACCAAAAGTCATAAACACAGAATTCGATGGGTGATAATGAACCTTATAAAAATCTTTTAACTGCTGGTAACTCAGATCAGGAATATTTACAGGTTCGCCACCTGAATTATAATGATAGGTTGTGCTCGGGAATAAATGTTCCGTCACGGTTTGCCACAGGGTGCTCACCGGCGAACTCATTGCGCCTTTCATTTCATTAAATACGACCCCTTTGTAAACCAGCGGTGTTTGTGGGTCATCGGCTGTTTCAAACTCGAAGCGGTGACCTTCCTGAGCGAAATCAAGCTCATGCAGGCGCGAGAAGAACACGGCATCTAAATACACATCCATCAGGTTATCAAAGTCTTTGCGATTCTGGCTGGCAAATGGGTAGGCTGTCCAGTCACTGCTGGTAAAGGCATTCATAAAGGTATTGAGTGAACGACGAATCATCATAAAGAACGGGTCTCGTACGGGGTAGCGCTCGCTGCCGCACAGGGCCGTGTGTTCTAACATATGGGCCACACCGGTGGAATCGGTGGGCACGGTGCGTAATGCCACCAGAAACACATTCTCATTATTTTCTGCAGCCAGATGGTAATGAACTGCTCCGGTTTTTATATGTTCATACTCTGCTATGGTGATATTGAGTGAATCAATTCGTTCTGATCGCTTCCACTGAAATGCCGGGTGTAGTTGAGCAGGCTTCAAATCATCGGATGACATATAAAATTCCACATTAAGTTATAAGACAAGGATTGTAACCTGTTACGGCTTTTATCAAAACCGCTTTACTTATTCTTTTAAAAGACTTTTGCCCATAATAATTCTCAACTGATACCCGTGAGCTTCTGATTAAGTCTGGTTGATGCGATTGCTGTTCAAAAGTTTCAGATACAGGGCGAAGACCGCAGCTGATAACCTGCTATTAGTAAGGTTTTAACACAGTTGCTGGAAGTTTTGAGCAGCAGGATCACAATCATGACCTGGTCAGAGATGGCCTGGCCTGTAGCACAACCATATTCACGGCCATTTTTTTGAGTTGCTTTTAGATCTGGAGTAGATTTTATGCGAGAATAACACTATATATTAGAGACAATAATGACAAAAGAAACTATCCAGGCACTCACAGCCTGTCAGCTGCGCCCAGCTTGCACTGCTGACACCCTGCCCTTTGAAACTAGCGCTGAGCTAGCAGACCTGCCTGAAATACTGGGTCAGGATCGTGCATTTCAGGCAATTGAATTCGGCATTAATGTAAATCACCGGGGCTTTAACCTGTTTGTTATGGGCTCTTCCGGTCTCGGCAAACATGGCCTGATACGCAAATACCTGAATAAAGTCGCGCTGACAAAAGATACCCCTTCAGACTGGTGTTATGTACATAATTTTGATCAGGACTACATGCCTAAAGCACTAAAGCTGCCTGCAGGACAGGGCAAGGCCTTTAAAAAGGACATGAAAAACCTGGTCGAAGATCTGGGCAAAGCAATTAATGCTGCTTTTGAAGCCAGTGAATACCAGGAGCAAATTCAGATTATCGAAAAATCATTCCAGCAAAAGCAGGCTGGTCTACTCGATAAACATGCCGAGCAGGCACGGCAACAGGAGATTAACCTCAGCCACACCCCCTCCGGCTTTATGCTCACACCGATTATCAATGGGCGCAATATAACGGAAGACGAATACGACCAGCTGGACAATGATATTCAGGATGAAATCGAAGAAAAAATCGCAAGTTTTCAGGAACAGCTGGAATACCTGGCACCTGAAATGTCACGTCAGCGACGTGAGCATAATATTAAAATCAAAAAGCTTAATCGCAAAGTCGCCCTGTTTGCCACCAGCAATTTAATTAAAGATGCCAGGCGCAAATATAAATCCCTGCCTGAAGTTGCCAACTACCTTAAAGGCCTGCAGGAAGACGTGCTACACCATCTGGAAGAATTTACTGAAGTTGAAGAGGAAGAACCGGGCAATGAACCTTCTCACCAGCAAATCAATAAAAATGAATCATTACAACGTTATCAGGTAAATCTGATCGTAGAGGGTGGCAAGCAAAAAGGTGCGCCGGTGGTGTACCTGGATAACCCCACTTATCAAAATCTGGTGGGGCGCATTGAATATGAAAGCCGCTCTAATAATCCCGGCAATAATTTTACACTGATAAAACCCGGTGCCTTATTACAGGCTAATGGGGGCTATCTGGTACTCGATGCACATAAAATTTTAAGCGCACCCCATGCATGGGATGCACTTAAGCGAAGTATGTATGCGAAAAAAGCACGTATAGAAAATCTCGATCAGGTGGTGGGTGGTGATAACTCAGTGACTCTTGAGCCTGAGCCTGTTCCCCTGAAAATTAAAATAATTCTGTTAGGTGATCGCACAACCTATTATACGCTGCATGAAATAGACCCGGATTTTCCTGAACTATTTAAAGTAGAAGCAGATTTTGAAGAAGAACTCGACCGTGATGAAGAAACAACCCTTAAATATGCCCGACTCATTGCTTCTCGCGCACGTAAATTTGAATTAAAAGATCTGCATGCAACAGCCATTGCCCGCATTATAGAATTTAGCTCTCGTCTGGCAAATGATGCTGAAAAACTATCGACCCGTTTACGCACCATCGATGACCTGTTAATTGAAACCCAGTATTATGCGGTGCAATCTGCTAGCAGTTTAATTAACAGTGATCATGTACAGCAGGCTATCGATGCACAGATTGATCGCACCTGCAGAATACAGGGCTTAATTCAAAGCGATATCCAGCGTGGCACGTTAATGATTAATACGGATGGTGAAGCGGTAGGGGAAATTAATGGCCTGTCTGTTTTTGAAGTGGGAAAATATGGGTTTGGACAACCGTCAAGAATTTCTGCGACGGTACATTTAGGTGATGGTAAAATAATTAATATTGAACGTGAAGTTGATTTAAGCGGCTCTATTCATGATAAAGGTGTATTAATTTTATCTGCCCTGCTCGCCAGCCGTTACACCAGAGATACTCCCTTATCTTTTTCTGCCAGTATTACTTTTGAACAATCCTATGGGTTAATTGATGGTGACAGTGCATCGGTGGCTGAGTTGTGTGTTTTAATATCCGCACTAATTAACCTGCCTGTACAACAGAGCCTGGCCATTACCGGATCTTTGAACCAGCAGGGTTATGTTCAGGCAATTGGCGGTGTAAATGAAAAAATTGAAGGCTTTTTTGATATTTGTAATCAACGTGGATTAAACGGCAAACAGGGTTGCATTATTCCAGCCGTCAATGTTAAAAATTTATCTTTAAGAAAAGATGTGATTGATGCTATAGAGCAGAATAAATTCAATATTTACCCGATTGAGCATTACCAGCAGGCATTAGAATTATTATTTGAAATACCCTCAGGTGAAAAACACGCTGATGGTAGCTTTGATAAAGACAGCATTAATGGCCGCGTGGTTGCATGCTTACACCAGTTTGCTAAAAACCGCAAAGACTCGCAAATTATTCTGTAATTGTAATCACTGTTTTTCACACAGCCGGCACTTTTTCATTATAACTGCCGGGTATGCATAAAATATTTACTCCGGCCTACGCAAAACAACACGCCTTACAAAAGCCCTCACATCATGCCCTGCCGCAAGTGCGGCTGGAATGGTAAATAAAGTAACAATCGTAGCAAACATTAAGCCCGATGATAAGGAAAGTGCCATGGGCGATACAAATGGATCCAGCCCTCCCCAGCCATACGCTGTTGGTAATAAACCAACAACGGTAGTAGCCGCTGTTAGTAACACCGCTCGCAAACGTCGACGACCTGCCTGTAAAATAGCGTCTTTAATGATCATTCCCTGCTTACGGGCACGTTGAATAAACACTAGAAGTATCAGCGAACTATTGACCACTACTCCGGTTAAGGCAACCATGCCCATGGTTGAAAAGAATGACAGGGGCATGGGTTTCCAGAAAATATCGTGTAGATAAAAACTAATAATTACACCTATTGCACCAAATGGAATAGCCAGCATTACCAGTACAGGATATATCATATTGTTAAACTGAATCGCCAGAATAAAAAATATAGCGACGATTGCTACTATAAATGCCTTGCCTAAACTTACAAATGACTCAAAGCTTTTCTCCTGCTCACCGCCATAGTTAACAGTAATATTTTCATTAATTCCTTTCAACCAGACTGCTTCATTATTCTGAACAATTTTATTTAATTTTAAACTGGATAAAATATCAGCATCAACATCTGCAACAACATTAACAATACGAATACCATCTTTATGGCGAATTGTTGTATAACCATTATGTTCTTCCAGTTTAGCAATTTTATTCAGGGGGATTAAACCACCCCGGGCATTCGGTATTAATACATTCTGAATTTGTTCAAGCTCACCTGCCCCCTTAGAAGGAAAGCGAATAGTCACATTAATTTCTTCAGTACCTTTTCGAATGGTAGATACAATTAAGCCATCGGCTGCCGCTCGAATATGTCGCGAAACAATAGCCAGATCGATACCGGCATAAGCGGCTAGTTTTCGATCTAACACTACATGCAATTCTGCATCACCGGGTTTTAAACCACTATCAATGGTTGTAACTCCTTCAACTGTTAACAGAAAATCCATAAGTTGTTGTGCAGCCTGTTCACTCGATTTTGTGTTAAAGCCACTAATTTCCGCCTCCAGCGCCCGACCGAGCGGTGGCCCACTCGATATCAGGGTGGATGAAATATCCAGCTGCGAATATTTATCTTTCAAAAACTTTGTAAGTCTATTCATATCGTCACGCGCATCATGTCCGACGCGACTCACTGCGGGTATGTAAATTGCCCGAATCTGTCCGTAACGACTTCCACGCTGAGTTAATGGATCACCCTGATCCATTGATATGTCTCCGCTTTGCGCCACCGTTGCTTCCAGATAATCCGGGTTTGTCTGGTCACGCATGTCCTCATCAATAAGGCGTAAAATTTGGCGCATTTCCTTTATTGATGTTCCCGGATGAGCGGTGACTCGCATCATATATTCTTCCACACCCACAGGAGGAAATAATTGAAACTGCAGACTTTGTTTAGCCAGAACCAATGCACCTGTAAGTATAAGAAATGAAATAAATACAGTTGTCCAACGGAAATGGATGGCTTTTTCCAGCATCCAGCCATACGAATTTTCCAGAGCAAGTAACCATGCACGCTCTTTTGGATGTTTATTCGGGTTAGTTACATGAACCACATGGCTAGGCAACATAAAGAAAGATTCCAGCCAGGAAAGTATCAACAAACTTATAACCACAATGGGAATAGCTACAACAAATTTACCAATGATTCCCGACATAAACATCATTGGTAAAAAAGCGGCAATTGTAGTTAAGATGGTTGTTGTTACTGGCCCAATTAATTCAACCGAACCTTTTACCGCAGCCTCTACCGGATTTAAACCTTTTTCCATATGATAGGTAATATTTTCACCTATAATAATTGCATCATCTACCAGCATGCCTAACACCATAATAAAACCCATCATAGATATCAGATTCAGTGTCATGCCGGCAATGTAAATTACCGTTACTCCTGCCATGAAAATAATAGGCAGCCCCCAGGTAGTCGTCATTGCAACTGAAAAGCGCAGAAATATAAGCAATGAAATAAAAACTAAAAACACACCTACCAGACCATTATTGGTTAAGACCGCTAAACGCATACGCGCAAATCGGGAAAAATCCTGGAATGGTTTAATGGTTATGTCATCTCCATAGCGATTTTTTATGGTATCAAGGTATGGTTTTATCCGGTCAACAGTGTCAATAATATCCGCATCTGATCTTTTTAAAATCAACATGGAGACAGCCGACTCTCCCTGTACATCATGCAAAGTTCTCGGTTTTTCCAGTGCTTCTTTTATATCTGCAATATCACCCAGTAATACGGAATCCCCTCTGGCATTAGCGCGTATAACAATATTTCCTGCATCCTCTATGCTGGAAAACTCACCAACTATACGCACCGCTTTTTGCCCATCCGGAGTATCTATTTCACCCCCGGGTGTATTTAAATTCCAGCCGCGCAGTACCTGTGAAATCTGGTCAACCGATATTCGAGTCTGACGTAATTTTTCAGGGTCAACCTCAATACTGTATTCTGCTTTTCGATCACTAAGCAGCTGTACTTTTGCAACACCCTCAATCGCCAGTAGCTCTTCTTTAATCTCATCGCCTAATCTTTTTAGTTCCAGCTCAGTGCGATCTGCAGATATAGCAATGCGCAGTATTGGAAAGACCGAACCATCAACTTCTGTCACAAATGGGTCATCCGCTAAATCGGTAGGTAAGCTTGCGCGATCAACCGCAAGAGATATATCAGATGTGAGACGGTCTCGATTACTGGCGTTCGGATCAACCTCCATAGAAATACGCCCGGATCCGGGGAATGCCATAGAAATCATTTTATCTATGCCATTGATGGCCCTTAATTCCTGCTCAATAGGCGTAATGATTAATTGCTCAACTTCAGCGGGAGATGCCCCCGGGTAGACAATATCGATTTGTATAAGATCCAGGTTAACATTTGGAAAAGCTTCTACCTGTATATATGAAATGGAGACGGCTATGCCGACTGCCAGAAGAAACACAGAGACTAAATTTACAACCAGGCCCCGGGTGACCAGATAGCGAATGATCGACTGCATTAGTCTGTTACCTCCAGCTTAAATTCATCAAAAGTAAACTGTGGTAACAATATATTTTTCCACAGTCCACCACGAATTAAATCAAGCTGATGATAACGTCGTATCAGTTCAATTGTCTGTAAATCCAGGGATAACTCAGCGGTTGCCAGCTGAGATTCAAAATCTATTATACGATCTGTTTCTATACGCCCGTCCGTATATCGGCTAACCGCCTCATCAAGTTTTTTCTGTTCGGCTTTTACACTGGTCTGAAAAGCAACAAGTGCTTCTTCACTGGAATCAATTTCAATCAGTAAACTTGAAATGTCATATTGCAGGTCTTCCAGTATCTGCTTTTTATCCTGCAGGGCCAGGCCTCTGTCATAATGTGCCTGCCGCAGCTCCGCATCAAAACCACTTTTATCCAGACCGCGATTAAACTCAAGACTAATGCCACCAACTATTTCAGACTCATTTACAGTTTCGGTAGAGGTATCGCCCTGGTTAACTTCATTACCGATGTAAAACACCAGATCCAGTTCATCTTTACGTTTATCACGACTACTACGAATGGTGCTATCTGCTAACTGTATTCTGGCCGCTATGCGTTTAAGCCCCGGGCTATGAGTCTGTGATTGTTGATAAACCTTGTCAAATATTTTAGATTGTGAACGATTAATGTGTACATCTGGAATTAACTGATACTGCCATGCCTTACCCATTAAGCGATTCAGTGAAATCAGCTGTTTGTTCATGACGACCCGTAAACTTTTTTTATCGGCATGATTAATACTTAATCGCGCGATTACCTGCAACACGTCTTTTTCTTCTCTTAATCCCAGTTTAAATTCATCTTCAATATATTTTTTTAAACGCCCGGTTCGCTGGATTGTTTTATTTATGTTTTTAATGCGTGCCTGTGTTGTTGCTGCGGCAAGATAAAGTTCAATAACCTGAGAAGCCAGCTGGTCATACAGGTCAAGCTTGTCACTTAATGCCAGCTTTTCACCGACTTCAGCCGCTTCCAGCCCTTCTGCATATTCTGGATTACCCGCACCTTTTTCAAATTTATGTCGATAATTAACGTCAAAACGCGATTTAATAAGAGGGTTAGGTATAGTCGGCACAAAAATATCCCTGGCAAAATCCTGTGTAATATTTGCATTAATCCCTAGTAAACCACCATTAGCAAGGTTTCTATTAACGCTGCCTCCCATATTATAACGATCGGTCGCGGTTCCAAATACACTGGTTTCGCGGTTATACGCCGCATTACCCTCGAGTATCCACGATAACTGACTCTCGACTTTTATGTTTTCCTGTCTGGCTTTTTCTACCTGAATTGCAGCAGACCTTATGGAAGGGTAATGATCTACAACTCTCTGTAAAACCTGCTCTAAGCTCATGCTTTCTGCCGACACGTTTAATGACCCGCATAGTATTAAAAACATAAAACATTTTTCCAGGTTTTTATATATCATAGTGATTCCATTTTCTAATGATCGCCGGGTAATTTAACAGCTGGGTTTTTGAGCAGATTATTGAGAATAAATTCCGTATGCAGCTGCAAATAATTTTGTGTCCCTGAGTCATCATCATAGGGCTTCAATGAATGCATCCAGATGGTTGCCTGCACCAGTGGTGCAACCACAAGCCGGGCGACGGTTTCTGCTTCATAACGTTTAAATTCACCGCTTATCATGCCTCGGCTTATCACTTTACTAAACAGATTGCGCGACCGAATAACCACATTCTGGGTAAAATACTCGGCCAGTTCGGGAAAATTACCCGATTCAGAAACAATAATTTTAGGAATTGCAGAAAGCGGGGTACAGGCAATACTCATCCACCAGCCATTGATAAGATTGCGCAGCAGTTCCGCCTCAGACCCTTCAAAATGATCAACCAGCGATTCAACCTTATCTAACTGCGGGGTGATACGCTGTTTCACCACATCCCTGAAAATCGACTCCTTATTGTCAAAGTACAGATACAGAGTTCCCTTGGAAATGCCTGCAGCCCTGGCCACATCTATCATTCGGGTTGAGCTGAAGCCTTTTTCGGTAAAAAGCTGCAGTGCTGCATCCAGAATCTCCTCTGGACGGGCATCTTTGCGACGCTTCCAGCGACAGCCAGACTTAGATTTGTGATTGCATATCATTTTTATAATTTATATTACCAGTTGGTCAGTTATTTATATTACATAAATGACCGAGTGTCCAGTTATTTTAAATTCATTAATGCCTTTATATCACAATCTTAAAGATCACCTCTACAGAGAAAATAGATTGTGCCGATCAGGACATATTATTAAAGCCGCCTGGTGCTAGCTTAATTCACCTTAGTTACTTATATATGACCCGTCAGGCTTAAAAAAAGCTAATATCGAAGCGTACTTTTGTTTTAAAACCAGCGTATTATCTTTAATGGGAATTTGAGTTTTGTGGATTCGTCTGATATCGACTACAGAGAATTGCAGTTTCTCTGGAAATAATACAGTGTTATTTGTGATTTTTTTTATTGACTTATATAAAAGCCATTCAGATCTCAGCGTTATTGTTGGGGTTCATAAACTCACCGCCAACCTACTAGTAAAAGAATTAAGACCCGAGATTTGTCATACTCTTAAGCCCGATTAATAAATACATAAGCCACACAGCAGGTTTTCGTAAGTTGACGCTGAAGAGACTGTGAAAGGATTCCCTGTAGGTTGGGCTGTGAGGCACGAAGCCCAACAACTGTGCCATCATATAAATTAATATTGTTGCGTTCATTCGCGGTTATTTGCATTTTTGCGTTGTCTTTTTCTTGGGCTTAAGTTAAGTGCCATTCAACTCAGACCCAGATCTGTTGATGTAATGCATTTTACCCAGGAAATCTCTGATTAAGCCGAATTGATCAGAGGCTGCCTATAACAAACCAAACTCAGCCAGTAGTGGCAGATGATCAGATAAACCTCTCCAGGGTTTATCATGCAGGCGCTGGGTATGCTTTACTTTTAATCCCCGGCAGTAAATTCTATCCATTGCCAGCATGGGTAACCAGGCAGGGAATGTTCTTGCATGCCCTCCCTTCTCAGATTTAAACACCTCAAACATTTCCAGTTCACGGCACAAATGGTTTTCTGTTCTACCCTGCCAGTCATTAAAGTCACCCGCAATAATAAGTGGCTCATGTAGCGGAATGTGATCATTTATTCTGCGCACCAGCTTCTTTAGCTGCTGCTGACGTTCAGCCGCAAACAGACCCAGGTGCACACAGATAACATGAATCGGCGGCATCGGGCCAGACAGGCCAATAACACCATGCAAAAGACTACGGCTAGCTGATTGCATATAAGACACATCAATATTATTCCATTCTATAAATGGAAATTTACTCAAAATCGCATTACCATGATGCCCGGATTTATAAATAGCGTTTTTACCATATGCGTGATGCGGCCAGATTTGGTCTGCCAGAAATTCAAACTGACTTTCATCAGGCCAGTTCTGATATTGAGATGACTTAACTTTGTGGTCTCCCTGTATCTCCTGCAGAAAAACCACATCCGCATCAATTGCCTGTAAAGCAGATTTTATCTGATGCAAAACAAAGCGTCGATTACCCGGGCTAAACCCTTTATGAATATTATATGTTAGTATTTTTAAGGTTTGTTCTGGCATCATTTAACCAGCTGAGCTTTTAATTGCTCATTAAGCAAATTAGAATTTAAATGACCCGATGAAATAACTTCCAGAATAGAAGCATCATGTGCCTCAGTGTTTAAAATTTGCTGCTCATGGCGGCTATGATTTATTGATAGCCAGCCTTTATCAGTATGCATAAGGCCTTTAACACGCTCTACCGATGACTCTTCAAAAACAGACTTTAACCAGTCTGGTATGTTACTTTTTATAAACTGAAACTGTTTATTTATTCTCCAGCCTGTGCTCATATAACCACTCCCCCGACCTTCAACCATCAACCAGTTTTGACTGTTATTAGCCTTATGCTGTTGCTGATGATGGTGGTGCTGATGTGACTGAGTAAATTCTGCCTGCCTGTTATCCAGTCGATTTAGATTTAACCACGCTAATTGCAACTGCCCCTGATCTACCATGGCGACCTTAGTTTTTGGCGGCTGAAAAGACATGACATAAGCATAGAAATTCTGCTTATCTGTATCAGAATAGACATCCAGTTTATTTGCTATTAATACATCAGCAAGGCCTGACTGATCTATAAATATTTCATTCTCAGTATAGCGCTTATCCGTTAACTGGCGTGCATCTAACAAATTTATAATGGCCTTTACATCAAGCACCGTTTTATAAAACCCTGCCGTTAAAGCATCGATTAATTTTGCCGGATGCCCCAGACCTGTCGGTTCAATAAGAATTCGATGCGGCTTGATATTGCGAATTATCTGATTTAAGCCGACACTTAAAGACTGGCTGCCTACACAGCACAGACAGCCCCCTGCAATTTCTTTTATTTCAACCGAGTCAGATCGCAGCAAAGCACCATCAATACCGATTTGGCCAAACTCATTAACAATTACGGCCCAGCGTTCATTATCGGGTTTGCATTTTAATAAATGCTGTATGGCTGTAGTTTTGCCGACACCGAGAAATCCGCAGATGATATTGGTGGGGATATTGGAATAGGAATTCATTTATATGGAGTTACTGTGGCTATTTTAAATACTATTTCATTAAATCAATTTCTACACCCTGCTTACGCAAATAGTCAGCACGGACTTCGATATATCGTTGGAAATTAGCCTCGGTTTTATAGGCTTCACTTGATATATAATCCATAACTGACTGTATATGAAATGCTTTTAAATAGGCGTCACTTCTAAACACTTCTTTACCTGCCGGATCAAAATAAACCATACTCGGTGCATATTGAATATTTAACTCCTGTGCCCATTTTTTAATACTCGTTTTTTTACCATTGGGGCGGGTAATTTTATCTTCTGACCACATATCAAGCACTGCAACATCATATTTTTTTAACTGTTGTATAGAGGCCTTGCGCTTGAGAATATCATTATGTAGTTCATCACATTCGACACACTGTTTCTGTTCAAACATAATTAGACGATATTTAGCTGATCTCTGACTAAAATCATAAGGCGCCGTTAAGGTTTCAACTTCCTTATAAATTTTACCCTGCGATTTAGCCGGTGCCAGCCGGGATAAGTAGGATCTGAATTTTTCCTTTTTATCATGCCGCTCCAGCACATAATCTAAAGCCACATTAAATTTAGCTGGATAATAATAGCCATTGGTACGTAATACTGCCTTACCTTCTTCATTAAAGAAAATAAGTGTTGGTGTGTACATCACTTTTAAACGGGCGGCAAAATCTTTTTCAGTGGTTTCAATATCACCAAAACTAAGCTCTCTATCCCCCCATATATTCAGCGCCACCACATCAAAATTATTTCTGGTTTTATCAGCAATATCTCTTTGTCCAAAATTATCCTGTAAGAGTTTCTTGCAATAGGGGCAGCCATCCTGATAAAAGAACACCAGCAGACGTTTACCCGACGCCTGTGCTTCTTTTATATCTTCGTCTAAATCAAGAAATGAGTTTTTAAACCAGGCAGGCTGTTCTTCATGTCCCGGATTAACCATGCCTGCAGACAGGCTGCCTTCAGATTTGGCACCGGCAGGCAGACTGACAGATAACAACAGTAAAATAAATAGATTAACGACGTTTTTCATGATTTACCCTGCGTTTACTGACCGATACTTTTTTAACAGCCCCCCCTCGCCCACGCTGGCCTGTCGGTTTACGCCCCGACATTCTAAAATCTTTCTTTATGGGTTTTCCTGACCTCAAAGATTTATCATAGACAATACCTGACAGTTCTGCCAGTTCACGTATGTCTTTTGACTCCAGTTCATAATATCGACCCGGCCGATTACTTTTGGTCATCATCACCGAACCATAGCGTACCCGCATCAAGCGGCTCACTTTAAGATCGACGGCTTCCCACATGCGTCGCACCTCACGGTTACGACCTTCCATTAATACCACATGATACCAACGGTTAAAGCTGGATGATTTTACCCCATGCTCATCTTCAGCACGGGTTTCTACAATATCTTCAAAACGTGCCGTGCCATCTTCCAGCTCAACCCCGTGAGTCAGCTTTTTAAGCTGTTCAGGGCTGGCTCTGCCCATAACCCGTACCGCATATTCTCGCTGTAACTGACTCGAAGGATGCATCAGTTTGTTTGCCAGGTCGCCATCATCAGTCAGCAGAATTAAGCCGGATGTATTGATATCCAGTCGGCCTACCGCAATCCACCGGCTATGTTTTAAACCCGGCGCCTTATCAAAGATCGTTGGTCGGCCTTCCGGGTCATTTCGTGTACAAACTTCACCTTCAGGCTTGTGATACATTAATACCCGTGGCAAAGTCTTATGTATATCACGAATAATAATTTTACGACCGCTGTACATTACCGTGTCGCCACTTTCAACCAGCTGCCCCAGCTCGACAAGCTCACCATTGAGCTTAATCAGGCCGTCTTTAATCCAGCTCTCAATTTGGCGACGTGAACCAAGCCCCTGTCGGGCCAGAGCTTTCTGTATGCGTTCTCTACTCATAGGATAAATCTATTCTGGATAACATAATGAAAAAAATAATACTATCTATTGTACTACTTTCTAGCAGCCATTACGCGACTGCAGACATAACTCTGATATTAAAAGACCAGGCAAGCAAGCAGGGCAAACACCTTATTACATACCGCATAAAAGATGATCAGCTGAAATTCACCGTGTCTGGCCAAAATCGAATTAACCTGTTCAACCAGAAAAAACAGCAATTCATTAGCTTCGACCCTGATTCAGGCAAAAGCTCAATGTTTAATGAGTCCATTTTAGATCAGCGGGTTAGCCAGCTGAATGCTCAGCGTCTGAAAAAGCTGGCCCAGGTTGAAAAGCAGCTGGCAGACAAATTACAGACGATGAAATCTGAGGAGAGGAAAGTTGGAGAATCGCTGATTAATTTATTGAAATACCCGGAAATGTATGGGGAATATACTCAGCTAAAAATAAAAAAACCGGCGAAGCAAAAAGAAATTAATGCCATCAATTGCCAGGTTTACCAGCTATATCAAGATTCTCTATTATTAATGGATTTCTGCCTGGCCGATGCCAGCTCACTGAAAATGACCACAGAAGAATACCGCACATTGCGCAGCTTTTATGCTTTTAACTACAGCATGCAAAGCCGACTGATGTTAGCCATGGGAAACACCCGGTTCAGACTAATAGACTATGACCAGCAAAAGATGCCGGGGGTTGTGATTGAAAGTATTAATTATCAGGATAAAAAGATTAGCGAACACCTGCTATTAAAATCAGTTGATACTCAGGATCTTTCGCCATCTGAGTTCAGGCTCGAGCCCAGATAATCGTGCACTGTTTAACAGCAGCCTGTATTTTTCTCGTCTATACTAAATGATCAATTTAATTTTAAGCCGTCGCAATCAAGCATCTGCCGTTATGACTATAAGTACCAAACTGAAAAAAGTTCTGTTTAAACTGAGCAATCTCTATTTTCCTTTTAACCATTTAAGCCCTGAACGCCTGCAGGAAATTGTTAATCATATTCGTATTATCGAATTGCAGCAGGATGAAATATTACAGATGCGGGGCTCTATTTCCCACGATTACCTGTATCTGATGGAAGGTGAAATCGATATTGTGTTTGAAGGCAGCATCCGCACCATCAGTGACCCAAAGGAAACCCAGCGCAGCCCGGTCTTACTGCCTGATAAAAAAAGCAGCTGTAGCATTATTGCCAAAACCGACTGTATTATCAGCCACGCCAATCGTGAAATTTTAGACACCATCATCTCCTGGGATCACATTGGGCGCAAAACCCGAAACACGGTTAAATATATTGATATGATTCGCAATACCCTGTTGTTTCAGCGTCTGCCGATTGAGTATATTGAAAATGCCTTTTCTCGTATGAGGTCATCCCACTTCAGTAAAGGTGATACCATTCCCGCTGAACAAAGTGATGCCTACTACCTTATATTAAGTGGCCGTGCCGAAGTGCAGACATTCGACACGGTCAATCAGCGCTTTATACAGGTTACCGAACTGGGTGTGGGGGATATTTTTGGTCATGAAGTTCGGGTATCAGGCAAAAATACAGATGAAACCATCACCCTGCTTGAAGACAGTGAAATTCTGATATTAGGCAAAAGCGACTATCAGCAGCTCGTTAGCCGCCCCGAGGTGCAAACCGTACAGGCACAGGTTGCAAAAACCATGCTGGACAATGGCTATAAGCTACTGGATGTACGCTTTCCTGAGGAATATGCTGAAAGTCGGATACCCGGTGCAAAGCTCATTCCACTCTCTGAATTAAGTGACAAGCTTGCCGAATTAAGTAAAAAACAGCCCTATATTATCTACTGCCATTCTGGCCCGAGGAGTGCAGTTGCGGCTCTATTGCTGCATGAACACCATTTTGAGACCCTGTTGCTGGAAGGCGGCATTCGTGACTGGCCCTATGAAATCGAACAGCCTTCAACCAATGCCAATATTGTGTCTATGACAAAAAAATTCCACTAGATATAGTAGATTTTCTTCACAAAACCGGATAAATGGCGTAGATTTTAGATTTTCTCAGTTCTACACTGATAACAGCTGGTAGCAGTACTGGATTAATCAAGTAAGACAACAGACGGGAATTCTATGGCTAAAGACTACTCTGAAAAACGTAACTTCTTCCGCATGAACCTGGAATGTATAGCTGAATACACCATTAATGGCTCTGCTCAGCAAAAATCGGGTACCGTCAGTGACTTAAGCGGTGATGGCATCTCCATTGTTGCAGACCAGGCCGTTGAGCCGGGTACTGAGGTGTGTGTATCAATACAACCTGAAAATAATGTTACCCCACCGCTTGAAATTGTAATGGAAGTGTTACGCTGTGAAGAAAAAGATGGCAACTGTTATTTGCTGGCGGGCAGCATTACCCGGCAATAGGCACTTGGCCGGTTAACCATTATCTGGCCGGGGCATTTTCTATTTCTACTAGCTGGTTCGCAGCTGGAGTAAGCTTTAATTCCCTCAAAAAACAGATACCTGTTGCCGGGCAATACAATCAAATAAGCCCGGTTCAGACGAACTGGTTGACTAAAGCCGGTGCAGACTCAGGCTGAGTGATTGATTTAAAGGCATTAATTGCAGTTGCTGGGGGCTCGATACTCTGTAAATTTGCTGAATCGACACTTGATGCGGGGGCTAAGGGAATATCTGTTTGTGATTCTGTTGACGCATTATTTGCACTGCTATCTGATACATCATTTGTATCTGACGCATTATTTAACTGTTCCTGTTCTCGATCCAGCTCGGCTTCATCTCTGCGCAATATGGCTAAATCGACCCGTGCTCTGGCTGCCAGCTTATTTGCGTTTGCAGCAACGCTTAAGTCCTGTGGTGAGGGTTTGGCCGGTGCCAGAGCAGCAGCACGAATTAGCCCTGCCTTGTCTACCGTAGCAGCAGGATCATTGGCAACCGGGGAGACATCCAGCTTAACTTCGCCACCAATTGCATAAGAGCGACCATCCGGGCCCGTCTGAAACGTAAACGTCGGGCCACTCAGCACCAGGCTTCCACCCACCGACACATGTGCGGATTCATGTGCCCTTACCTCACGGTCTCTGGCCCGCAGCTCACGCACCACAGCATCACTCTGCTGTTTCTGTTTTGCCACGGCGGCTTTATCTTGGGGATCTACATTAGATGAACGAGAATTATCATCAACTCGACGGGGTGAGCTGGTATCCAGCGGATTGCTGACTTGAACTTTTTGTGCGCTGTTTACTATCATAAAGTACTTTTTGTGGAGTACTTGCTGTGCTGAAGTCTGTAACTGGAGCCGTTACGCTCGGATATCGATAATGGTGCCGATTACTTCATCAACTGCAGAAACCACCTTGGCTGATGCCTGAACCTGTATCTTATTCTGCTGCAAATCCACCAGGGCACCCACAAGGTCTGTACCCTCTCCAGCTTTATTTAGCTGATCAGCAGAGGCTATTTCTGATGCATTTTTTCGCAGGCCGTCCAGACCCCGCTGAATGCCCTGCACTGCTTCACTTTGAACTGACAATACGCCCATAACCATACTCCAGACGGAAAAATACTTATTAAATATATAACATAAACAGCGGTTAATTTCAATTTGGCCAGCTCAAGATGCCGAATATTGCGATAATCGGCATATATGTCATGAGAATGGCGGCATTAGAAGGAAATCAGGCAATATTCTTAGCTTAAGATCTTCCCTGGTTCAGGGGCGTGATTGAGTATTACTTTATTGTGTTGCTGGAGCAGCACCTGCAGAAGGAGATGGTGTTTGTGAGGGGTTCATTTATGCTGTCATGCCTGCGCAGGCAGGTATCCAGTGTCTTCGCTTTTCAGAGTCGGTGGGTTCCTGTCCTTATAAGAACAGGATAATAATCAAAATTATGCCTTTAGCTTATTCTATTATCGATTCCTGCTTCTTTTCAACTGTATCCGTATCTAATGCAGACGCATCTGAACTCTCTGAACTCTCTGAACTCTCTGAACTCTCTGAACTCTCTGAACTCTCTGAACTGTCTGAACTGTCTGAACTGTCTGAACTGTCTGAACTGTCTGAGCTGTCTGAGCTGTCTGAGCTGTCTGAACTGTCTGAACTGTCTGAACTGTCTGAACTGTCTGGGCTCTCTGCGTTTTCTGAATTTTCCGGGTTCTCTTCATCAGCCGACACTTCCTGCTCCAGTGCCAGCTCTGGATGCAATTTATCCAGATCCGTAATATCCGCCAGGCTGGGCAGGTCATCCAGGTTTTTCAGATTAAAGTAATCCAGAAAATCACGGGTTGTGCCAAACATAGAGGGCCTGCCCGGAACATCTTTATGCCCCAGCACCTTAACCCACTCACGCTCTGTCAGCGTTTTCATAATATGACTACTCACGCTTACGCCACGAATTTCTTCAATTTCACCCCGGGTAATCGGCTGACGGTAGGCTATAAGCACCAGTGTTTCGAGTAGTGCTCTTGAATATCGAGGCGGCTTTTCTTCCCACATACGCGACACCCAGGTGGCCGTATCTGCTATTACCTGCATACGATAACCACTGGCGACTTCTTTTAACTCAACTCCTCTGCCAGTGTAGTCTGCCTGCAGACTTTGTAGTGCCTGCAAAATACCATCACTGGTGGGACGCTCCTCATCAGCCTCAAATAAGGCTTCCAGCTTGCGTATTTCCATTGGCTGGTCGGCAGTGAGCAAAATAGCTTCTAAAATGTTTTTTAACTGTGCTTGTTGCATAATTACTCGTCTGTTTTTAAATTCTGGGCTGAGTCTGAATCCATGTCTAAATCTGCAGCAAAATCAGGGCCTGAATCTGCAGTCAGCTGTGATCCACTGGCTGCTTTTACATAAATAGGTGCAAATGCCTCTGACTGAACCAGATCAATCATTGCGCCTTTTAATAATTCTAATACGGCCATAAAGGTAACGACCACGCCTTTCCGACCTTCTTCAAAATTGAACAGACTGGTGAAGTCGGTAAAACCATCGCTGCTGACTGCGGCCAGTATTAGGCTCATTTTTTCTCGTATAGACAGAGTTTCACGCTGAATCATATGGTGACTATTAATATCTGCCCGATTTAGAATTTCTTTAAATGCGGCCAGTAAATCCCGCAGCTCAACCTCCGGCTCGGGTCGGGTCAGGTTAAGGGGTGGTGGCTCTGCCTTAGCCACCCAGCTATCGCGTTCCTGGCGTGGGATTTCATCAATATCCTCTGCCGCTTTCTTAAACCGTTCATACTCCTGTAATCGACGCACCAGTTCAGCCCGTGGATCACTTTCATCATCTTCAGACTCGGGGCGAGGCAATAACATGCGCGATTTAATCTCCGCCAGCATCGCCGCCATTAACAGATATTCTGCCGCCAGCTCAAACTTTATGGTGTCCATCATATCGATGTACTGCATGTATTGGGTGGTGATATGCGAAATGGGAATATCCAGCACATCCAGATTCTGTCGTTTAATTAAATACAGCAATAAATCGAGTGGCCCTTCAAATGCCTCCATAAACACTTCAAGTGCATCCGGTGGAATGTAGAGGTCCTCGGGCAGCATCGCCAGTGGCTCACCCTGAATAATCGCAAACGGCATTTCAGATTGCGAGGGGGGCTCTTTGGGAGAGCTGTTTTCTGTTGTGTCAACGGGCTGGTTCATTGGTTAGTTTTCTATTATTTATAAGTGCATCTTTCAAACACTAAGTATCACACAATTTTAATAAGGATTAATAAAACGTCGTCATCCCGGTATGCTTTTGAGCCGGAATTCAGCGCCCTTAAGTAATTCAAAGTCACTGGATCCCCGACACAGGCATTCGGGGATGACGAAATAAATAGTTTCTTTTACGGAGTAATAATTGTTCAGATCACCCCTGTATGGCTGCAGGGCAAGGCGAAAAATGTGCGCCTACAAGTGTAGGTAACCATTTTCCAACAAAGCCATACGGCCATACAGGGGTGATCTGAGCAATTAGCGGCTTAGGCACATTACTTTTCGTACTTCATCGAGTGTATCACGGGCAACATCCCTGGCGGCTTCACAACCTTCATCAATAATGGCCTGCACCGCCGATGGGTCGTCAATATAGTCTTTTGCCCGCTCACGAATCGGTTTCAGTTCTGCAATCACCGCATCTATTATTGGCTGTTTACAATCAACACAGCCAATGCCGGCAGTGGTGCAACCCTGTTTCACCCACTTTTTCGTTGCATCATCTGAATAAACTTCATGCAGCTTCCACACAGGGCAAAGCTTCGGGTCACCCGGGTCGGTACGTCGCACCCGGTTAGTATCCGTCGGCATGGTACGTAATTTCTTTGCAATCTCATCCGGGTCTTCGCGCAGTGAAATTGCATTGCGATAAGATTTGGACATTTTACGCCCATCCAGCCCCGGCATTTTTGAGGCCGGTGTTAACAGTGCCTGAGGTTCGGGTAAAATAATTTTGCCTGAACCTTCTAAAAACCCAAACAGTCGTTCACGATCGCCCAGCGAGATATTCTGCTGATTTTCCAGCAGCGCCTGGGCGACATCGAGTGCCTGCTGATCACCCTGCTCTGTATAGCGTTTACGCAAATCCCGGTAGAGTTTGGCGTCCTTCTTACCCATTTTTTTAACCGCGGCCTCTGCCTTTTCTTCAAAACCCGGCTCACGGCCATATATATGATTAAAGCGCCGAGCCACTTCGCGAGTCAGTTCAACGTGGGCGACCTGATCGTCTCCCACCGGCACCTGACCGGCTTTATACACCAGAATATCCGCCGACTGCAGCAAGGGGTAGCCGAGAAAGCCATAGGTGGCTAAATCTTTTTCTTTAAGCTCTGCCTGCTGATCTTTGTATGTGGGCACCCGCTCAAGCCAGCCCAGTGGAGTAATCATGGATAACAGCAGATGCAGTTCCGCATGTTCAGGCACCCGGCTCTGGATAAAAATTTTCGACGCCCCGGGGCTAACCCCTGTTGCAAGCCAGTCAATCACCATGTCCTGAGTGCTATCAGCGATAATACGTGGATCTTCATAATGGGTGGTAAGGGCATGCCAGTCAGCCACAAAGAAAAAGCACTCGTACTCGTGCTGTAATTTAACCCAGTTTTTTAGCACCCCGTGGTAATGACCAAGATGCAGCGGGCCGGTGGGGCGCATACCTGATAATACACGCTGATGTTGCGTTGGGACTAAACTCAAAATATCTCCTAAGGACTGCTGTCTTAAAGTAAATGCCAGGGAAGCTGATACTATCCCAGGCCAAAAATGGCGTATAAATTATTCTGGATCATCTGCACCATGGGCATGAGTATTTTACCCAGAATTCCACTGGCTAAAAGAAAAATAACCACCCACATACCGATCATTTCCAGCCGCACAAAATAAACGGCTAAATTATACGGCAAAATACCGGTTACAATTCGGCCACCGTCCAGTGGTGGCACGGGTAACAGGTTTAAAACCATCAATATAAGATTAATCACCACCCCAACTTCTGCCATGGCTTTCATGACCAGTAAAAGCGTGCCATAGGGTAATAAGCGGGTTGAGGCAAATAACACCAGCGTCCAGAAAATAGCCATTAAAAAGTTAGACACCGGACCGGCCAGCGCAACTAATGCCATATCTTTCTGCGGGTGCACAAAATTTCGCACATCCACCGGCACAGGCTTGGCCCAGCCAAAAGGAAACCCCAGTACTACCACCATTATAATCGGCACCAGTATGGTGCCGACAGGGTCTATGTGCTTTAACGGGTTTGCGGTTAAGCGACCTAAACGTTTGGCGGTAGGGTCACCCAGTAAATGTGCTATCCAGCCATGCGCGGCTTCATGCAGACTAACCGCAAGTAGAATAGGTGTCGCATAAATCAGTATTTTTATTGCAATATCCACTAGGGAACCTCTGATTAAGTCTGGTTGATGAGATTGTTGTCAAAAAATTTCAGATACAAGACGAAGATTGCAGCTAATAGCCCGCTATTAGC